>JABFXX010000474.1 GCA_013368795.1 Kofleriaceae bacterium
ACGGCCGATCTCGACGTCGCGCTCGAGCACCCACGACATCGGCGCGACCCTCGCGTACCACGGCCACTTCGTCTCGTTGCTGTGGCAATCGAAGCATGCGCGGACCGCGAGCTCGCGCGTGCGAGGTGAATCCCATGCCGGCTCCGATGCGACCGGCGGATTCGACCGGGCGCGCCCGTAAGGCACGAGCTGCATGACCCCGAACATCCCGACGAAGAACGCGAGCGTCTTCACCACCGCAAGCAGCCATCTCGTCATGCACCTTCGATGCGGCTCGCCGCGCGGCTCGGATCGGGTGATTTGACGCAGGAGAGACGCGCCTGATGGGTGGTGGGCGCGATCAACGGCGTGCGAGACTCTCGACGTGAAGTACCTCGCTTCGCGGGTGGCGCGAGGGGCGCTGCTCGCATCGCTCGTCGCCGGTTGCGGCTCGGAGAACGAGCAGCGCCATCTCGATGCTGCTGTCGTCGATGGTGAACCGGCCGACGCGACACCGGACGCACCGCCCGACGCCTCGTGCGAGCGCACGCTGCTCGTCGGTGGCACCGACGTCGCCGCGCAGGGCTGGAACATCGTGACGTCGGGGCCTGCGACCGTCACGTACGGCGCCGACTACGTGCAGCTCGAGACCTCGACGATGATGAGCGCCACGACCGGTGGCCACCTGCTGCTGTCGTATCCAGATGCGTTCCCGGCCAACACGCCGTTCAAGCTCGAGGTCAAGCTGCTCCGGTTGTCGACGACGCAGCACAATCAGTTCGATGCGCCCGTCGCGATCATGGGCTCGTTCACGCCGACGTTCGGCAACCAGAACGATCGAGCGGAGATGATCTATCTCGACACGGCGGCACTCGGCTGGGCGGACGACTTGCAGTCGTTCGCCGCGGCGATCAACGGCTCCTATCACACGTACGTGCTCAGCGTGGATGCGGCAAAGGTCGCGACCGTCACGATCGATGGCACGACGGCGCTGACCCGCAACAATTTCACATCGAATGGCACGATCGCGATCGGCGATCAGACCAACGACGCGAACTTCGACGGCACGATGCGCATCAGCTCCGTTCGGCTGCTCTGCCTTTAGAGGACGTCGAGCGCGCCGCAGATCCCGAGCGAGAGCCGATCGTCGAGGGTCTCGCCGATGAACAGGTCGGCGCGCGCGAACACGCCGAACGACGGCTTCCGGGTGCCAGCACCGAACCGGTGACGGATGCGCACCTCGGGGCTGACTCCGTCCGCAGAGCCCGCGCCGGTCACTTCCGTCGTCCAGCTCATCGCGAGCGAGATGGGTCCGAACGCGGTGGCCGCGCCCACATGAAGCTGCCAGCGATCGGCATCGAGCGCGCGCTCGACGGAGAAGCTCGACTCGAGGAACGGACGCGCGAACCACGACTCCGTGTTCTCGAACAGGCCGATGATCAAGCCGAGCCCGATCGCGGTCGAGACGCCGCCAGGGCCGACGGTCGTGAGCATGGTCGCTTGCGGACCGATGTCGATGACCTCGTCGATCGCATCGCGGACCCAGTCCCCGCCGCCCAAGGACGGCTCGCCCATCATGTACTTGCCGGCATGGGCGGACGTCGGGACCAGCAACACCAACACCAGCAGCGCTCGCACCATGGTGACAGGAGCCGCGGCACACGCCGCCGGCTGACAGTCACACCGCGGAACGCACTAACCGGTCGGGACCATGAGCCGCCACCGCCTCGCAGATCGCGTCGACGCGGTCGAACACTGCCCACGGTTGCCGCTTCGTTGCCGCGGCGATCACCTCGACGATGCGCTGCTCGAGTGCCTCGTCGCGCTTGCCCTTCCACAGCTTGTCGGCGAGTGCGACGAGCAGGTCCTCGACCGTCGCGTCGTCGGTGTTCCACGCGGCATGGGTGACGCAGAACCGTGCGATCGAGGGCGAGACACCGTGCCGGAGCAGCAGCTCGCGGCCCGCGGCCTCGTGCTCGTGACCGGGCGCGCTCATCTCGGCGGGATGGATGATCTTACCCGCGTCGTGAAGTGCGGCACCGAGCAGGACCGCATCGCGGTCGAACGCGAGCTCGCGCGCGAACCGATCGCAGACGCTGACCGCTGCCTCGAGAACGAGCTCGTGATGGCGAACGAGCCACGGCACGGCACCGAGGCGCTGCAGGACTGCGATCGCGTCCGCGGGTGTCACGCGAGTCCCAGGTACGCGTCGACCATGCGCGCCAGGTCGCGCGCCATCGTATCGGGATCGTCGAGCGGAGCCGCTATCGGCTGGCGGATCGCGAACGCGTTGATCGCGCTGTCGACGGCGTGAACGATCGTGAACGCGGCGCTCGCGGGATCGACACGCAGCTCGGGCCGCGAGCGCAGGTATCCGGCAACGGCCTCGACGAGCTGATCGAGCGCACCGTCGAGCGAGTCGGACTTCCCGCGACCGCGCGCAGCTCGCGCAGATGGCGATGGATGGCTCGCGCGGAACAGTCCCGAGATCGCGGCTCCGATCGCGGCGACGATCGTCGCCGGCTCGTCGCCGGGGTTCGCGGCGATCAGCTGTGCCGCCGTGCCGATGCCCATCGCCGAGTTCGCCTCAGAGCCGCGAGCTCTTGCATGTCTCGAGTGCGTTCCGGCGCGCAGTGATCTGTTCCTCGTGGCCTGGCTTGCCAGCCTCCCACATGTCGCGAAGCTGGCGAGCGAGCGGAACTATCTCCGGCGGATCGTTTTCATTGCGAACCCGATCGATTGCTGAGGCGAAGACGTTCATGACCGCTCGACGGTAATCGATGCACTTCTCTAGACGGGAGGCTGTCGCATCCCCTGTTCTTCACAGCCTCCTGGACCTCTTCACGATTCCCCCTTCCACGTACGTTCGAGAGCGGCATTCGCGGCGCGCCCGGGCGTGCCGTCAGGATCCTGTTCGGCGATGTGATGCAGAGCGCTCGCGATAGCACCGCGCTGGCTTGGCGTAAGCGCGCCGACGAGTGCATCGAAGCGTTCGCGCGCCGGCTCGCGTGCGGGTCGCGTGAACTTCACGAGCACCGCATCGAGCGCAGGTGACATCAGACCTTCCTCGACGAGCGAGCGAAGGTCGACAGGCAAGATCTGCACGAGCTCGCGCGTCGACAAAAAGCCAAGCGCGTCATTGCGCCGCACGATGTATGAACTGTCGAGTTCCTCCCAGGTCTTGCCGTCGATCGCACGCGCAAACTCATTCGCGTCGAGATAACTGGCGCCCCACTGCGCAAAGGCAGCGTCGCCATCGATCCGTTCCGCCGGAAAAGCAGAACGAAGCCGTTCGACAAACTCATCGCTTCTCACGCCACTCCCTTTGGCCGAAACTCACGCTCCAGCCGGTTTATTGAGTGCGGCAGCGTACCCACCGAGGATCGCCAGTCAACAAACCGGACAACAGAAATCACTTGAGCCGACTATCGCGCCCTGTCCGAGTCAGGACTAGCTCGCGACCGTCCGGACAACCCGGCACGGATTCCCGACGGCAAGAACGCCGGCGGGTACATCGCGTGTGACGACGCTACCGGCACCGATCACGGCGCCATCGCCGATCGTGACGCCCGCGAGGATCAGCGCTCCGCCGCCGACCCAGACATCCGCACCGATGTCGATCGGTTTGCCGTACTCGACCTTGCGACGTTGCTCGGCATCGAGGGGATGCAGCGGCGTCAGGATCTGCACGGCGGGACCGAACTGCGTGAACGCGCCGATGCGGACCCGACAGACATCGAGCACGACGCAGTTGAAGTTGAAGAACACGCGCTCGCCGAGCTCGATGTTCGTCCCGTAGTCGCAGAAGAACGGCGGCTGCATCCAGGCGGTGTCACCGCCGGCGCCGAACAGCTCGCGCAAGATCCGCCGGCGCTCGGCGGCTTCATCCTCGCGCGTCGCATTGAGTGCCCAACATAGATCGCGCGCTCGTGCCCGTGCGGTGACGAGCTCGGGATCGAAGGCGTTGTACAGCTCCCCGGCGAGCATCTTGTCGCGTTCGGTAGGCATGCGATCACTATGGCCGGCGATCAGACCGCCGGCATCCGCAGCAGGCGAATGCCGCGCATGTCGAGGTGCCAGTGTCCCTCGATCTCGGCGACCCGGATGAGGACGAAGTCGCACGCGGGACAGCGAACGACCGTGCCCATGCCGTGCATGTAGACCATCGCCGCGCCGAGCGCGTTGCGCGTGCCGCAGCCGGCGCAGATGCCTTCGGCCATCGTCATGTCGAATGGAAAGATCGACTGCAGGACGCCGCCTGCCGCATTGCCGTCGAGTCGCGTCGCCATCACGCCCCTCCTCCCGTCGGTCCGAACCGTTCGGTCTTGATGCGAGCCGCGTCGTGGCCGAGTGCGACGAGACTCGCTGCGACGTTCTCGACGAGATCCGTCGGTCCGCACACGAATGCGAGCGGCCGCCGCTCCGCCGGCCACGCGACCTCGCGCAGCATCTCGGTATCGATGCGGCGGCGCAACCCAGGCCAGTCGGCGGGCTGCGACCGCGTCAACGTGTAGATCGTCTCGAGCCCGCCGCCGGTCAGTCGCGCGAGCTCGTCGCGATAGATGAGGTGATCGTACGACCGCGCCGAGTACAGGAGCCGCGTCGGCACCTGGCTCCCGACCGCCGCGCGATGACGGATCATCGCCATCAGCGGCGCGATGCCCGAGCCTCCCGCGACGAGCAGCAACGGGCCGCCGAGCTGGGCCTCCCAGACGAAGTAGCCGCCGATCGGCCCTCGCAGCTCGAGCTGGTCACCGACGCGCAGCTCGTCGACGAGATACGGCGATACCTCGCCATCGTCGAGGCGCTCGATCGTCAGCGTGATACGCGCGCCATTCTCGGGGGGCGACGCGATCGAGTAGCTGCGCTCGACCTGGTAGCCGTCCTCCGCGGTCAGCCGCACGTCGACGTGCTGGCCGGCGCGATGTCCCGGCCACGCCGGCAGCGCGAGCGAGATACTGCGCGTGGTCGAAGTCTCCGCGTGCACGCCGACGACATCGCCGAGCTGCCACGTCAGTCGCCCGAGTAGCGCTCTTCCTTCCATGGGTCCCCGTGGTTGTGGTAGCCGAACGTTTCCCAGAACCCGCGCTCGTCACGCTCCATCACGCGCAGCCCGCGGACCCACTTCGCGCTCTTCCAGAAGTAGAGGTGAGGTACGAGCAATCGCACCGGCCCACCGTGCTCGGCGTCCAGCGGCTTGCCCTCGTACGTATCGACGAGCCACGCCTTGCCGCCCATCACGTCATCGAGCGGCAGGTTCGTCGTGTAGCCGCCATCGCAGAACGCCATGACGTGGCCGCCGCGGAGGTTCATCCCCTCGAGCAAGGTGTCGACCGAGACGCCCTCCCAGTGCGTATCGAGCTTGGACCACTTCGTCACGCAGTGAATGTCGCGAGTCACCACCTCGCGAGGCAGCTGCCGATACTCGTTCCACGTCCAGCTGCGCGGCTGATCGACGCTGCCGCCGATCGCGAAGTCCCAGTTCTCGAGCGGCACGTGCGGCGTCGGCCCGGCCGACAGCACCGGAAATCCGCGCTCGACGTACTGGCCAGGTGGCACGCGTCCGGCGACGTCGCTCCTCTCGCGGCGTCCGCGAAATCCTCGCGAAACGTGCTTCTCAACCATGCTCGATCACGGTGCACGCGTCGGACCATCGAGGCCTACGCGCGTTCGCGTACGCGCGAGAACGCAAGCTACTGCGACGGAGTATCCGCTTCGCGCTCGACCGGCGACGGAATCCCGATGCGCTCGATGTCGATGTCGTGCGACTCGAGCAGCCTTCGCGCGGCGTCTTGCTGAGACGCATCCAGGATCATGAATGCTCGCGCGAACGCGTCGCGCACTTCGTCCTCGCGTTGCCGGGCGAGCCGCGCCGCAGCAACGCCGCCCGGCGGTCCACCACCGTTGTTCATGTGCCCAGGTCCGCCGCCGCGGCCGCCCATGCCACGACCGCCGGGTCGACCGCCGCCGGGCATTCCTCCGCCGCCGCGCATTCCTCCGCCGCCCATTCCTCCGCCACGCATTCCGCCGCCGCGCATACCGCCACGACCTTGCATGCCGCCGCCCGGCGATGCATCGTCGGGCTCGACAGGTCGCTGCGCCACTCGCATCTGACCGTCGATCGCGTCGAGCCGCGACGCGAGGTCGTCGTCGATCTGCTCGAGGCGCGTGACCTGGTCGGGCGTCAGCTTCAGCTCGGCGGCGTCGTCGACGAGAAATCCGATCGGCGTGCCCGACGCGGGCGGCAGCGGCTGCGCCTCACCCGGCTCGGACGCCGAGGGCTCGGTGCTGTGATGGCATCCCGCCGCGAGCAGCGTGACGGCGGTGATCGTGGCGAGAGATCCGTGTGAGAGCACGCGCCGTTTGGCACGGGTTCGCAGACGGCCGTTGCCTCCAGAAACACTTGGACACGTTCACGGCCGCTCAGACGGTCGGTGCGAGCAGCAGCACACGGATGCCTGGATGGTCCGCCGCGATCCACTCGCGAAGCTCGCCCGCCCACGCAAGCTCGGTGGACACGACGATGGTGTGGAGGTCTGCAGCCTGACGCTCGACAACCGTGATCGCATCGAGCGGCAATTGCGCGCTGAAGACGCGCGGCGCGGTGATGAGCCCGAGCACTCGCTGAAGTCGGACGTCTCCGACCAGCAAGATCGAGTCGCGCGCGTGGGCCTCCTCCGTCGACACAGAGCGATCGGTAGCGACGGCAGCAAGCATCGTGCCTCGCTCGACGGGTGCCGGAACGCCGTCAGGTCGCGGCTTTGCCGGCACCCTGCTGTTCGGGATCCCGGCAGCTGTCGCCAGGGCGACAGTCGCAACCCGCAGCACCTTCTGACTTTGCGAGTCCTTCCTCATCTCGTCGGCGAGCACGAGCAAGCGCCCGGCCAAGGTCGACGGCCGTGAGATTCGCGATCTAGAGCACGACCTGCCCGGCAGGCTAGGTGCTCGAAGATCCTGCGTCCGGGTCCGGACCGGCGCTTGCTGAGGAGCTGCGTCGTGTCTCGCGCCGTGATCCTGATCGTGATGCTGCTTGCCGCGTGTCATCGGCAAGAGCCGGCGGTCGTGCGCGCGCACACGGAAAACACCGAGACGCGCGACCACGTCCAGAGTTACGTGACGTCGGGGCGAACGCCTGCAGCGTTCGCGACGCTGGCGGTCGAGCTCGAGAGCGTTCGCCACGACACCGATCCGCGGCGCGCCGAGGATGCAGAGCTGCGATTGCTCGCGCTCGCGTTGCCGCTCGTCGAGGAGACGCGAAGCCTGACGATCGATGCAGAGGTCGAGCGACTCGCGCTCACGGTCTGGCCGGTGTTGCTCGGCGAGCCGCTGACCGGCCACGGCGTTCGCGATGTGGCGCCTCGCACGGATGAAGACGCGTCCGCGTACATCGCGCGGCTGTGCGGCGGTGTGCTGTCAGCGCAGTGCGGCGGCATCGCGCCCGATCACCAGGCGATCGCGGTGCGCGCGGTCGTCTTGCAGCGGGCGGAGCAGCGGATGCGCGATGCACTCGCGACGTGCCTGATGTGCGGCTCGTCGACCGAACCGGGCTGGCGAGAGCTCGAGTGGAAGTGGGAGTCACTCGAGCGAGCGGCACTGCGCGCGGCGCTCGAGGTTCCGCGCGTCGCGGGCTCCGGCTCCGCGGTCGCCCTCGCAGCGCAGCGACCGTAGCCGTCAAGCTCGCCTGCATGATTGTTCCGCCGCGGCGTGATGCGCGTCGCATTCAGATTTCTGTCGTCGCATCTGCGCGCAGAATCGTCGTAGCTTCGCCCACGAATGAAACGCGTGGCAGTACTCGTCGCGTGCGCAGCCGCGTTCGCGCCGGCCACTGCACGTGCGGAGCGAGCGCTGCGCGGGACCGTCGTCGACGGCGCGACCGGCGAGCCGATTCCAGGTGCCCTCGTCGCGACGGGCAACGCGGAGGCAGCGTCCGGCGACGATGGCCACTTCGAAATTCTCGACCTGCCGTTCGGGCGCATCGACCTCGTCGTCATTGCCGACGGCTATCGCGCATACTTTGGTTCGGCGCGCATCGGCGCGGACCTGACGATCCGGCTCGACGCCGAGGGCGGAGCGAACGAGGTGATCCACGTGTCGGGCAGCGCGCCGATCGGGCCGCCGCTGAAGCTCGACACCGAAGCGATCCGGACGCAGCCCGGCGCCGGCAACGACGTGCTGCGTGCGTTGCAGAGCATGCCCGGTGTCTCGCGCACGCCGTTCGGCCTCGGCGGGCTCGCGCTGCGTGGCACCGCCCCGCGCGACACGAAGGTTTACCTCGACGGCATCGAGGTGCCGCTGCTGTATCACTTCGGTGGACTCGCATCGTTCTTGCCGACCGGTGCGGTTGACGAGGTCACGCTGGAGCCTGGCGGCGCGAGCGTGCGCTATGGACGCGGGCTCGGCGGCGTCGCGGTCGTGACGTCGCGGACCGGTCGCAGCGATCGCTGGCGAGCAGGTGCGGAGCTCAGCCTGATCCATGCGGCGGCACTCGCGGAGGGACCGGGACCGCTGAAGGGCAGCTGGCTCGTCGGCGCGAGGCGCAGCTACTTCGACGCGATCATCAAGGGCGCGGACATCGATCTCGCACTGCTGCCGCGCTACGCCGATGCGCAGCTGCGCTGGGAATCCGGCGACGGGCGATGGATGGCGATCCTGTTCGGCTCCGACGACAAGCTCGAGCTGGCGACCGATCCGAACAGCTCCAGCACCGGCGGCCTCGACACGAGCAACGTGAAGTCGTTCTTGTACGTGTCGCGGTTCGTGCGCCTCGGCATGCGGTATCGCGCGGTGAAGGGCGCGACATCGGTGCTCGTGCTGCCATCGATCGGCGTCGACGACGTCAACGCGCGCGCGAATCACGAGGACATCGACAAGGGCCTGCATCGCACGACGATGCCGCTGTCGCTGCGCGGCGAGGTCGCGACCGCGTGGCTCGGCGGCACGCTGTCGGTCGGACTCGATGCGAGCTGGCAGCGGCACACGTACGACATCGTCAACACGCCTCCGCCGACGCCGATGGATCCGTCGCCGGACATGGTGATCCATCGCAACCTGACGCGCTGGGCGGGCGATGCCGGCGCGTGGCTCGAGCAGTCGTGGTTCCTCGCCAACGATGCGATCGAGGTGCGGCCGGGCCTGCGCGGCGATCACTTCGGGCTCTCCGATCAGTGGATGCTCGACCCTCGCCTCGTCGTCAACGCGCGGCTGGGGCAGGGCCTGACGGTCGTGCAGTCGCTCGGCCGCTATCACTCGCCGCCGCTGGTCACCGACCTCGACCCGATCTTCGGCGATCGCGTGATGCACGGCTCGTCGGCGACGCAGGTGGCGACGACAGTGAAGTCGATCGTCGGCGAGGACAAGGAGCTGTCGGCGACCGCGTACTACCAGCGACTGAACGAGCTGCCGGTCGACGCGATCACGTCCGCGACACCGACGTCTGCGAACGGCGGCACCGAATCGGGCGGCCTGCTCGGCATCAGCCGCGAGCTCGTCGACACGCAGTTCGGCTCGTACAGCTATCGCGAGGCGATCGGCCGTGGCTACTCGTACGGGCTCGAGCTGATCGCGCGCCGCAACGTCGGACGGTGGACCGGCTGGATCTCGTACACGTATGCGCGCGCGTATCGAAAGAATCCAGCGAAGTCGATGGACACGCATCCGTACGTCCTCGACCAGCCGCACTCGTTCACCGTCGTCGGCAGCACCGCGATCGGCAAGCACTGGCGCGTCGGCGGTCGCGCGCGCTACACGACGGGCAACCCGTACACGCCGGTCGCCGGCGCGTATGTCGACGAGAGTGGCGACTGGGTGCCGGTCGACGGCCCGCTGCTGTCGACGAGGTTGCCCGACTTCTACCAGCTCGACCTCCGCGTCGATCGCGCATGGCGGCGACCGTGGGGCGTCCTCAACCTCTACATCGATCTACAGAACGTGAGTAACCGCAAGAACCCCGAGGGCGTCACGTACAACACGGACTTCTCGCGACTCAGATACACCAACGGGCTTCCGATCTTTCCGTCGATCGGCGTGGAGTACATCCCGTGACGCGCACGCTCGTCCTGGTACTGGCGCTCGCCGGTTGCGGCGACTCGATCACGCGCGACACCGCGCTCGAGGCGACGAGCGGCACGCGCCTCAAGCTCGAGTGGTACCTGTTCGAGGACGGCACGAAACAGGTCGAGCCGCGGACGTTCTACGACACCGTGATGCACGCTCGCTGCGAGCCGCGCGAGTACGCCGACGGCACGACGCGCTGCTTGCCCTTTGCCGACGAGGCGGTCTACATCGATTCGACGTGCGAGACCGCCGTCGGGCGCGGCACGACGCTCGACTATCCGACGCACTTCATCGGCTACGACCGCGTCGACGGCGAGCTGGTGCCCGCACGCGTGCTCGCAGCCGGCGACGCGCGCGCGCCGATCACCGCGTACTACGAACGGCAAGACGGCATGTGCGAGGGCCCGCTCACGACGTCCGGCGACGTCACCTACTACACCATCACCAATTCGTACACTCCGGTCGTCATGCAAGAAGGCATCGCCGAGGGCGAGCACATCGCAGCGCGCCTGCAGGTCACCGAGGACGGGCTTCGTGCCCCCATCGAGCTTCGCGATCGCGCGCGCGATGCGGCGTGTCGTCCCGAGGTCCGCACCGACGGCAGCGTCGTCTGCGCGCCGACGAGCGCGGTCCCGACGGCGCTGTTCTCCGACCCGCTTTGCACCGCGGGGGTTGTCATCGTCGCACCGACCTCGCCGGCACCGGAGGCAGCCGCACGATTCGACGCTTCGGGCTGCACGACGTACTACGCGGTCGGCGCGCCGTACACCGGTCCCTTGTTCGAAGCACGCGGCGACTTCTGCGCGCGGGTCTCCCGCCCCGGCGTGCAGGTGTTCGAGGTCGGTGCCCCTCTCGACCTTCCGATCCTCGAGCGCACCGTCGAGGACGAGCCGAGCCGCCGGCTCCAGCGCGTGACGCTCGGCGACGGCGACTTCATCGTCCTCGACGATCGCCTTTACGACACCGCGATCCGCGCGGACTGCAGGCGCGAGATCATCGGCTTCACCGCGCGCTGCTTGCCCGAAGCGACGGCGCGCGCACTCACTCGCTTCAAGTCTGGCTGCACGCTCGAGACGCAGATCGCCGAGCTGCCTCGCCGCACGTGCGCGCCGACCCCGGCGTTCGCAGCCGCGGGCACCGACCAAGGCAGCGAGATGCACGCGATCGGCGCGCCGCTGACGATGCCCGTGTTCACCCTGGCTCAGGGCTTTTGCAGCCCCTACACGACGAGCGAGGACTACGTCGCGCACTCGCTCGGCCCGGCGCTCGGGCCAGACGCGTTCGCGCGCGGCGTGAGGTACGGCGAGCGATGAAGGCTCTCGTCGCATTCGTCGTACTCCTCGCCGCGTGCAACGCGGACGGTGTCGGCGCGCCCACGCTCGATCGTGCCGAGCCGCCCTACGCACCGCTCACCGGTGGCACCGAGGTCATCCTGCGCGGCTCCGGGTTTGCCGCGCCCAACCGTGTCCTCATCAACGGCCACGAGTCACCGCTCGTGCGAACGATCGACGACACGCAGCTCGGCGTCGTGATCCCGCCCGGCGACCAGCCCGGCGATGTCGAGGTCGTCGTGCTCAATCGCAACGGCAACACCGCAGCACGCGGCGTCC
Organism: Kofleriaceae bacterium; assembly: GCA_013368795.1. Taxonomy (GTDB): domain Bacteria; phylum Myxococcota_A; class Polyangia; order Haliangiales; family Haliangiaceae; genus JABFXX01. The sequence goes on from JABFXX010000474.1 coordinate 11,643, forward strand.
TCCGTTACAGCACGCCACCCGAGCTCACCGGTATCTCGCCGGAGCGCGTGCTCTATAGCTCGACGACGACGCGGGTCACGCTCACCGGCACCGGCTTTCTCGACGAAGGCGCCGGCATGGTCGAGGTGCTCGTCGATGGCGCACTCGGGACCGACATCGAGGTGCTGTCCGACACCGAGCTGACGTTCTCCGCCCCACCGGGGCGTCCGCTCGCGCGGCCGGAGATCACCGTCGTCGATGCGCGCGGCAGCGCGACGACGCGCAAGACGTTCCGCTACGTGCCGAGCTTGCAGCCCGGCCTGCTGCTGTTCCCGCGCTTCGGCGGGTGGTTCGCCATGTTCGTCGATCCGGTCGCGATGCAGGTCGTCCCGATCCAGGCGGTGACGGATCAGACCATTCGCTACACGGCCGTCATCCGCGATGCACGAGGCGAGTACTGGGGCTTCGATCGCGCGCGGCGGTTCGGCCACATCGATCTGACGACACAGGAGATGGAGGATACGGTGCTCGTGGACACGACGCTGCCGACCGTCGTCGGCGTCGGTGGCACCTACCTCGCCATCGATCGGATCTCGAAGACCATCGGCCGCATCGATCCGACGAGCGGTGATTTCACTCCGATCTCGACGCCGATCTTGACCCCAGCCAACCCACCCGACCCGCCCGACCCGTTTGGCTCGTTCGGCCTCGCCCCCGTCGGCAATACGGTCTACTTCACGAAGCGTACGCCCACCGGCGTCGCGATCAACACCGTCGATCCCGCGACCGGTGCACTCGGCGCACAGGTCGCGCTCACCGGTGTCGACAGCCTCCACATCGAGGAGATGCGCGCGTTCGACGGCGTGCTCTACGCGACGAATAGCGACGGCACGTTTGTCAGGATCGATCCCGCGACCGGCATCGTGACGGCGCTGCCGATCTTCCCGGGCCGCGCGAACGCGATGGAGGTGTTCGAGTGAACAGGGCGGCGGCGATGTCAGCGGAGCAAAACGCTGCGCCTCAGTCGCCGTCGGCGAGCAGCACGCTCTCGATCTGTCGCAGCGTCTCGGCGTCGTCGCCGATCATCTCCTTCATCGCTCCGATCCGGGCGACGACGACGCGAGCGATCTTCTCCTCGATCGTGCCGTCGGCGTAGGTCCAGTAGACCTGCGCGAAGTGGCCGTCGCGGTGGCAGCGGCCCTCGATCTGCGCCATCTGGATCGCCGACCACCGCAGGTCGTGGATGATCTGCGACCTCGGCGCGCCGCCGAATTCACCGGCGTGCAGCGAGATGCCCTCCTCGACGGTGAAGATCACGACGCGCGCTTCGCCGCGCTGGAAGCGGAGCCGCTCCGCTTCGCGCTCGGCCGCACTCATCTGGCCGTGGATCAGCGCGCACGGCACCGGCGCGAGCCCGCCGCCGAGCGCATCGCGCAGCGCGGTCAGCGTCTCGGTGAACGCGACAGAGATCGCGACCGAGTGGCCGTTGTCGAGTAGCGCGCGCGCGTGCTCGACGGTGCCGGCGACGCGGATC
>JABFXX010000194.1 GCA_013368795.1 Kofleriaceae bacterium
GCCGTATCCGTAGCCGTCGTCGACGGAGTGGCGGCATTCGTCGTCGCCGCTGGAGTGGTCGTAGGCGCAGCGGCCGTCGGCTTTGCGCCGGAGCCCGTCGGGGCAGGCGAAGCGGAGCCCGCACGTGGTGCAGGTGCTGGCGGGGGTGTCGTCTGCGCGAGCGCAGGATCCTGGCGAACGAGCTCGGCCGCGAGCGTCGCGGAGAACCCGCTCGCGGAGCCGCGCTTCGTGCCGGACTCGGCGACCTTCGGCGCACCGCTGCTCGAGCCGGCGTCCCACGAGTCACACGCACCGAGTGCGAGCGACAGCGCGGCGAACGCGACGAGGTTTCGCTGGCCCATCCCCTTCAGGGATACCACGCCCGCGAGGGGAACCCTCGGACCATGGAGTCCCTGGGTCCTTGCTTCGCTGCGGACCATCGAGCGAGCGGTTGTCCTCGGGTCCACCACCGTCCGAAAAAGGTTCGAGCGACGATCGCAAAATCGTCGCTCGAAAAAAGGTGGCCCCAGACACCCGCCTGTTCCGCTACCGTTGCTCCCTTCCGGGCCTGGCGGGGTTCACAGCTTCAGCGTCATCCGGGACCATGAAACAGGTCACGCAAGGGGGCATGGTGGCGGAGGGAAAGGGATTCGAACCCTTGGTACCTTGCGATACACACGCTTTCCAAGCGTGCACCTTCGGCCACTCGGTCATCCCTCCAGAAGGAGGCAGTCATGGCCTCCGCGAGGAGGCGCATTTGATTTGGCGGACAGGGAGGGATTTGAACCCCCGGTACTTTCGTACATCTGATTTCGAATCAGACACCATAGGCCACTCGGACACCTGTCCAGAATCTATTGATACGTCGGCCCGCGCCGCAGCTCCGCGAAGAACTGGGTGAGCAGCGCGGCACAATCGTGGGCGAGAACCCCGGCTGTCACTTCCATGCGGTGGTTGAGCCGCGTGTCGGTGACGATCGAGTAGAGACTCGTGACCGCACCCGCCTTCGGGTTCGGACAGCCGTAGACGAGTCGCTTCACCCGCGCGTTGACGAGGGCGCCTGCGCACATCGGGCAGGGCTCGTGGGTGACGTACAGCGTTGCTTCGACGCGCCACATTCCGAGCGCGCGAGCTGCATCGCGAAGAGCGACTACCTCGGCATGTGCCGTCGGGTCTCGATCGACTTCGCGCCGGTTGTGACCGCGCCCAATGATCGAATCACCGGACACGATCACCGCGCCGACCGGAACATCTCCGGCAGCGAACGCGGCGCGCGCTTCGTCGAGCGCGACGGTCATCCATTGGTCGTCTGTCATCATCGCGGATCCGAGAGGGGTCGAACCTCTAACCCCCGGTTCCGTAGACCGGTGCTCTATCCATTGAGCTACGGATCCAAACATTCAAACGTTGCGTTGCGGAGCGAGAGGGATTCGAACCCTCGATACAGGAAAATCCCCATATGCCGGTTTAGCAAACCGGTGCCTTCAGCCACTCGGCCATCGCTCCAGGCGGCTGGTCTGCCAAAACGGCCAGAAACTTAGTAGTGGGCGGGGACGACGCTACGGCGCGGCGTCCCGCCCATGACCACTTGCGTGACACTATTCGATTATCAAAACGGGTTGCGGAGGAGGAGGGATTCGAACCCCCGGAGCTTGCGCTCGGCGGTTTTCAAGACCGCTGCCTTCGACCGCTCGGCCACTCCTCCAGGCGGTCCCAGAGGCAGGGCGTATTTATAGGGATCAATCGAGGGATGTAAAGCCGGATCTCTGTTTTTCCCTACTGTCGCGAGTTTGAGTCACGACAAAACGCCCTAGCCTCCTGCCGTGATGCGTTCGAGCCCCCCGACATAGGGGCGCAGTGCGGCCGGAACGACGATCGAGCCGTCCGCCTGCTGGTACTGCTCCATGATCGCGACGATCGTGCGGCCGATCGCGATGCCCGAGCCGTTCAGCGTGTGGACCGGGCGCGGCTTCGCGCCGGCCTCCGGGCGGTATCGGATCTTCGCACGGCGCGCCTGGAACTCCTCGAAGTTCGAGCACGAGGAGATCTCGCGATAGGCGTCCTGGCCGGGGAGCCAGACCTCGAGGTCATAGGTCTTCGCGGACGTGAAGCTGATGTCCGCCGTGCACAGGGTGACGACGCGATAGTGAAGACCGAGGCCCTGGAGCACGCGCTCGGCGTCCTGGCGCAGCGCCTCGAGCTCGCCGTAGCTCGCCTCGGGCGTCGTGAACTTCACGAGCTCGACCTTGTCGAACTGGTGCTGGCGGATGAGGCCGCGCGTGTCCTTGCCGGCTGCACCCGCCTCGGCGCGGAAGCACGGCGTGTACGCGGTGTAGCGCCGCGGCAGCTCGCCGGGCTCGAAGATGTGATCGGCGTAGAGGTTCGTCAGCTGCACCTCGGCCGTCGGCGACAGGAACAGATCGTTATCGGCGACGTGGTCCGGACCGACGGGCAGCTCGAGCTTGAACAGATCGGCCTCGAACTTCGGCAGCTGGCCGGTACCGCGCAGCGACGCGCGACGCACGATCGCAGGCGGCCAGATCTCGTCATAGCCGTGCTGGACGTGCAGGTCGATCATGTAGCTGATGAGGCCGCGCGTGAGCTTGCTCGCCGCGCCTCGCAGCACCGTGAAGCGGGCACCGGTGATCTTCGCGCCCGACTCGAAGTCGAGGATGCCGAGCGACGTGCCGAGCTCCCAGTGCGGCTTCGGCGCGAACGAAAACGTCGGCTTCTCGCCCCACGTGTGGAGTACCGGGTTGTCGGCCTCGCTCGTTCCGACCGGCACGCTCGAATGCGGCGCGTTCGGGATCGACATCAGGAGCTTCTCGGTCTCCGCCTCGAGCGCGGTCTGCTCCGCCTCGCCTTCCTTGATCCTCGTCGCGATCGCTTTCATCTCGTCGCGAGCGGCCGCGAACTCGGCGCCCTTCTTGTCGAGCGACTTCATCTTCTCGTTCGCGGCATTGCGCTGCTGGCGAAGACCGTCGAGCTCGCCCTGGAGCTTGCGGCGCTGGGCGTCGAGGCTCTTCCACGAGCCCACCAGCGTGGCAACATCGCCTCCGCGGCGTAGGACGTCGTCCATTCGGGCTGGGTCGAGCATGGCTTACCTCAATGATCGCTACGGGTTGGGAGCGGACCCTACCTTGCTCTTAACAGTCGTGGCAAGGCCGGGGTCCAATGGCCTGTGCAAGCGGCCGTGCTTCCCGCACTCGATCGGGCGCTCTCGAGCGTGACCGAGGCCATCGATCCGGACCGCGAGCTCGCCGAGAAGTTCCGGCAGGGCGATCGTAGCGCATTCGACGCGATCGTCAGGCGTCATCAGAAGGGCGTGTGGCGCGTGGTTCGCCGGTACGTGCGGCGCGACGCGGATGCCGCCGATGTCACCCAGCAGGTGTTCGTGCGGGCGTTCAAGGGTCTCGCCACCTTCCGCGGCGCGGCGACGGTCCGGAGCTGGCTCTATCGGATCGCGATCAACTGCTCGCTGTCGTGGCTGCGCGACCATCGCCGGGAGCAGCCGTCGGAGATCGCCGAGGACACGCTCACGGAGATGCCCGCCGCGCCGGTCCGGATCGCGAGCGATCAGGACAGCACGATCCTGCGCGCCGCGATCGCGCAGCTGCCACCGAAGCAGAAGCTCGTGCTCGAGCTCCGCGTGTTCGACGACCTGTCGTTCAAGGAGGTCGCCGAGCTCGCCGACTGCAGCGAGAACACCGCCAAGGTGAACTTCCACTACGCGGTGAAGAAGCTGCGTGACATCCTCGGAGGCGGCGATGCGCGACGAGGATAGGCTCGAGCTCGACGACGACGATCGCGCGCTCGTCGATCGACTGCGTCGGCTGCCGCCCGAGGGCGAGGAGCCCGACTGGCAGAAGCTCGCCGCTGCGATCCGCGCCGAGGTCGGAACGACCGCGCCGAAACCGTGGTGGCGCAGCTGGCAGTGGCTCGTGCCGATCGGCGCACTCGCTGCGACCGCCGCGCTCGCGTTCATCGTGCTCGAGCGGCGCACGCACGACGAGCCGACGCCATCACCGCCGCCGGTCGTGCGGCACGAGATGCCGCCGGCGCCTGCACCCGCAGCCAGCGAATCGACGCTCGTGTGGCTCGACGGTGAGGCGGTCGAGCTCGACGACGATCTCGCGCCCGCGCTCGACGAGCTCGACGAAGAAGCGCGCCGCGCGCTACGCACCGACGAGCTCGACGTGACCGGCGGGATCCTGCCGGCGTCGAACCTGTCGTGGGTCGACGAGCTCGACGAGACCGATCTGGCGAGCGCCGAGCAGTGGCTCGCGAGGAAGAAGACGTGATGAAGACGCTGATCGTATTGCTCGCGCTCTGCATCGCGAGTCCCGTCCTCGCACAGCCCGCGCGCCGAAGCGGCCCCGCACCGGTGCTCACGCAGTCGCGGCAGGAGCGGATCAAGCAGCGCATCCGGGCACTGCGCGCGTACACGCTGACCGAAGCGCTCCAGCTCGATCAGCCGACCGCCGGAAAGCTGTTCCCGCTGCTCGCAAAGTTCGACGAGGAGTTCGACAAGCTGCTCGAGCAGCGCGCAGATCTCCAGCGCCGCCTCGAGGGCTCGGCGCAGGTCACCGATCCCAAGCAGCTCGACAAGCTGATCGACGCCGCGATCGCGAACCAGCGCTCGATGTGGGAGACCGAGGAGAAGCGGCTCGGCGAGCTGCGAAAGATCCTCACGCCGGCGCAGACCGCACGGGTGCTCGTCGTCTTGCCGGCGATGGAGCGCAAGATCCAGAACCAGCTGCGCCGTGCGATGAGGAAGGCGGCGAGGGCACAGAAGGCCGGTGACGACGAGGATGACGAGTTTGGCGATGATTCGTTCGGCAACCCGCCGGGAGCCGCGCCGAAGGGCGACCCAACGCGGTGCGACCCGTTCACGAGCCTCCACGGGTGCACCGGGAAGTAGGACCTCCACTCATCAGAATCGCGGAGGGGCCGCGCGTTCGGTGTCTCGACGGGTACTCGCCCGGCCGATAGAGCGCGCGCCGGAACGCCCCGGGGTATGATGATCGTCGGATGATCGAGGCCACTTGTGCGGCCTGCGGGACCGTTGCCCGCATCGCCGAAGCCGACCTCCCGGCGGGGACAAGATTCGTGACGTGCGCGAGCTGCAAGTCACGTGTGCCGGTGCCGGCCGCCAGGGCGACCGCGACGCCTGCGAAGGGGATGAAGATCCCGTCGATTCCGTCGGTGATCCCGTCGATCCCGAAGCCGGGCGCCGCGCCCGCGACGGGCAAAGGCGACACGATCGATCTCGCCGACCTGCCCGCGCCGAAGCGCAACAGTCCGCTCGCCGGTGCCGATGCGCCGAGCAAGCCCGTCGCGAGCGCGCTCGCGTCTGTCGATCTGCCGGCCCCCAAGGGAGCGAAGAGCCCGCTCGATCTCGACGACGTCATGGGCGGCGCCGATCTACCCGCGCCGAAGGCCAGGACGGATGCAGGTCTCGCCGATCTGCCCGCGCCCAAGGCGAAGCCGTCGCCGCTCGGCAATCTGCCGCCGAGCAAGTCGAAGCCGGCGTCGCCGCTCGCCGGCGCCGACTCGCCGCTGACCGATCTGCCCGCGCCGAAAGCAGCCGGGCTCGCCGATCTGCCGGCACCGAAGGCGAAGCCCGCGGCGCTCGCCGATCTGCCGACGCCGAAGGCGAAGGCTGCGCCCGTCGATCTCCCCGCACCGAAGCGCGCCACGCCCGTCGATCTACCCGCGCCGAAGCGCGCCACGCCCGTCGACCTGTCCGCGCCAAGATCAGCCGCGCCGGGGACGCCGCTCGATCTCTCGGCGCCGAAGCAGAGCACGCCCGCAGACCTGCCAGCGCCGAAGGCGGCCGGCAGCACCGATCTTCCGACGCCCAAGAGAGCCACACCCGCAAACCTCCCTTCGCCGAAGGTTGCCGGCAGCGTCGATCCGAAGGCAGGCGCGCCTGGAAACCTCCCCGCGCCGAGGACAGCCACGCCCGCAAACCTCCCTGCACCAAAGGCCGGCCTCGCCGATCTGCCCGCGCCCAAGCCGGGCATCGCGGGGCTCGCCGATCTGCCCGCGCCGAGGAAGCAGGCTGCGCCGCCGCTGCCACTCGATGGCGGTATCGATCTCGGTCCCGCGAACGCGCTCGACGCCGACCTCGATCTGCCGACGCCGAAGCCCGGTGCGAACAACGATCTTCCCGCACCGAAGGGATTCTTCGACGATCTCCCGCAGCCCGCACACGCACGGCCGCGCACGCAGGGTGACATCGATCTGCCCGCGCCGAAGGGCTTCTTCGACGATCTCCCGCAGCCCGCGAACCCCGGCGGAGGCTCGACCGACGTCGCGCCCAAAGGCTTCTTCGACGATCTTCCGCAGCCCGCCAAGGCCGGCGGTGGCTCGACCGACGTCGCGCCCAAAGGATTCTTCGACGATCTCCCGCAGCCCGCGAAGGCCGGCGGTGGCTCGACCGACGTCGCGCCGAAGGGATTCTTCGACGATCTCCCGCAGCCGGCGGGCGCGTCGGCCGATGTCGCACCGAAGGGATTCTTCGACGATCTCCCGCAGCCGGCGAAGCCGGGAACGCCGTCGACCGACGTCGCACCGAAGGGGTTCTTCGACGATCTCCCGCAGCCGGCGAAGTCATCAGGCGGCAGCCTGTTCGACGATCTTCCCGAGCCGACGGGCGCGCCCGCGCGCGACAACCGCGATCTGTCGTTCGGCGATATCGATCTCGGCGCCGGCACCGCCGGTGGCAAGCCGCTCGATCTCGATCCCGGTCCGAGCGGTGGCCCGAACGCCGGCCCCGATCTCGATCTCGGTCTGCCGCTCGGTCAGGACCAGCAGTTCGCCGATCTCGATCTCAGCACGCCGACCGCCGCGCCACCAAAGCGCGCGGAGACCGCGAACCCGATCAAGATCAAGACGCCCGCGAAGGGCGCGTCCCCGGCGCCGATCGCGATCAACATTCCCAAGCAGGGCCCCGAGCTCAGCCTCGATCTCGCCGACGATCCGCACGCGGGTGCAGGTCCCGCGGCGGCGAGGTCGACCGCAAAGGCCCCGGCGAAGCGCGAGAAGCCCGCCGAGATCACGCCCGAGGCGAAAGCCGCGAAGAAGCGCCGCTCGAAGATCATCCTCGGCTCGGTGCTCGGCCTCGCGCTGCTCGGCTCCGGCGGCTTCTACATGTACAAGCGCCACGCCGATGCCCAGGCGAAGGCCGACGCGCTCGCCGAGAAGCTCGATGCTGCGCGCAAGGCGACAGCGAAGGGCGACTGGCAGAAGGCGTCGACGCATGCGCGCGCCGCGCTCGAGATCTCGCCGCAGAGCTCGCAGGCTCTCGGTCTCGCCGCGGAGTCCGCGATCGCCGGCGCGCTCGACAACGGCATGAACGGTCCAGCGCGCATCGTGCAGGGCCGCAAGTTCCTCCAGGACGGCCTCGGTACCGGCAAGATCACGCCGGAGCTCGAGCGCGCGCAGGCGGTCGCGTTCATCGGCGCGAATCAGCCCGACAAGGCGATCCCGAAGCTGAACCAGCTGATCGCGCGCGAGCCGAACGACGGCTGGCTCCAGCTCTACCTCGGCTGGGCGCAGCTCGCGGCAGGCGACGGAACCGCCGCGCTCGCCGCCTTCGACAAGGCAGGGGCATCGCCGGCGGCGATGAGCGCCGCGCTCTACGGTCAGGGCCAGGCGAAGCTGATGACGGGCGACGTCGAGGGCGCGCGCGCCGCGTTCGCGAGCGTGCTCGAGAAGTCGAAGGACAACATCTGCGCACAGGTCTGGCTCGCGGCGACGCTGCCGCCGGCGCAGGCCGCGCAGCGCGAGGCCGATCTCAACGCGATCACGCAGCGCAAGGACATCGGGACCGCCGATCCTCGCTGCGTCACGCAGGCGTACACGCTGCTCGGCGACGCCGCCCGCTCGACGGGCCGCCTCGATCTCGCTCGCGATCGCTACGGCAAGGCGATCAAGATCACCGCGCTCGACGTCGGTGCGCTCGTCGGCCTCGCGTCCGTCGAGATCCAGGCTGGCAAGCTCGAGGTCGCCGCCGATGCCGTGCAGAAGGCGCTCGCGTCGAACGGCAAGGATCCGCGCGCGCTGCTCGTCTCCGCCGAGCTCTCCGTGCTGCAAGGCAAGCTGCCCGCCGCGCGTCAGACGCTCGATGCGCTCGCCGCGGCAAAGCTCCCGCAGCTGCAGCAGGCGCAGCTGCTCCTCGTGAAGGGCAAGCTGCTCGAGGCCGAGGGCAAGTCCGACGAGGCCGTCGACGCGTACACCGAGGCGGCCAAGCTCGCCGGCGACGTCGACCTCGTGCCGACGATGATCGCGGCGACCAAGCTCTCGGATCTCGCCGGCAAGGCGGCCGATCCCGCGAAGGCTCAGGACTACCGCGACCGCGCCGACAAGCTGCTCTCGGCGCTCGCCACGCGCGCGCAGGACGATCCAGCGCTGTCGACGACACTCGGCGCCGCGTACCTGCAGGCCGGCGATCCGGCGAAGGCCGAGCCCTACCTCCGCCGCGCGGTCGATATGCGCGCCGAGGACCCGGAGGCGAAGCTCCAGTTCGCGAAGGCGCTCGGCAAGCTCGGCCGTTACGACGAGGCCGTGCAGCAGCTGAACGCCGCGCTCGCGATCGACTCCAAGCGCCTCGACATCGCGCTCGAGCTCGCGCGCGTCCACCAGCTCGCCGGTCACGACGACCAGACGATCGCGGCGTATGACAAGCTGCTCGCGCTCCCCGACGTGCCGCCCGTTGTTCGCGCCGCCGCCGGAAAGTTCTACGCGAAGAAGGGCCTGCTCGATCGCGCTACGACGCAGGCGCAGGCGATCCTCTCCGTCGAGCCGGAGAACCCGGCCGGCCTCTACCTCCAGGGCGAAGGCTTCATCAAGGCAGGCAAGTGGGAGGACGCACGCAAGGTCCTCGCGAAGGCCACCGACGCGGATCCCGACCCGCAGTACCTCGACGCGCTCGGCCGCGCACACGAGGGCAGCTACGCGCAGAGCAAGGACGGCAAGTTCATCGAGAGCGCGCGGTTCGCGTACGAGCGCGCGACGAAGGCAGATCCGAAGCTCTTCAACGCGTGGGTCGGTCAGGGCCGGATGCTCGTCGAGAAGCGCGACTGGGAGCCGGCGCTGAAGGCACTCGCCGAGGCAAAAAAGCTCGACGAGAACAACAGCGAGCTCCAGTACAACATGGGCGCCGCGTACTTCGGTCTGCGCAACGCGGGTGCGGCCTACAAGCAGACGGCAGCGCAGTGGTTCGAGCTCGCGTTGAAGAACAAGACTCCGGAGCTCGACCTCGTGCGCCGCGCCGAAGCCGCGTCGAAGCTCTCGCAGCTGTACATGGATCTGAACAAGCCCGCGGAGACCATCCGGAGTCTCGAGCTCGCGACCAAGCTCGGCGAGGACGTCGAGAGGACGGGTCACGCTGCACCCGAGTGGCTGACCGAGACCTACTACGTGCTCGGCGACCAGTACGGCGACTCGAACAAAGCGGCGAAAAAGCGAGCTTGGCAGCGTTACGTCGACCGAAAGCCTGCGCCCTCGACGAGACTGCAAACGGCCCAATACGAGCTAGCGACTTCGCTCAGGACCTACTGAGCACGTATATGCTCGAGGCGTGTCCGCGCTAGACCGCCTCGGCAAGCTCCGCTCACGCCTCGATCGAGCAGTCTTCTTCGCGAACGTGCTCCGCGCGAGCAAGGTCGTGCAGCCGATCCGGCCCTCCGGCATCGCGCACTTCGTCAATTCCGCGCGCTCGACGAAGCTCGGCCCGCACCTCGCGGTGATGTTCCACGCGGCCGCGCATCCCGACAAGGAAGCGATCGTCGAGTACGACGGCACCCGTGTACGCCGCCTGACCTGGGGCGAGCTCGACGCGACGATCAATCGGCTCGCTCACGCACTCGTCGCGCGCGGCGTGCGAGGCGGTGGCCGCGTCGCGTTGATGCTGCCGAACGGCAGCGAGTACCTGATCGCGCAGCAAGCGCTCGCGCGGCTCGGCGCGACCGCGGTGCAGATCGGCTATCGCCTCAAGGCGAACGAGATCGCCTTCATCCTCGAGAACGCGGAGCCAGGGGCGACGATCGTCCACGCCGAGTACCTCACGGCGATGCGCGACGCGCGCAAGATCGTCGGCAAGGGCGGCCAGATGCTCGTCGTCGGTGGCGACGTGAAGCCCGGCGATCCCGAGCTGGAAGAGTACGACCGCGCACTCGCGGCTGCGTCGCCCGAGATGCCGCCGCGGCTCAAGGGCGGCGATGGCGGCGGCGTCATCGTCTACACGTCGGGCACGACGGGCAAGCCGAAGGGCGCGAACCGCTCGTGGCGCAAGACCGGCTTCGAATCGGTCGCCGACATGATCCTGCAGGTCGGCATGCGCGCCGACGATCGCCACCTCGTGACGTGCCCGCTCTATCACAGCGCGGCGCCGGCGTTCGTCGCGATCATGATGTCGCTCGGCGCGACGATCGTGCTGCAGAACCATTTCGAGCCCGAGGCCGCGCTCGACATCATCCAGAAGGAGCGCGTGACGTGCTCGCTGATGGTGCCGACGATGCTGATCCGGATGTCGAACCTGCCGAAGGAGACGCTCGCGAAGTACGACTGGTCGAGCCTGCGCTGGGTGATGTCGGGGGCCGCGCCGCTCTCGACCGAGGCCGCGCGCCGCTTCATGGAGCAGTTCGGCCCGATCCTGTGGAACTTCTACGGCGCGACAGAGACCGGCCTCGTCACGCTCGCCGGCCCGCACGATCACGTCTCGAGACCCGGCACGATCGGCAAGAAGCTGCGCGGCAACGAGATCAGGCTCCTCGACGATAACGGCTCCCAGGTCGCGGCCGGCCAGGTCGGCGAGCTCTACGCGCGCAACCCGACGCTGATCTCCGGCTATCACGGCAACGACGACGCGACGAAGTCGTCACAGCGTGACGGGTTCTTCTCCGTCGGAGACGTCGGCCGCCTCGACGGCGAGGGCTACTACTACCTCGAGTCGCGCAAGCACGACATGGTGATCTCCGGCGGCGTGAACATCTACCCGCGCGAGATCGAGGACCACCTGAGCACGCACCCGGCGATCCTCGAGGCCGCGGTGATCGGCGTTCCCGATCCAGAGTGGGGCGAGACGCTGCGCGCGTTCATCGTGCTGCGCAACGGCCAGTCGTTGACCGAGACCGAGGTCGTGAATTACTGCCGCGAAGGGCTCGCCGACTACAAGCGCCCGCGCAAGGTGACGTTCCTCGCCGAGCTGCCGCGCAACCCGACGGGCAAGGTGCTCAAGCGCGAGCTGCGCGACTATCCAGCCTAGGCCAGCCAGGCCTGCCTAGCGCTTCCGCCGCACGTCACCGACGCGCAGCGTGACCTTCTCGGCGTCGAAGTACTCGGCGAGCGGGATCGTGTACTTCCTCGACGCGCCGGTGAGGTCCTTCCACTGCTGCGCGTCGATCGTGCCGTGCGCCGCGAGGAACGCGAGTAGCTTCTCGCGCACCTCGGCGACGACCTTCGCGTGCATCACGAGGTCGGGCTTCACCTTGATGACGAGCTTTGCCGCGATCAGCCGATCGAGTGCGGTCTTGATCTGCGGCTCCGCGAGCCCGAGCACCGCGGGCAGCTCCTTCGGCCGCGGCGGCTCGATCCCGGCAGCCTCGAGCGTCGACAGCACGCGGCCGTCGTTGCCCGACAGCGTCGGCGTCTTCGGCGCGGCCGACTTGCGCACGCGATCTCCCGCCGACGCGACGAGTCCTCGCTTCTCGAGCCCCGCGAGGATCGCGTCGTACGCGCGCGGCGACAGCGCGGCCGGCAGCTGCGTGCGCAGCTCCTCGCGCGACACGCCGTCCTCCTGCGCACCGACGAGCGCGCCGATCTTCTTCTCGAGCTCTGCGATCGCCGTCGCATGCAAATAGAGGTCGCCCGACGCGAGCAGCTCGCCCGTCGAGGCCACCCTCGCGAGCGGCCCCGAGAGCCTGTCGGCGGGCACGCCGAGCCGGCGCACGAGATCCGCCTCGGTGAGGCCGGCGTATGCCGCGGTCTTCACGTCGAGCGCGATCCGTTGATCGAGCCTCGCCGCCGCGAGCGCCGCGACTAGCTCCGCGTGCTCTGCACCCTTGCGCGCCTTCGGTGCGAGCACGCGGACGATCCGACCGCCGCCGATCGTCGAGCCACCCGACGCCGTCTCGACAAATCCACGGACGATGAAGTGATCGTCGGGCAGCGCGCCGAGCGGCGTCTCCTGATCGAGCCGGAGCTGAGCGAGCCCACTGGCGCCCGGTTGCAGCTCCGTCGGCTCGACGAGCACGAGCGACGCGAGGACCTGCGTCGTGCCGTGGTGGACGAGCACCTTCGTGCGTGCGCCGAGCGGCCCCGGTGCCGAGCGCAGATACCGCAGCTCGACATCGATGATGTGTGACGCCGCAACGCGACCCGGATGACACAGCAGATCGCCGCGCGCGAGATCGTCGACGGCAACGCCGCCGAGATTCAGCGCCGCGCGATGGCCGGCGACCGCGCGCTCGACCGCCTTGCCCTGCACCTCGATGCCGCGCACGCGCGTCGACAAGCTCGTCGGGATCACGGTCAGCTCGTCGCCGAGCTTCACCTCGCCGCCGAGGATCGTGCCCGTCACGATCGTGCCGAATCCCTTCATCGTGAACACGCGATCCACCGGCAGGCGGAACACGCCGGTCGTCGTGCGAGGCGGAAGCGCATCGATCATCTTCGCGAGCGTCTTCCGCAGCGCGTCGAGCCCGTTGTCCTCGACGCCCTGCTTCGTCGAGACCGGCACGATCGGCGCGCCCTCGAGGAACGTCCCGGCGACCGCGGCCTGGACGTCGGCGGTGATCATCGTCAGCCACTCGGCGTCGACGAGGTCCTTCTTCGTCAGCACGATCATGCCGCGCCGCACGCCGAGCAGATCGCAGATGTCGAGGTGCTCGCGCGTCTGCGGCATCACGCCTTCGTCGGCGGCGATCACGAGCATGACGAGATCGAGGCCGGTCGCGCCCGCGACCATCGACTTCACGAATCGCTCGTGGCCCGGGACGTCGACGACGGCGACCTGGCGATCGCCGAGCTGCAGCCGCGCGAACCCGAGCTCGGTCGTGATCCCGCGCGCCTTCTCGACGGCGAGGCGATCGGTATCGATCCCGGTCAGCGCGCGGACCAGCGACGTCTTGCCGTGGTCGATGTGACCGGCGGTGCCGAGAACGATCGGATGCACGCGCGACGTTCTACCGCGCTACCGGCCCGATGGCCGGCGTCGCGACTAGAAGAAGTAGCCGGCCGACATGCCGATGAACGGGATCGTGCGGATGCCGCCTTCGATGTTCACGACGGCCTTCGGCGAGGGCCGGATCTGGAGGCCGACGATCGCGTTGACGACCGGGAACACGGGCGGCATGTCGTACGCCTCCGGGGCATTGTTGGCGTCGATGCCCGTGCCGCCGAGCGCAGTCGGCCTGCAGCCCGGCTCCGGATTCTCGTTCGTCGCACCGATGCACGCGACGTCGTACTTCTGGAGCTCGCCGGTGAGGAAGCCGATGCCGGCACCGCCGCCGTAGCGCACCGCGACATACTTGTTGATCGGCGCGTGATTGATGAACGTGAACTCGAGCGTGAACCAGCCGAAGCTCTTGCCGGCGTGATCGGCGCTGATGATGTAGTCCGCCTCGTCACCGGCGGCGACGTTGTCACCGCTGTTGATCCAGGCGCCCTCGCCGGGCTCGATGTGCTCGTACTCGAAGCCGAGCTGGAGCTCGACATTTCCTCGACGGCGAACGAGGTCGACGCCGATGCCGTTATTGCTCGCACCGTCGGCGGCGCGTTCGACGAACAGCTCGATGACGCCCTTGGGCACGAACACGCGACGGAGTCGGATATCGACGCCGTACTCGACGCCGGGTTCCTTGACGTCGGAGGTGTCCGGTGCGGCCGTAGTCTCTGTCGTTCGCTGCGGTTTTCCCGCATCGTCGAGTGCGGCCTGTCCCCAAGCAGTCCCCGTGAGAGCGAGCAAAGTCAGAGTCGAGGCGAAACGCATGATTCCCCCAGGCGGGGACAATATATACTCTGGCCCACGGAGTCCCGCCCCCGAAGCGGAAAACCAATGCGACCTGGCTCACTGATCTGCCTCCTCGCCTTCGCCCTCCTGGGCTGCCCGGGCGGAGATGGTGCGATCGGCGACCGCTGCGCGAGACATAGCGACTGCAAGACTGATCTGCAGTGCGTGTCGAGTGTTTGTGTTGCGGAATGCACGCGAGCGACGGAGTGTGGGGACGGCTACGCGTGCGACGAGGCCGGCCACTGCCAGCGCGCGACCGGCGAGCTCGGAGACTCGTGCAAGAGCGAGGTCGAGTGCGTCGCCGGCCTGTCGTGCCAGATGGACGACGTTCTCGACGAGAACGGCGACGTGGTCTCGAGCTGCAACCGCGAGACCGGCGGACGTCCCGCGGGCGACGTCTGCGATCTCGACGACGATTGCCGCAACGGTACGTGCGCACTCGGCCACTGCGTCGATCTGTGCACGAGCACGCGCGACTGCGGATACGGCACGAGCTGCACCAACATTCCGCGCATCGAGGCGAGCGGCCGCATGTTCGGCGGCTGCCTGCAGTCGCGTGGCGCGCTGTCGTGGGACATCCCGATCCAGGGCCCGTCCGCCAGCGTGCAGCTGCCGCTTCCGGCGGCCGCGCGGTCGGTCTCGGTCTACTTCTCCGTCGAGGATCTGACGCAGAAGGTCGGCGCGACCTCGGTGCACGCACCGAGCGGGCTCCCGGTCGTTGGTCCGCAGTGTGTCACTGGCGAAGGCTCCGAGGAGGCCAACTACTACACGTGCCCAGTCCGCCACCGCCCCGAGCTCGGCCAGTCGGTGCTCGCGATGCCGTCGTCGCCGACGCAACCGCTCCAGGCCGGCGTGTACTCGCTCACCGTCCAGTCGCAGCGAGCGGTCGATTCGCAGGTCGGCACCGCCATCCCGTCGATGACCGCGGTCATCAAGCTCGACTCGAGCCCGGTACTCGACCTCCACTTCCACTTCCTGAACTTCGACGAGCATCCCTGCTCGAGTGCGTTCGGCGGTCACCTCGACGCGGCGACCGCGAAGGCAGCGTCGTTCTTCCAGGACGACTATCTGAGCGAGCTCAAGGACATCCTCGCGCGCGGCGGTGTGACGCTCAACAACAAGTCCTACGACGACCTGCGCGACCATCCCGATCTCGACGGTCTCGACGTCGCGAAGGTTGGCGAGCTGCTCAAGCTCGGCACGAGCTCCGTCGGGATCAACGTGTTCTTCGTCCGTACGCTCTCGCCGATCGGCCTGCAGGCGTTCGGCCCGAGCCCGGGTCCTGCCGGTCTCGGCGGTACGCGTCAGTCGGGCATCGTGATCGGTCTCGACACGCTCTGCTACCGCAACTGGTCGCAGCTCGCCCGGCTCACCGCTCACGAGATCGCGGCCTACATGGGGCTCTACAAGAACATCGAGCTCAAGGCCGACGACCCCAGGGTCAAGTATCTCGATCCGCTCGACGACACCGACGGTTCGCCCACGAACCTCATGTTCAACTCCGAGTTCGGCGGCGTCGACATCTCGCCGGCACAGCGCGAGATCCTCAGCCGGAGCGCGGTGCTGCGATGATGAGCAAGGTCGCCGTTCCACTCGCCGTCGCGCTCGCGACCGCCGGCGCGCTCGCCGAGACGACGGAGTTGTCAGATGAGCAGGTCGCCTGGCTGACAGCGATCGACAGTGTACCGAGCCGACAGCAGGTCGACTTCGTGCTGAACCAGAATGGCTCGGGGACGCCGCTCGAGAAGCTCAGGAACCTGACCGGCGACGACGGTACCGACCCGGGCGTTCGCCTCCGCGCGGTGCACGCGCTCGCGAAGTACTGCGGCGGTGACACCACGCCGTGCACCGCGACCGACGACGCCCACCAGTCGCTGACGGCGCTGATCGCCGAGACGACGCCGGCGACCACGGGGACGGACGTGCTCCTGCTTCGCGCCGCCGTCGAGACGATCGGACCGATGCGGGTCAGCTCGGACGTCGGCCTCCTGATCCCGCTGCTCGAGCACGGCAGCCGGGACATCCGGGCCTCGACCGCCCGTGCGCTCCAGGACCTCTGCAATACCCAGGCGATCACGCCGCTCCGGTCTCGCTACAACCGCGAGATGACCGAACAAGTGAAGCTCGCGATTTCAGAGGCGCTCCGGATCCTGGCGCAGTGCTCGGGCAGCCAGTGAACGAAGGCACAACCGCTCGGAAAGATTGGTTTGCAGCGGAGGCGCGGGCGATCGTACAATTCCTGTTACCTCGCACACGTCCGCGCTGATCTGCGTGGTCGGGTGGGGTGGATATGACTACCCGCGACCCGCGCTCACGCGTCCCGTTGCGCCCGACCGATACGGGCGGCCGCGAAGTCGCTCGTGAGCCGACCCAATCGCTCTCGATCGAGCTCGAGTCGGGAGATCTCGACGACGAAGAGCCATCGCATCCGTCGCTCGCGATGGGCACGAGCGGCGATCGCACGAGCCGTACGAAGATCGAATCGCCGAGCGGCCGCTACAAGACGCCCGCGCCGAAGTCGACGAAGCCGCCGCCGGTTCCCGCGCGCGGCACCGAGGATCCCGAGAACCGGCTCAACGCGGTGCTCGGCGCGTATCGCCTCGTCGAGCTGCTCGGCAAGGGCGGCATGGGCTACGTGTATCGCGCGGAGCACGTCAAGCTCGGCCGCGAGGTCGCGCTGAAGCTCCTGCGTGGCGACTACGCGAAGCGCCGCGACGCCGTGCTGCGCTTCTTCCAGGAGGCGAAGACGGTCAATCGCGTCCGCCATCGCAACATCGTCGACGTCACCGACTTCGTCGAGCTCGACGACGGCACGACGTTCATCATCATGGAGTTCCTGCGCGGCCAGAGCCTCGGCAAATGGGCGCGCACCGGGATCGATCTGCCGCGCGCGCTCGCCGTGCTCGTCCAGATCTGCGACGGCCTCGGCGCCGCGCACGCGGTCGGCGTCGTCCACCGCGATCTCAAGCCCGACAACGTGATCGTCGTGCCAACGTCCGATGGTGCCGAGCTCGTGAAGTTGCTCGACTTCGGCGTCGCGAAGCTGCTCAACCGCGACGACGAGGACATCGGCTTCCAGACCGCAGCTGGCTCGGTGATCGGGACGCCCGCGTACATGTCTCCCGAGCAGGCCGGCGGCATGGCCGTCGACCATCGCAGCGACATCTACTCGCTCGGCGCGATCATGTACGAGCTGTTCTGCGGCCAGCCGATGTTCCGCGGCCGCTCGTTCGGCGAGTACGTGCGCAAGCACCTGACCGAGATCCCGATCCCGCCGCGCCACACGCCGAACGGCGGTGCGATCGATCCGGCGCTCGAGGCGCTGATCCTCAAGTGCCTGGCGAAGGATCCCAACGAGCGCTTCAGCCACATCCTCGAGCTGCGCGACGGTCTGCTGCACATGCTCGGCGGCAGCGTCGAGACGAACCCGCCGGGTTACGCAGCGCTGACGAACAGCTCGATCAACCGGCCGCTGCCGACGATGTCGGGCCAGCTGCCACCGCACATGCTGCCGCTCGCGCCGCCGATGGTGACGACCCAGCCGACGCCGCCGGCGCCGCACGCGCAGGTCACGCACATCTCGCAGGTCTCGCAGCTGTCGTCGCACTTCAGCCAGTACAGCGTCGAGCCCGAGGCCGCGCGCGAGCCCGCGACGCCGTGGTGGGTGTGGGCGATCGGCGGCGCCGTTGCCGTCGGCCTCGGGATTGGCGGCGCGCTGTGGTTCGCGAGCCGGAGCGAAGAGCCCGCGCCCGTCGCCAGCGCGCCCGTCAAGCAGGAACCGACGACGGCGCCACTGCCCGAGCCTCCCGCGAAGCCGACGAAGCTCGTCGAGCTCAGGTTCGATTCGTTGCCCGCCGCGGGCGTCTACGCCGACGGTCGGTCGGCAGAGCTGTGCCGCACGCCGTGCAGCTTCAACGTCGATCTCGCCGACGGCGGCCCGACGGATCGCCGCATGTTCGTCCTCCGGATCGACGGCTACAAGGACAAGTCGGTGACCGTCGACTTCGCGTCGGCGCAGCGCGACTTCTCGGCGACGCTCGAGCGCGTGCAGCCGACCGTCCCGGCCGTCACGCCCGTCGAAGAGGACGCGGCCCTTGCCGAGGTCGAGACAGTGCCTGACAAGGGTGAAAAGACGTCCACGAAGAAGGGCAGTGGTAAGAAGGTCAAGAAGGGTGGCAAGGCAGAGCCGGAGACCAAGACCGAGCCCGTCGTCGAGACGAAGGTCGAGGACAAGAAGCCGGAGCCGAAGAAGCCCGACGATACGGGGCTCGAGCCCGTCGAGAAGAACCCCGTGAAGAAACCCGGAACGATCGACCCGAGCGACACGATCGACCCGTTCCGACGCAAGAAGTGATCGCCTTTCTCGCTCGTTGGTATCCCTGATGATCCCTCGCTTATTTCTGTTCGTGATCGTCTGTCTCGCCGTGGTGGTTCCGGCCGTGCGCCCCGCACACGCCGACGATCCTGCGACGCGCGCTGCCCGCCGCCACTACGAGCGCGGCGAGAAGCTGTTCGCGCTCGGCAAGTTCGACGAGGCGCTGGAGGAGTACCAGACCGCGTTCGACGCCAAGCCGCTGCCCGGCTTCCTCTACAACATCGGTCAGTGCTACCGGAACCTCGGTGACTACGACCAGGCGATCTTCAGCTTCAAGAAGTACCTGAAGCTCGAGCCCGACGCGCAGAACAAGGAAGCGGTCGAGCAGCTGATCACCGACCTCGAGGACAAGAAGTCGCGCGGCGACGGCGAGAAGTTCGTGAAGAAGCCGCCGAAGAAGAAGACCGACGACAAGCCGATCACCAGCAAGTGGTGGTTCTGGACCGGTGTCGGCATCGTCGGCGCGGGTGCAGGTCTCGGAATCTACGCAGCGACGCGGCCGGAGGGTCCACCGATGACGGACCTCGGTAACATCGTGTTCGGGAAGTAATGCGCGCGCTGATCCCTCTCGTCTTGCTCGCCGGCTGCGCCGATGACACGTACGTCATCGTCACGGTCGATAGCGTCCCCGCGGTACACGACATGGCCGGCGGCGCGCCGAAGAGCCTCAAGGTCACGCTGTCGAACGCCGGCTCGATGCGCACCGACGATCTGGTGGTCGCCGAGCACGCGTTCCCGGTGACGTTCAGCCTGTCGGCGCCCGGTCGGACGGGCGACCTCGGCATCACCGTCGACGCGCTCGACGCCCAGGGCGCGCTGATCGGTCGCGGCTCCAGCACGGTGAGCCTCGACGACACGACCGCGTCGGTGAAGCTCGACAGCGCCGACTTCGTCGTCAACAGCGAGGTCGTCAACAACCAGTTCCTGTCGAGCGACTACGAGGCCGCCGGCCTGCAGCTCGCCGCGACCTCGAGCGGCAACTGGATGGCCGTCTACCGCGACGAGTGCACGATGTGCGACGTGTTCGGCCGCCGGTTCAACTCGATCGGCATGCCGCTCGACTCGGCGCTGTCGGCGAGCAACCTGTCGTTCAAGGTCACGACGGCGACCTCGACCACCGGCACGATCCCGACCGTTGTCTCGTCCGGCACGACCACGCTCGTGTTGTGGGACTTCTTCGTCGGCTCGACGAACGGTATCGCGTGCCGCGCGATCAACGACAGCGGCGCCGCGACGACCAACCAGGTCGCGGTCATGACGACCGAGACGCCGGACGTGGTGACCGCGGCCCCGCTCGCCAACGGCAACTTCGTCGTGACGTGGCAGACGTACGTGACCCCGAATTATCAGGTCCACGCGACCGTCGTGAAGCCGGACTGCACCCAGCTCCTCGCCGGCCCCAGAGCGGTCTCGACCGCTGCCGTCGACAACAAACGCTCGCACGTGGCGGTCAACGGGACGACGGTCATGTACACGTGGGTCGGCGACGACAGCGTCCGAATCCGCGGCGGCCTGCCCAATGGTGACTTCAACACCGCCATCCCGGAGTCCGTGCTCGTCCCCAAGACGACCGCCCAGACCGTCGACCACGTTCGCATCGTTCCGTACGGCACCGGCTTCGCGATCGGCGCGCGGTGGTCGTCGACATCAGGCATCGACGGCCCCGGCAAGATCGAGGTCTATCGCATCAGCGCGACGGGCGCGATCCAGGGCGCCGCGACGCTGATCACCGACCAGAGCCTCTCGGACTTCACCTCCGACCGGGCGTTCGGCATGGCCGCGCGCGCCGACGGCGCACTGCTGGTCACCTGGCACGCGTGCGCGACAGGCCCCGGCTCCTGCGAGGTCTACGGCCGGCTCATGCGGCCCGACGGCACGCTCGCGGGCGAGACGTTCGTGATCCCGACGACGACCGGCAGTGACCAGGTCACCCCGTCGGCGGTCGCGCTCGACACCGCGTTCGTCGTCGCCTGGACCGACTCGAGTGCCGTCGAGCCCGACCCGTCTGGCACCGCGGTCCGCGCGCGCATCCTGTATCCCGTCTACGACGCGGCGAGGACATCGCCGTGAACGCGATCTGGGCAGAAATCGCGCGCCTGGTCGCGCGCTATCGCGGCGTGCTCGTCGCGGGTCTCGGCTCGGCGATCGCGGTCGCGGCGACGCTCGACCCGGCGCACGGCCTCGCTCGCTCGGGCATGCGCTTCGCGCTGTGGTTCGCGCTCGTCAGCGTCGCGCTCACGGTCGCGGTCACCGGCACGATGATGATCGCGGAGCGCCTCGCTGTGCGGCGCTACCTGCCGCGCGCCGTCGCCGTCATCACGCGCAAGCGCTACTCCGCGTCGTCGTCGGCGCGGTGATCGATCCCGAGCGCGCGCATCTTCTTGTAGAGGTGGCTGCGCTCGAGCTGGAGCTCGCGGGCGGTATTCGAGACGTGGTGGTCGTTCGCGTCGAGCGCGGCGACGATGATGTCGCGCTCCGCAGCGGCGACGAGGTCCTTGAACGGCGTGCCGCGCGCGAACTCGGACTTCACCGCCTTCACGCGGGGTAGCGCATCGCCGACGTCGGCCTCGGTGATGATCTCGGCGTCACCGGTGAGGATCGCGAGGCGCTCGACGACGTTCTTCAGCTCGCGCACGTTGCCCGGCCAGTCGTGCTGCATGAGCATCGTCAGCGCGCCGGACGCGACCTTCTTCGCGCGGCGGTCGTTGTCGGCGCAGACCTGCTCGAGGAAGTGCTCGACGAGCGACGGGATGTCCTCGCGGCGCGCGCGCAGCGGCGGCAGCTCGATCGGTACGACGGCGAGCCGGTAGTAGAGGTCCTCGCGGAACCGGCCCGCCGCGATCTCGGCCTGGAGGTCCTTGTTCGTCGCCGCGACGACGCGGACGTCGACCTTGATCGTCTCGCCGCCGCCGACGCGCTCGAGCTCGTTCTCCTGCAGCACGCGGAGGACCTTCGCCTGCGCGCTCGGGTTCATGTCGCCGACCTCGTCGAGGAACAGCGTCCCGCCATCGGCGAGCTCGAACTTGCCGCGGCGCTGCTGGGTCGCGCCGGTGAACGCGCCCTTCTCGTGGCCGAACAGCTCGCTCTCGATCAGCTCCGATGGGATCGCCGCGCAGTTGAGCTTCACGAACGGGCCGTCCGCGCGCTTGCTGTGCTCGTGGATCGCGCGGGCGACGAGCTCCTTGCCGGTGCCGTTCTCGCCGGTGATCAGCACTCGCCCCGACGACGGCGCCGTCTTGCCGACCTTGTCGAAGATCGCCTTCATCGCGGCGCCGCGGCCGATCATCGCGAAGTCGGCGCTCACGCGGCCGCGCAGCCGCTGGTTCTCGTGGCGCAGGCGCGCGAACGACAGCGTGTTCTGGATCGTGATCAGGAGCTTGTCGCCGGACAGCGGCTTCTCGATGAAGTCGAATGCGCCCGCCTTCGTCGCCTGAACCGCGGTCTCGATCGTCGCGTTGCCCGACATCATGACGACCATCGTCTCGGGTTTTGCCGCACGGAGTTTTGGCAGTACCTCGAGGCCGGTTTCCCCCGGCATCATCACGTCGAGGAGGATGAGGTCGATATCCTTCTCGACGAGCTTTGCGAGCCCCGCGGCGCCACCTCCTGCGACCTCTACGAGGTATCCCTCGAGCTCGAGGGACCGCCTCACGGTCGTCAGGATGTTGGGCTCGTCATCGATGACGAGAATCGTGCTGCGCGCCACGCGTCTCACACTAGCAGATTTGACTAACGTGCCGCGCCCATTTAGGTTTCAGGACCTATGGGCAAGGTCTTTGTAGCGCTCTCGACCCTGTCGATCGCGCTTCTGCTCGCGTTCACAGGAGCCTGTGGAGACAAGCCGAAGGGCCCCAACTGCAAGGTCGACAAGGACTGCAAGAGCCCGCTCGTGTGCTCGTCGAACAAGTGCGTCGAGTGCCGCGACGACTCGCAGTGCAGCAAGGGCAAGAAGTGCGTCGCCAACGCGTGCATCGTGAAGCCGCAGTGCGAGAAGGACGACCAGTGCCCCGCCGGTCAGGTCTGCCAGGCCGGATCCTGCAAGCCGTGCGCGTCCGACGGTGAGTGTGGCCCCGGCGGTCGCTGCGAGGCCGGCCAGTGCCAGCGCCCGAAGAAGTGCACGAAGGACGAGGACTGCGCCGACGACGAGGACTGCATCAACGGCCTCTGCCTGCGCGCCGATGCGGGCAGCAACGTCGACGCCGGCTGCCAGCTGCAGACGATCTACTTCGCGTTCGATGACTCGTCGATCCAGACGAGCGAGCGCGACCGCCTCGATGGCAACAACAGCTGCATCACCAAGAACAAGGAACAGTCGGTGCTCGTGGTCGGTCACACCGATACGTCGGGCACCGAGGAGTACAACATCGCGTTGTCGGAGCGCCGCGCCCAGTCGGTGGCCGACTACCTCTCACGGCTCGGTACGGATCCCGCGAAGATGCAGGTGGTGCCGAAGGGCGAGACCGAGCCGACCGGCCTTGGCGATGACAAGGATCGCCGCGTGGAGTTCAAATGGCGCTGAAGACCCTGCTCGCCTCCGTCGCTGCGGCCTCGCTGCTCGGCGGCTGCTTCTGGACCACGACCAAGAGCGAGGGCCAGGCCCTCCGCCGCGACGTCACGACCCTCCAGGGTCGCGTCGACACCAAGGAGAAGGAGCTGGACAAGCAGATCGCCCAGCTCCAGACGGTGCTCGACGAGGCGACGAAGGTCCTCAAGCGCAACAGCGCGGACATCGGCGCCGACGTCGAGAAGCTGTCCTCGGACATCCGCACCGCGAACGGCCTCGTCTCGGCGATCAACAACGGCATCAACGAGCTGAAGGTCGCGTTCGAGAAGTACCGCAAGGACAACGACGCGCGCATCGACGGCATCGAGCAGCGGCTCGGCCAGCTCGAGAGCGGCAAGCCGAGCGCGAACTCGGGTCCCGACGACCTGTGGAAGCTCGGCACGCAGGCGTACGAGGCCGGTCGCTACAACGACGCGATCGACATCTACAAGCGCCTGGCGCAGACGTTCCCGACGCACACGCGCGCCGATGACGCGCAGTACTTCCGCGGTCAGGCCTACACGAACCTGAAGGACTGGGACAACGCGATCGCGACGTACCAGCAGCTCATGCAGAAGTACCCGGACAGCGACCTGTCCGACGACGGTCTGTACTTCGCGGCGCTCGCGGCGCAGCAGCTGAAGAACTGCACCGAGGCGCGCACGTACCTCGGGCTCATCAAGTCGAAGTACCCGAAGTCGAATGTGACGAAGCAGTCGACGTCACTCGACGCTCAGATCAAGAAGGATCTGAAGAACAAGTCGAAGTGCACGTCGTAGCGCGCGTCTGAGCGCTACTTCGAAGCGGCCTTCGCGGCCGTCGCCGGCGCGGCCTTCGCGTTACCCGCGATCACCTTGCCGCCGAGCTTCTTGAACTGCTCGAGACCATCGGCCTTGAGCTCGTAGTTCGGCGCGAGCTTGGAGTGGCACGCGTTGCAGCTCTTCAGCTTCGCCTCCTTCATGAACGCCTTCATCGCGTCCTTCGCGGCGGGCTGGCCGCCCTTGGCGCATGCATCGCGCGCGAGCTCGGTCTTGAACTCCTTCGTCACGCACGGGTTGACCGCGAGCGCATCGTTCGCCGAGAGCTTGGCGAGACCGAGGGTGGCGAGGATGGTGGTGATCGAGGCGAGAATGGTGAATTTGGCCATGGTCCAACGCTTAGAGTGGTGATCCTTCGGACGGTCGCACTCCGTCCGCTATTCAGCGGTAGCGCGACGAAATGCATCGTGCAACATCGCGGTTCTCCAGCGCAATACGGTGTAGGCGACCCTGCCACGCACCCAGGGAGACTTCCCTAGCGTCCGTGCAGCCGCCGTCACGTCCGGCGCCGCGGTCACCGCGCTGATCGCGCACAGTGCGGCAGCGCCCGTCGCGTACAGCGCGCCGGCGCGATCGGGCGTGATGCCACCGATCGCGACGACCGGCGTGTTGCCCGCCTCGCGAACCGCCGCACGCAGCGCCGCGATGCCCTGCACCGGATCGGGATTCTCTTTCGTGCGCGTCGCGAACACCGGGCCATAGCCGATGTAGTCGGCACCGCCTGCGCACGCGCGCCGGACCTGATCGAGGTCGTGCGTCGACACGCCGATCGCGAGCCGACCGCCTGCGAGCTCGCGCGCGGCCGCGAGTGGCATATCCGTCTGGCCGAGGTGCACCGCGTCTGCACCGACCGCGAGCGCGATGTCGATGCGATCGTTGACGACGAGCGCGGCGCCGGCCTCGTCGCACACGCGACGGGCCATCCGTGCGACGCGGACGATGTCGTCGACGGTGGCGGGCTTGAGCCGGACCTGGAGGATCTTCGCGCCACCTGGACCGACGAGCGTGCGCGCGAGCTGCTCGTCGTCGCGATCGAGGATCGCGTAGAAGCCGGCGACGCGCAGCACCATCAGCGCATCTGCAGCTCGAGCTGCTCGAGCTCGCGGGCCTTGTCGCGCAGCGCAGCTGCTTTCTCGAACTCGAGGTCGGCCGCGGCCTGGCGCATCTCGACGCGCAGCTTCTCGATCGCGGAACGCAGCGACGTGATGTCGTCGATCTTCTCGAGCTGGACCGCCGCGATCTGCACCGCGCGCTGGCCCTTCTTCGGAATCGGCTCGGCGACCTGGATGTCGAGGATGCGACGGCTCGCCGACCTCGGCGTGATGCCATGCTCCTTGTTGAACGCTTCCTGCACGGTGCGACGCCTGCGGGTCTCGGAGACGGCGTCTCGGATCGAGTCCGTCTCCTTGTCTGCATAGAGCAGCACCTTGCCCTTGGCGTTACGCGCGGCGCGACCGATCGTCTGGATCAGCGAGCGCTCGCTGCGCAGGAAGCCTTCCTTGTCGGCGTCGAGGATGCCGACGAGCGACACCTCGGGGATATCGAGGCCTTCGCGGAGCAGGTTGATGCCGACGAGCACGTCGAACTCGCCGCGCCGCAGATCGCGGATGATCTGGATGCGCTCGAGCGTGTCGACGTCGGAGTGGAGGTAGCGGACCTTGACCCCGATCTCCCGGTAGTACTCGGTGAGGTCCTCGGCCATGCGCTTGGTGAGCGTCGTGACGAGCACCTTGTCGCCGTTCGACGTGCGCTCGCGGATCTCGGAGAGCAGGTCGTCGACCTGGTGCGCGACCGGGCGCACCTCGACCTCGGGATCGAGCAGGCCGGTCGGCCGGATGATCTGCTCGACGACGACGCCCTTCGCCTCGTTGAGCTCCCAGTCGGCCGGCGTCGCCGACACGTAGATCGCTTGCTTCGCGCGCTCGCGCCACTCGTCAAACCGCAGCGGCCGGTTGTCGAGCGCGCTCGGCAGACGGAAGCCGAACTCGACGAGCGTCTCCTTGCGCGAGCGGTCGCCGTTGTACATCGCACCGATCTGCGGGACGGTCTGGTGCGACTCGTCGACGATCAGCAGGTAATCGTCGGGGAAATAGTCCATCAGCGTCGGCGGTGGCTGACCCGCCGTGCGCCCGGTCAGGTGGCGCGAGTAGTTCTCGATGCCCGAGCAGAAGCCCATCTGCTCGATCGACTCGAGATCGTACATCGTGCGCTGTTCGAGCCGCTGCCGCTCGAGCAGCTTGCCCTCGCGAGACAGCTCCTCGAGCCGGACCTTGAGCTCGCTGCGGATCGACTCGCACGCGCGGCGCATCGTGTCCGCCGGCGTCGCGTAGTGCGAGGCCGCGAAGATCACGGAGCGATCGATCTTGCGCTTCACGCCGCCGCGCAGCGGATCGATCTCGCTCATCGCCTCGATCTGGTCGCCCCACCACTCGATCCGGATCGCGGTCTCGGCCTCGTACGCCGGGAACACCTCGACGGTGTCGCCGCGCACGCGGAACGTGCCGCGGTGGAAGTCGACGTCGTTGCGCTCGTACTGCAGCTCGACGAGCCGGCGCAGCACGCTGTCGCGATCGATCGCCGTGCCCACATCGAGCTCGCACGTCATCGTCGCGTAGGTCTCGCGATCGCCGATGCCGTAGATGCAAGACACCGATGCGACGATGATGACGTCGCGCCGGCTGAGCAGCGCGAACGTCGCCGCGTGGCGCATCCGATCGATCTCCTCGTTCACGATCGAGTCCTTCTCGATGAACGTGTCGGTCGTCGGGACGTACGCCTCGGGCTGGTAGTAGTCGTAGTAGCTGACGAAGTAGTGGACGGCGTTCTCGGGGAACAGCTCCTTGAACTCGCCGTACAGCTGCGCCGCCAGGATCTTGTTGTGCGCGATGATCAGCGTCGGCCGCTGGGTCTGCGCGATCACGTTGGCGACCGAGTACGTCTTGCCCGAGCCGGTGATGCCGAGCAGGACCTGCGCCTCGTCGCCGCGCGTCAGGCCGTCGACGAGCTCCTTGATTGCCTTGGGCTGATCGCCGGCAGGTGCGAACGGCGACTTCAGCTGAAAGCCGGAGCCGCTCGAACGCTGCGGCAATGACGGAGGCGGCGCATCCGACTCGGTGCGCTTTGCCTTCTTGCCCCGATAGCTGGCCACGGCGGGCACTCTAGCCCGAGCGGAGTCACCGCGCACGGCTGAACCACTGCCACCAATCGTAGTGGCGATCGCTGTCTTTGGCGCCCGTGTTGCCATCGGTCCTCTCCGTTCGGGCTGCGACGATCACGCGCTCGGCTCCGTGTGCAGGCCGATCAGGTTGCCGTCGAGGTCCTCGATGAGCGCGATCGTTCCATTCGGCGCGATCGACGTCGGCGGCATCACCACCTTCGCACCGGCCTCGACCGCGCGAGCGAGCGCACGATCGACACCGTCGCGTGCGTTGAGATAGATCGTCGTGCCCGTCGTGCCGGGCTTGCGCTTGGGGTCGACGACCAGCGCACCTCCAGTCCCTTCGAGGTTGTCGCCCTTGAAGATCGCGTGCTGGACGCCCGGAATCTGGAGCAGCTTGATGTCGAGCATCGCCTCGTAGAGGCGGGTCGACTTGGCGAGGTCGGAGACCGGAATCTCGAACCAGTTGATGACCGGGTACTTGTTCGTGTTGTTCGTCATGTCTTTACCTTGGCGCCCGGCCGTGACAGCCTTCTGTCAGCTTTCATGAGAAAGAAGAGCAGGCTATTCGCGATCGCCGAGGCACTGCGTGCTCGCCGCACGGGGGTGACCGCCGCCGAGCTGGCACAGCGGTTCAACGTGACGCTGCGAACGATCTACCGCGACCTCGAAGCGCTGCAAGACGCCGGCATGCCGATCAAGGCAGACCGCGGGCGCGGCGGCGGCTACGCGCTCGACAAGAACTACCAGCTCCCTCCGGTCAACTTCACCGCGCGCGAGGCGGCGCTGCTCGTCGTGCTCGCGCGGATGGCAAGCGAACAGCGACTGATGCCGTTCCCCTCGACGATCGACAAGGCCGCCGACAAGGTCCGCGCCGCGCTGACCACGTCGGCTCAGCGCGAGCTGCTCACGCTCGTCAAGGAGCTACAGATCGTCGGCGTGCCCGCACTGCCCGTTCCGGCGTCGGTGCGCGACGCGATCGAGACCGCGTGGTTCGAGGGCAGACCGCTGCGCATCGTCTACGCGAAGAGCGCGTGGCAGATGAGCCCGCGGTTCGTGAAGATCAGAAACCTCGTGTTCGATCGCTCGGTCACGCTGCTCAACTGCGTCGATCTCGAGACGAACCAGGACCGCCAGTTCCGCCTCGATCGCATCAAGCAAGCGAGCGTGCAGTAGCTAGATCTGGTCGAGGTAGTCGTCGAGCTTCGGCGCGCGCGCCGGATCGAAGCCCGTCGCGAGCAGCTCCTCGTGCGTGCGCGTGCCGACGTCGCCCCAGTGGCGTCGCGCGATCTCTCTCGCGCGCTCGCGATAGAACGCGCGCAGTGCAGCGCCCGCTCCACGCAGTGCGGCGAGCTCGTGCTCGAACTTCTCCTCGACGAGGCCGGCCTCGAGCGTGCCGTCGAGCGGATCGGGAAAGAACGCGACGCGATCGAGCATCCAGCACAGCTCGTTGCCGAACTCCACGCCGAAGCAGCGCGCGAGGCATGTCGCACGATGACGCGCGAACGTCCGGAACACCTCGAGCCCGTAGCTCGGTGGCCGCACGGCCTGGACGTAGCCATCGAGCAGATCGTCGAGGTCGTAGATGTCCTTCACCGTGCCCGCTCCGCGATCGCCTCGAGGATGCGCAGGTGCGCCTCGACGTACGCATCGAACAGCTCGTGCTCGCCGTCGGCGTGCGCGCGCTTCAGTCGCTCGAGCGAGCCGACGACGAGGTTCCACATCATCGCGTCGACGCCCTGCGTTCGCGCGGGTGGATCGAGCAGCTGACGCGGCCGGTTCGCGGCGCCGACGTGCTTCCACGCGCGCTCGCGAACCGTCATCGCCGCGTGTACCAGATTCGCCAGATGGGCAGCCCGGTCTCCTCGGCGTTCTGCTCGCGCCACGACCTCACGCCGTACGGGTTGCCGTCCTTCCAGAACGTCCACTCGCTGGCGCGGTTCTCGAACCGATCGTCGCCGTCGAACGCGCTCATCGCGTCGAGCGCGATGTCCCAGACGTCGGTCTGCACGAACAGCTCGCCGCCGGGCGCGAGGAGGTGGGCGATCTGCTCGGCGAGCACGGGATCGACCATACGCCGCACATGGTGACGACGCTTGAACCACGGATCGGGGAAATTCACGTACACGCGCGCCGCGCAGCCCGCCGGGAGGATGTCCTTCACGTGCAGCTGCGCGTGGCACCACACCGCAGTCACCGGGAGTGACTGCACCTTCGCCTTCTTGTTGACGTACTCGACGAGGTCCTCGCGGATCTCGAGACCGACGTACTGCGCCGACGGATTCTGGTGCGCACGCTCGAACAGGAACTGCGCGTCGGCACACCCGACCTCGACCTCGAGCTCGCGCGAAAGATCGATCAGCGGCTTCACGCCACGGAACTTCTCGAAGAACAGATCGAGCGGATTGACGTGCTGCCGGATACGCATGGTCGAGACTCAGACCAAGACGGCGTCGAGCGCGACGAAGCCGAACTGCCGCACGTTGAGCGGCGATCGTAGATCCTCGAGCTCCGCGCGATTCACCCAGCGGAACGCACCGAACTCGTCGTTCGGCACCACATCGATGCCGTCGTCGATCTCGCACACGAACACGAAGTTCATGTGCAGGCCCTTCGAGCCGGCCTGGTGCTCCTCGTAGCCGATGAGGCCCGCAGGCACACCGTCGAGCGCGCCTTCGATCGGCCGGAACGCGCCGGTCATCCCGGTCTCCTCGCGGAGCTCGCGCACGGCTGCCTCGAGCGGCGTCTCGCCGGCCTCGATCTCGCCACCGATCGGCAGCCACGTCTGCAGGCGGCGATGCTCGATCACGAGCACGCGATCGCCGCGGCGCGCGTAGACGGCCACGGAGAAGGCACGACGGTCGGTCATGGCAGGACCTCGAAATCGAGCGAGTTCGACGAGCGACCATCGACGGTGAGCACGAGCGCCGTCTTACCAGGCATCGCGGTCGCCGGGATCTGGATCGTCGCGACCGTGTCGGAATACGCGAACACCATCGCCTCCGCGATCGGCGGCTCGAGCCCGATCTCGACCTTCGCGGCGACGCCGAGACAGCTCGCCTGCGCACCGCAGAGCCGGCGTCCGACGATCTGGACGCTGGTCCCGACGCGCGCGCTCGAAGGGGTCACCTCGTCGAGCCGTGGTCCACCGTCGTCGGCACACGCGCCCAGCGCGAGGCCGAGGCAGAGGACCGCGAGCTTCACTTCGGGACTTTCTCCCAGTCGGCGAGGAACTTCGCGAGGCCGATGTCCGTCAGCGGGTGCTTCGCGAGCTGCAGCAGCACCGAGAGCGGGCAGGTGGCGACGTGCGCGCCCATGCGAGCCGCCTGCTGGACGTGCATCGGATGACGGACCGACGCGACGAGCACCTCGGTCATGAACCCGTAGTGGTCGTAGATCTCGAGGATCTCGCTGATGAGCTGCATGCCATCGCTCGAGATGTCATCGAGGCGGCCGACGAACGGCGAGATATAGGTCGCGCCCGCCTTCGCCGCGAGCAGCGCCTGCGTCGCCGAGAAGCACAGCGTGACGTTCGTCTTGATCCCCTCGTCCGTGCACGTGCGGACGGCCTTGAGGCCCTCGGGGATCAGCGGAATCTTGACGACGATGTTCGGGCGAAGGGCCGCGTACTCGCGGGCTTCCTTCATCATGTCGTCGTACTTGGTGCCGACAACCTCGGCGGAGACCGGGCCCTTCACGACGTCGCAGATCTCGAGCAGGACGTCCTTGAACTTCTTGCCGGTCTTGGCGACGAGCGAGGGGTTGGTGGTCACCCCGTCGACGAGCCCCATCGCGGCGGCTTCTCGGATCTCTTTGATATCTGCGGTATCGATGAAGAACTTCATGGGGCTCCTTCGCTTGCACCATACCCGACGACGACGTAGCGTGCGCCAGCGTCGGCACCATACGAGGGCACCCTGACGGAAACAAGCAGCATGGATGAGGCAGTCGGGCCGAGGATCGGCACCGTCGACGTTCCGGCGAAAATCGACCGGGAACGCTATTTTCGCGAGCTTTCTTACCTCGAGCTGACGGCGCTCTTCGCGGGCCCGCAGAAGCCGAGCACGTTCACGAAGTGGGCAGAGCTCGCGCCGCCGAAGACGATCGGTCTCGTCGCGCCGTTCGTGATGACACATCGCAAGCCACCGAGCGGCGCGAAGCTGTGGACGCACGACGCGACGAGCGGCGACTTCCGGTCGAGTGAGCCGGCGCGCGCCGCGCTGGCTCCGCTCCGCGAAGCGGTCGATGCCGTGCAGGCGGCGTGTGTCGTGTTCCGCTCGCCCGAGTCGTTCTCGCCGTCGGCCGCGAACCGCGACCAGCTGCGGGCGTTCTTCGGCGAGCTCGCGACCGTGGACGCGATCGGGACCGAGCGAGTCTGGGTGCCCGGTGGCCTCTGGGAGGTCCGGTCCGCGGTGAAGCTCGCCAACGAGCTAGGTGTGACCTGTGCGGTCGACCCGCTGGTGCAAGAGCCGGGCGCGACCGATGATCCGTTCATGGACCTCGAGACGAACGCGCTCTACTTCCGGGTCGAGGGCGCCGGCCGCGCCGGGATGATCCGGAACGAGCGCCTCGAAGACCTCGCCGCCCTGGTGGAGCAGTTCGAGGACCTCGAGTCCCTCACGGTCGCGTTCGCCTCGCCAGAACGCTGGCAGGACGCGCGAAACTTCGTGAAACTTCTTAATGCGTAGCGGACTAGAAGACGAACGTGGCAGTCGGGATTGGCAACTCCCCCGTCTTCTTTGGGAGTTCCGTGATGCTGGGGGAGGACCTCCGCTCCACCATCTGAATGATCGGCTCAGACTTCCTCGACGGCACCGCGACGGTCTTTTTGGTGCGGCTCCCATTACCTTTGCGCGCCGCGGGGCGCGCCGTCATCACCTTGCTTCGCATTCAAAATCCCCCAGAGGATCTGTCCGACCACGACTCTACGGATCCGCCTTATCGCAAGTCAATGTAGGCAATCTGATTCCTTTACATTCGACAGGTTGCCTCGTATAACGCACCCGCTTTCTCAGGGAGTTACAAAGATTTATGGACGCCAAGACAGGCTTCGAAGTGACCCTCCTCACGGGTCCGGCGCTGCAAGCACAGGTCGACGTTCTGGCATTCACGACCTTTGGTGATCCGAGCAAGGATGCTGTTTTCAAATCGGCAGATCAGGCGCTCGGAGGTCACCTCGCGGAGGTCGCGAAAGCGGAGTCATTCGAGGGGAAGCCCGGCCAGAGCCTGTCGATCTACACGCACGGCAAGATCCCTGCGAAGCGCGTCGTCGTGATCGGCGCCGGTGGGCGTGGTGATTTCTCGAATGCAAATCTTCGCGATGTCACCGCGGCAATCGCGCAGTCTGCGAACAAGGTGAATGCGGCTTCCGTCGCATTCGTGCTGCCCGTGCTCGGCGCCAACCGCGACGCGCTGCTCGCGCAGATGGCCGTCGAGGGCGTTCACCTCGGCACGTACAAGTTCGGCCGCTACCTGACGAGCGAAGATCAGAAGAAGCCGCACAGCCTGAAGTCGTTCGGCCTCGTCACCGACGTGAAGGGCAAGAAGCCGAACGCGTCGCAGACCAAGCAGCTGACCGCTGCGATCGCGCGTGGCGCTGCGATCGCGCAGGCGACGAACTACGCGCGCGATCTCATCAACGAGCCCGCCGCCGTCGCTACGCCCGCCCACATCGCGGCGCAGGCGCAGGCGCTCGCGAAGAAGCACAAAGGCTCGCTCTCGGTGACCGTCCTCGACGCGAAGAAGTGCGCCGAGCTCGGCATGGGCATGTTCCTCGCCGTCGGCCAGGGTTCCGACCAGGAGCCGCGCTTCGTCCACATGACGTACAAGCCGGCGAAGAAGCCGAAGAAGAAGATCGCGCTCATCGGCAAGGGCGTGACGTTCGACTCGGGCGGCTACTCGCTCAAGCCGAGCGCGTCGATGGAGGACATGAAGATCGACATGTCCGGCGCCGCCGCGGTCATCTCCGCGATGGATGCGATCGCGACGATCGGCTCGGAGAACGAGGTCCACGCGGTGACCGCGCTCTGCGAGAATCTCGTGTCGGGCCGCGCGTACAAGCTCGGCGACGTGCTGACGTCGATGGACGGCACGACGGTCGAGATCAACAACACCGACGCCGAAGGCCGCCTGACGCTCGGCGATGCGATCACCTACGCCCGTACGAAGATCGATCCCGACGAGATGTTCGACTTCGCGACGCTGACCGGCGCCTGCATGGTCGCGCTCGGGCCCTACACGGCCGGCGTCATGAGCGACAACGAGCCGCTCGTGAAGAACTGGCTCGCGGCGGCGCAGCAGACGGGCGAGGACATGTGGCGCCTGCCGCTGAACACGCGCCTGCGCGAGCAGCTGAAGAGCCCGATCGCGGACATGCGCAACACCGGCGACCGCTACGGCGGCGCGATCACGGCAGGTCTCTTTCTGAAGACGTTCGCGAAGGACACCCCGTGGGTCCACGTCGACATCGCCGGCCCGGCCTCGACCTCCTCGAATCGGCCGTCTCAGCCGAAAGGTGGGACAGGATTCGCGGTTGCGACGATCGTCGAATACGCGACAAAACGCTGAAGAAACTTGGCGGTTTATCAAGGAATCTCGCGCAGTTGACTCGGCGCGTGATTTGACAGATAGATACCGCGCTGCTACCATTTTCTTGTTTTGAAGCAGCAGCAATTCGCGGTGGGCGACAAGGCCGTTTATCCGGTGCATGGGGTTGCCGAGGTCGTCGCGCTCGAGCAGCGCGACATCGGCGGTAACAAAACACCGGTCTACATCCTCAAGATCATCGATACCGGACTCAAGATCATGGTGCCGACGATCAACGCCGGCTCCGTCGGACTACGTGATCTCATCAGCTCCAAAGAGGTGAAGGAGGTCTACTCCATCCTCAAGTCGCGCGACGTACCCCGCGATACCCAGACGTGGAATCGCCGGTACCGCGAGTACATGGAGAAGATCAAGACGGGCTCCGTGTTCGAGATCGCCGAGGTCCTCCGCGATCTCTGCGTTCTTCGCACGACGAAGGAGCTGTCGTTCGGCGAGCGCAAGATGCTCGAGACCGCGCGTGGCCTCCTGGTGAAGGAGCTCGCGCTGGCCAAGGGCGTAGGCGACGACAAGATTGCCTCGGAGATCGATCAGATCTTCCAGCAAGCCGCCGCTTAGTAACGATCGTACGCAGCATCACGACGGCGATGTGCCCACGGCACGTCGCCGTTTGGCGTTTCTAGTAGCGCAGGAAGACCGAGCCCCACGTGAGGCCGGCGCCGAATGCGACGAGGCAGACGAGGTCGCCGGGCTTGATCTTCCCGAGCTCGATCGCCTCGTGCATGCAGATCGGAATCGAGGCGGCCGTCGTGTTGCCATACTTCTGGATGTTGTTGTGCGTCTTCTCGGGCGGCATGCCGATCATCTGCGCGACCATCTGGTTGATGCGCAGGTTCGCCTGATGCGGGATGAGCATGTCGATCTCGAGGATGCTCTTGATCCCGTTCGCCTGCATGCCCTCCATGATCGCCTGCGGCATGCGCGTGACGGCGTGCTTGAAGACGTTCTTGCCCTTCATCGCCGGGTAGTGCTTGCGCTCCGCCATCGCCTCCGCCGAGATGCGCGGGTGGTGGCGGCTCGCCGGATACTCGGTCCACAGGATCTCGGCCTCGCTGCCATCCGCGTGGATGTGCGTCGACAGGACCATGTGCCGGTCATCGGTCGCGCGACCGACGACAACCGCGCCCGCGCCATCGCCGAACAGCACGGTGACGTCGCGTCCGGCCGTCGAGATGTCGAGGCCCGTCGAGTGGACCTCCGAGCCGATGACGAGGACGTTCTTGAAGCTGCCCGTGCGGATGTACGCGTCCGCGATCGACATGCCGTAGATGAAACCGGTGCACTGCTGGCGAATGTCGAGGCAGGGAATCTCCTTGAGACCGAGGAGCCGCTGCACGAACACGCCGGTGCCCGGGAAGTTCACGTCGGGCGATAGCGTCGCGTAGATGATGAGATCGATGTCCTTGGGCTGAAGACCCGCGCGCTCGATCGCTTCCTTCGACGCCTTCGCCGCGAGCTCCGCGCCACCCTCACCCGGCTCCACCCACCGCCGCTGCTCGATGCCCGTGCGCTCGACGATCCACTCGTTCGACGTCTCCATCTGCTTGGCCAGATCGTCGTTGGTCACGACTCGGTTCGGCACGGCCATGCCGATTCCCATGATGCGGCTTCGGTGAGTCATTCTTTTCCGATTACCACGTTACAGTCAGGACATGAACATCCTCCTGGTGCGCCACGGCGAAACCGCATGGAATCGCGAAGGTCGCTATCAGGGTCGGACCGACATCCCACTGTCGGACACCGGCCAGCAGCAGGTGCGTGCGCTCGGAGAACGGCTGAGGAACGTGCCGATCGCGATCGCCTACGCGTCGCCGCTGTCGAGGGCGAAGAACACCGCCGAGGCGATCCTCGCCGGGCGCACGACACCGCTGTGGCTCGAGGCCGGGCTCCTCGAGATCTCCCACGGCGAGTGGGAGGGCAAGCTGGCGACCGACGTCGAGATCTCGCACGCCGAGATGTTCGGCGTCTGGCGTACCCGTCCGGGTAGAACGTCGCCCGCGGGTCCCGGCGCCGAGACGCTCGGCGATGTCGAGAGTCGCGCGTGGGCCGTGCTCGAGAAGATCTGCGACGGCCTCGGCCCCGACGACACCGCGCTCGTCGCCGCGCACGATGCGGTCAACCGCGTGATCCTGTGCCGCGTGCTCGGTCTCCCGCTCGAGCGCATCTGGTCGTTCCGGCAGGCGCCGGCATCGCTCAACGTGCTGTCGGGGCCGCTGATCTCAGAGCTGCAGGTCGTGCGCCTGAACGATAGCGAGCACGTCGCGCCGCTCTTGCGAGAGGCTCAGCACAAGGCAGTGTGAATCGGTTGGCTACGGGGCAGACATCCGTACGAAGTGCTTCGGGATGATCACCTGCGTCGCCGGCGAGCAGCGCTTCACCTCGTCGACGAATGCCTCGAGATCCGCGTCCGGCTCCTCGTCGGTCGGCGCGGCACGCCAGTCGTCGAAGTGCGTCGTGTAGACAACCTGTGGATAGTCGAGCACGCGCATGAGCCGGCACGTGTAGTCGTAGACCTGCTCGCGTAGCCCGGGTGCGATGATCGCGACGTCGGGATGCACGCCGACGAGCTCGCGCTCGATGAAGTTCGCCGTGCTCGTGACGAGGATCTCGCGACCGCCGACCCGGACCAGGTAGTCGAACGTGCCGCCATCGGTGTAGTCGTCGAACGTCTTCGGCGGCAGCACGGTGATCGGTTGGCCCTGCATGAAGTGCTTGTCGTCGAGCGCGGAGTGAAGGCTCGGGATCACGCGCACCGAGTAGCCGTCGAACTGATAGTCCTCGCCTCCCTGGATCGGGATGACGTGGTCCGCGGGAACCCCGGCGGATGTCGCGACCTTTGCCGTCGAGGCGCTGCCCATGATCTGCGCGCCGGTCGCGAGCGCGACAGCCGGTGCATCGAGCAGGTGATCGACGTGCGAGTGACCGACGACGATCAGGTTCGCCTTCTTCGGCGCACGGGCCGCGACCGCGGCAGGGTCGGACTTGATCTCGCCGTCGAGGTTCGGCCGCGAGAAGTAGGGATCGACGAGGATCGTCACGTCGCCGGACTCGAGCTGCCAGCCGGCAACACCGAGGTACGTGAGCGCGAGCGGTGCCGTCGGACCGTCGGTCTTCTTCGTCGTCGATGAGGGCTCGCGCTTCGGCGTGCCCGCACAAGCAGAGAGCAAGAGGAGATACAACGCTGCGCGCATAGGCTGCTGCAACGTGCGCGGCGTCGGAACTATTTCGCCGAGCCGGCGGCAGCGCCATCGTGCGGCGCGCCCGAGGATCCGGCTCCGCCCGAGGACGAATCACTACCCTCGGCGCCTGCCGATCCGGAACCAGAACCTGCGGCCGCCTCGACGAAGGTTCCCTCGAGCTCGGTGCACTGGCTGCGCGCAAGCTCGACCTTGGCGGGCGCGTAGTACACCCACGTCGTGTCATCGGAGTAACGCCGCACCTCGCAGCGACCGACGACGTTCTCG
Organism: Kofleriaceae bacterium; assembly: GCA_013368795.1. Classification (GTDB taxonomy): domain Bacteria; phylum Myxococcota_A; class Polyangia; order Haliangiales; family Haliangiaceae; genus JABFXX01. Next base: position 36,957 of record JABFXX010000194.1, read on the forward strand.
GTCGAGCACGAGCCCGCGCTGTACGTGCCGCCGCCGGTCTTGCAGTTCGTCGCCTCGACCGTCTTCGACAGATCGAAGACAGACTGCGTCTCGCGGCAAAGGGGGCCTCCCATGCAGCGGTAGGGCGTCGATTCCTTGCGCGGCGGCGAGTCCTTGAACTCGAGCGCGCCGATGCACGAGACGTCGCCCTTGTACTTCCACCTCACCGAGCCGTTCGGATACAGGCAGCCGCCGTGCCGACCTTCGGCCGGGCAGGCCTCGCCTTTCGTGAAGGTGCCGCGATCGCGTGGGCCTTGCAGCGTGGCGCACCACTTATCGAGCGCATCGACCTGCGCGTCGGCGTAGACCTCGAAGCACGAGTGATTCTCGCCGGCGGTCTTCGATACGTAATCGCAGCGCGCCGCGACCGCGGGCCCTGAGGGCGTGCCGGCCTTCTTCTCGCTGGTCTTGCACGCGGCGAGAACAGCGAGGAGGACGAGCGCGCGACGCATCAGATGTCGAGGTTGCGGACGTTGAGCGCGTTCTCTTCGATGAACTCGCGGCGCGGCTCGACGAGATCGCCCATCAGCTTCGTGAAGATGCCGTCGGCCTCTTCCATCTCCTCGATCTTGACCTTGAGGAGGTTGCGCCGGTTGGGATCCATCGTCGTCTCCCAGAGCTGCTCGGCGTTCATCTCGCCGAGACCCTTGTAGCGCTGGATCTGGAGGCCCTTGCGACCGAGCTCGTCGACCTTGTCGGCGATCTCGTCCCAGCCCTTGATCTCGACGTCGGCGCCATCGTGCACGAGGCGGAACGGCTCGACGAGCTTGCCCTTCAGCTCGGCGCTGATGCGCTTCAGCTCGATGAACTCGGGGCTGCGCACGAGGTCGGCGTTGATGAGCGTGTGGCGACGGACGCCGTGCTGGCCCGCGGCGAACTTGAGCTCCCACGTGCCGTGCTCGGGATCCTGCGTGTACTCGGCGCCGGCCTGGCCCAGCTCGCCGTGACGGCGCTGGACCTCGGCCATGACCTTGGCCTCGATGCGCTCGAGCTTGTCGCGGTCACGCATGTCGCTCTCGGACAGCTGCGCGTCGGCGAACTCGGCGACGATGCGGCAGTCGCTGCGCTTGTCGAGCTGCTGGCGCAGACGGCGCGCCTGCGTGATGCGCTTGACGATCTCGGAGAGTCCCGTACCGGTCAGCTCCTGGCCGTTGCCGAGCACGAGCTTGGTCTCGCGCGTGACGCTGTCGAGGAGGAAGTCCTCGAGCGCCTGCTCGTTCTTGAGATAGAGCTCGTTCTTGCCCTTCTTGACCTTGTAGAGCGGGGGCTGCGCGATATAGACGTGCCCCTTCTCGAACATCTCGTTGTAGTGACGGAAGAAGAACGTCAGCAGCAGCGTGCGAATGTGGCTGCCGTCGACGTCGGCGTCCGTCATCAGGATGATCTTGTGATAGCGGAGCTTGCCGAGATCCTTCTCTTCGCCGATGCCCGCGCCGAGCGCGGTGATGAGCGTCGTGAGCTCCTGTGACGAGAGCATGCGATCGAAGCGCACCTTCTCGACGTTCAGGATCTTGCCCTTGAGCGGAAGGATCGCCTGGAACGCGCGGTTGCGGCCCTGCTTGGCGGAGCCGCCTGCCGACTCACCCTCGACGATGAACAGCTCGCTCTTCTCGGGATCGCGCTCCTGACAGTCGGCCAGCTTGCCCGGCAGCGACGACAGCTCGAGCGCGCCCTTGCGCTGAACCATCTCGCGCGCCTTGCGTGCAGCCTCGCGAGCGCGAGACGCGAGCAGCGCCTTGCTGATGATGTTGCGCGACTCCTTCGGATGCTGCTCGAGGTACGCCGCGAGCTTGTCGGTGACGACGGCGCTGACCGCGGTCGCGACCTCCGACGAGACGAGCTTGTCCTTCGCCTGGTTCGAGTACTTCGGGTCGGCGACCTTCACCGAGATCACGGCCGACAGGCCCTCGCGAAGATCCTCGCCCGACAGGCCGCCCTTGGCGTCCTTGAGGAGCTTGTTCTCCTCGGCGTACTTGTTGATCGTGCGCGTCAGCGCCTGGCGGAACCCGGTGAGGTGCGTGCCGCCATCGCGATTCTTGATCGTGTTCGTGAAGCAGGTGACGAGCTCGGAGTAGCCGTCGTTCCACTGCGCCGCGATCTCGACCTCGCAACCCTCGTGCTCGCCCTTGAACGACACGACGTCGGACACCGCGGTCTTGTTCGCGTTGAGGTCCGCGACGTACGACGCGATGCCGCCCTCGAACTTGTAGTCGTACTTCTTGTCGGTGCGCTCGTCGAAAATGACGATCTGCAGGCCGCTGTTGAGGTACGCGAGCTCGCGGAGCTTCTGCGCGAGCTGCTCGAAGCTGAACTCGAGGATGTTCTTGAAGATCTCCGGATCCGGGTGGAACGTGATCTTCGTGCCACGGCGATCGGTGACGCCGGTCTGCTTGAACTCGGTCGCCGGGATGCCCTTGGCGTACTCCTGGTAGTAGACCTTGCCGTCGCGACGGATCTCGAGCTTCAGCCAGTCCGACAGCGCGTTGACGGCCGACACACCGACGCCGTGGAGGCCGCCGGAGACCTTGTAGCCGCCGCCGCCGAACTTGCCGCCAGCGTGCAGCGAGGTCATCACGAGCTCGGCCGTGGGCCGGTTCTCGACGGGGTGGATGCCGGTCGGGATGCCGCGACCGGTGTCCTCGACGGTCACCGAGTTGTCGTAGTGGATGACGACGTCGATGCGCGGGCAGTGTCCCGCGAGATGCTCGTCGACCGAGTTGTCGACGACCTCGAACACGAGGTGGTGCAAGCCGGTGCCGTCATCGGTGTCGCCGATGTACATGCCGGGCCGCTTGCGAACGCCTTCCAGACCCTTGAGGACACCGATCGAAGAATCGTCGTACGTCGCCCCGGAAGTCTGTGAATTTGCTGTATCTGCCATTCGCCCCGCGCAGGTTAGAAACTGCACAGTTGGATAGCACGATCGAGTGTTCTGAAAAAGGGATCATGTGCCGGATTTCACGAAGAAATCTGGCCATTTTGGATCCGGTAATCGGCCCGGTCCCGCGACAGCAAAACATGGCCCCCGTGGGTGGTCGTGATGAAGCACTGGCCTGCCTGGGTGGCGAGGTGCTCGAACAGGTACGCGTTGCGTGCGGGGTCGAGCTCGCTCGAGACGTCATCGAGCAGGAGAATCGGCAGGTCGCCGTGCGTCCGTGCGAGCACCGCGAGCTCTGCGGTCTTCCACGCGAGCATGATGGCGCGCAGCTGGCCCTGTGACGCGAACAGGCCCGCCTCGCGCTCGTCGAGCTCGAATGCGAGGTCGTCGCGGTGCGGCCCGAGCTGCGTCGACTGCGTCGCGAGGTCCTTCGCCCGGCCCTCTCGATGCCACGCGATGACCTGCTCGACGCTCGCGCCGGCGACCTTGCTGACGTAGCGCGTGCTCGCCTGGCGCTCGCTGTGCGTGATGGCCGAGAACGCCTGTGCGAGCTCGATACGCAATTCCTCGACGAGTCTGAACCGCGCAGACGCGATCGCGAGCCCGAGGTCCGCGAGCTGCGCGTCGTAAATCGACAGCATCTCCTCGACGCGTGCGCTGCCCATCGTGCCCTGCGCCGCCATCTTCAGGATCGCGTTGCGCTGCTTCAGGACCTTCTCGTAGTCCTGCACGCGGGCCAGGTAGTCGGGGCTCTGGTTGAACACCGCGCGGTCGAGAAATCGTCGCCGGTCGCTCGGCGAGCCCCTCGGCAGCGCGAGGTCCTCGGGCGTGAACACGACGACGTTGAACCCGCCGAAGTAGCGCGCGAGCGGCCTCGCTGCTTTACCGTCGAGGAGAACGCGTCGCCCCGTCGGTCCGAGCGTGACCTCGTACACCCTCGTGAGCTCGTCCTTGACCACGCGCGCACCGATTCGCGCCTCGGGGGCACCGAACGCGATCATGTCGGCGAGCTTGCTGGTGCGGAACGAGCGCAGCGCTGCAGCCGCGTAGATGGCCTCGAGCAGGTTCGTCTTGCCCTGACCGTTATCGCCGACGAAGACGTTGAATCGCTCGCGCGGCTCGAGATGGACCGGCCGCAGGTTGCGAACGTTCTCGGCGGTCAGGACCTGAATGCGCATGGACGACGCAGGCGGGCCGCCAGTGGCTCGGCCCTCGGCACACTCAGATACGCATCGGCATGACGACGCCGAGGTACGTATCGCCGCCGGTCGGCTCGATGAGCCCCGGGTCGAGCTCGCCGCCGAGCTTGATGGTGATCTGGTCCGAGCCCATCTGGCCGAGCAGCTCGACGACGTACTTCGGGTTGAAGCCGATCGCGATGGGCTCACCGCTGTAGTCGGCGTCGAGCTCCTCGCGAACCTCGCCGAGGTCCGGGTTGTCGCTCGTGATGGTGATGCCTTCCTTGGTCGCAGCGACCTTCACGCCGCGCGTCTCCGACGACATCAGCTGCGCGCGACGGAGGCCGTCGATGAAGCGCACGCGGTCGACCGTGATGACCTTCTTGTGCTCCTTCGGAATCACCTGCTCGTACGGCGGGAACTGCGCGTCGATGAGCTTCACCGCGAGCGCGATGTCCTCCTGGACGAGGAACAGGTGCGGCGTCTTGATGGCGAGCTTGCACTGTGGTCCCGCGTCGAGGACCTTGCGAATCTCGAGCAGGCCCTTCTTCGGGATGATGACGCCGGCGGACAGCTTGGGACCGTTCGCGATGGTGCGCTCGACCTTCGACAGGCGGTGACCATCCGTCGAGACCATGCGTGCCTTGCTGCCGTCGCTCTCGAAGAACACGCCGTTGAGGTGAAAGCGCGTCTCGTCGTTGCAGACCGAGAACAGCGTGCGCTCGATCATTTCCTTCACGACAGCGCTCTCGACGGTCGAGTACTGCGCCTCGCGATGGTCGGGGACCTTCGGGAAGTCGCGGTCAGGCATGCCCACGATGCGATAGGTGACCTTCCCCGAGCGGATCTCCGCCCAGTGGTTGTCCGCCTTCTTGAGCGTGATCTCGTCGCCTGGAGCGTTGACGATGAGCTCGTAGAGGTTCTTCGCGCCGAGCGTGATACCGCCCTCGTGCGCGTTCTGGCTCTTGAGCTCGGCTGTCAGCGAGACGTTCAGGTCGGTCGCGGCGACCAGGAGCTGGTTCTTGCCCTGCGTGCGGAGCAGGACGTTCGCCAGCATCGGCATCGTGCTCTTGCGGTCAGCGATGCCCTGCGCGAGGCGTAGGCCGCGAAGAAATTCGTTCTTCGAGATTCGAAATTCCATGGTCACCCGTCCGCTCTCTTCGTTCTCTTCTTTAGTTCAGAAT
>JABFXX010000087.1 GCA_013368795.1 Kofleriaceae bacterium
GACGACGCGCTTGCCGACGTCGCTCGCGCGGAGCTGGCCGCAGCTATGGGTCCGGGTATTCGTGGCGAGGAACGCACTCATGGAAGGCGCACTCTAGCTGAGTTGACGCGATCCCGGTGCACGGCTGGCCTACATGCGTTTTTCCCAGCAGTTGCGATCAGATCCGATCCCTCGAGCGGTCAGGAATTTGATCCATCGCAAAGCAGCGCGATAGCATTTTTTTCGTCGACGGCGGCGGGGTTTGAAGCGACCGGGAGGGCTCGAGGAGGCCCTCCCGGATGGCCACGGGTCTGCCCTGAAGCCCGTACTACGCCCTTAGTTAGATGTCTGCTTAAATAAGAGGAGTTACCGTTGAGTGAAGCGCTCCCCCAACGTGGGCACGCGTTCCATATGCCCGTCACCCCCGCCTCGTACGCCGATCCCTGTGCAGTCGTCGATACCGGCGACAGCACGAGCTACGCGGCGGCGCTGGCCGAGGCGCTTCGGAAACGACGTGGCACCGAGGTGCCCGCCGAGATCGCCGAAGCCCAGGACAGTCTCGAGCGCCGGATTCGCGCTCACCTCTCGAAGGGCCGAGTCGCCGTCACGCTGACCGACAACCGCTACACGATGATCTCGGTGCGGCGTCTCGCGAAGGAGAAGCGCTACGAGGTTCGCCTGCACCACATGTTCGCCGATGCCGATCCGGTGATCACGCGTGCACTCGCACGCTACATCGCCGACAACGATCCGGACGCGTCGCGCGTGCTCGGCGACTTCATCGATCAGAACTCCGGTCACGTTCGCGGTCGCGCGCGCCGGCAGCCGACGCAGGTGATCTTCACCGCCGGCGAGCATCACGACCTCCGCGAGATCTACGACGACCTCAACGCCCGCTACTTCGAGAACAAGATCGACGCCGCGATCACGTGGGGCCAGCGCACGGGCCGGCCGCGCCGCCGCAACTCGATCAAGATGGGCAGCTACTCCGTCGAGGATCGGTTGATCCGCATCCACCGCTCGCTCGATCGCGAGTTCGTGCCGCGGTTCTTCGTCGCATGGATCGTCTTTCACGAGATGCTGCACCAGGTGCACGACATCCGCGTGAAGAACGGTCGCCGCGAGTTCCACTCCAAGGAGTTCCTCGCCGACGAGGCGATGTACGAGCACTACGACGAGGCGAAGAGCTGGGAGCGCCGCCATCTCGACGCTTTGTTGACGTATTGACGAACACGTTTCGCCCCACGCTATCGAGCGTCATCGAAATCGTGCACGTCGACTGCAACGGACGCGCGCGGGCGGCGGAAATAGTCGGATCGGATTGCGACTCGGCTCCCGTATGCTCGTCGGACGGGAGGGCTGAATGGGTGATCTCGCGTCCTGGTCGGAACGTCGGAGTGCACTGCGAGCTGCAGTGCGTGGCGTCGCCGTGTTCCACGCCGAAGCTGGTGCGATGCACGGCACGATCGAGAACTTGTCTCGCACCGGCGCGCTCGTCAGCGTGCACGGCATTCCGACGACCGAGCTGCACGACGTCGAGATCAAGCTCGGCGGCGAGACCGGCTGGGTCAGCGCGCGCACCGTTCGCGTCGAGCGCGGCGGTCGCCGCCTTCGCATCGCGGTCGCGTTCGAACGCGTCGATGGCGCGCTCGCCGCGGTGATCGAGAACGCGATCGATCACGCGCTTCGGGCTGCGCAGCGCCGGCCGATCCTCGTGATCGACGACAGCCGCGGTCGCCGCAGCGAGCTCGCGACCAAGCTCGCCGCGCGCGGCATGACGCCGCTCGTTCCTCGCACGCCGCTCGAGGCGATCGATCTGCTCACGCGTGCGCAGCTGCACGTGAACGTCATCCTGTTCGCGCCGAGCTTCGGTCATTCCGGCGACGAGCTACGCGCGCTCGTGTCCGACAGCTTCCCGTGGGTCTCCGCCGCCGAGATCTCGGACGATCTCGAGGCGACCGTCGACCGCGCGCTCGAGGCGTGGTCCGGAACCGACGGCGCGAGGCTCGCGCGCGCGATCGCGTAGTTCGCTACGAACTTTTCGCGTTTTCCGTCGCCGACTAACCGATTCGTAACCCAATTCGTCAGTCGGCGGGAGGATCGAGGCGTTTCGCTTCGTAGATGATGCCGTCCACGAGGTGGTCCGCGATCGCATCTGCATCGTCGGCAGTCAGGCCGCCGTACCAGATGCCGTCGGGATACACGACCGCGTTGGGTCCGTCGAAACACGGGCCCAGGCAACCACAAGCTGTAACGAGTACACCGCTCGCGCCTCTACCTAAGAGCTTCTGTTGGACCGCCGTCATCACAGCGTCACCGCCACGTCGCCCGCATGCGGGTTTTCCGCTCGACGTTACGTTCGTGCACACGAACAGGTGACGCACTTACGAAATCGTAGGGGACTGGCGCGTCGTGTCAACGCAAGCTTCGTCGATCGCCGCGAAAAAGATTCGCGTGAGCCTTGAGACACAAATGCCGCTCATAGAACATTCGCGGTCCGGGTCGGGGACGTGACGCCTCAGCATCACATCATCAAGGAGACGTCGGAGACGCTGTCTCGTCTGCTGCAGGACGAGTTCAAGCGCAACGGCTACAAGCGCGTGCACATCGTCGAGCAAGCGCCGAAGCCCGACGCGATCGAAGGCAAGCTGCCGGCGGTCTCCTGTTATCTCTATCAAATGTCGATCGACCCGGAAGGGTACGATGCGACGCCGCACTCCGAGCTCGTCGAAGTTCCGCAGGACGACGGCTCCATCAAGGAGTACTTCCGAAGGCGCCGCCTCTGGGTGCGCCTCGACTACTTGATCTCTGCGTGGGCACAGACGCCGGAGGACGAGCAGCTCCTGCTCGGTCTCATCATCCGCACGGTGATGGAGAACCCCGAGCTGCCTCGCGAGAAGCTCAAGGGCCAGTCGTTCGAAGACGACTTCAAGCTCAACATCCTGCTGTCGGCGCGCCTCGACGAAGGCACGCTCGCGCGGTTCTGGGGAAGCTTGAACCAGCCCGTGCGTCCTGCCGTGCAGGCATGGACCGCGATCCCGATCCTTCCGGAGAAGCTCGAGGAGTTCCAGCGCGTCCAGTCGCGCCGCCTCGAGTACAAGTCCATCACCGATCCTCGC
>JABFXX010000448.1 GCA_013368795.1 Kofleriaceae bacterium
CTCGGACGACCACGACTGGATGAACTTCGGCCCCCCCTCCGAGCTCGAAGCGAAGTGGACCGAGAATGGTGCGAGCTGCCTCAATACACCGCGTCTCGTCGCGAACCCGCCGCAGACCGTCTATCCGCAGTACGACGGAATCTCGCGCACCTCGATCGTGCGGGCGTGCGGCTGGCGAATGCCGACGTGCGGCACGCTGAACCTCTTCAACCCGCCGTTGGGAACGCACTTGATCAGTTCGAACCCGTGAGCCGCTCGAGTGCTGCGACGCGCTCCTCGTAACCACCGGCGGCGCGCGACCACGCGATCGCCTGCTGCGCGAGCAGGACAGCTTCCTTACGCTCTCTCGTCGCAAGAAGCATAGCGAGCTCGGCCCGGACGCGCGCCAGGCGGCGCTGTACGCGCGCTGCCCCCTGGTTGATATGCGAGTCGTCCATGATCGCGAGAGCCGCACGCAAGGCCGCGATCGCCGCATCCGGTTTGCCGAGCGCAATGCGGGCGTCGGCGGCAATCAACCACGCGTCGACGCTGGCCGGAAACCGCGAGAACCACGAATGGTGCTTGCCTGTCTCTTCGGCCAGCGCGGTCGCGAGGCGGTCGGCCTCGCCGGCGTGACCATCGAGAAGCGCAAGCTGCGCGCGCGCGTGGTCAGCCTCGTGGATCTCGGTCGCCGCGACGCTCTCGTAGTCGGTGCGCGCTGTCGCCAGATCGCCGCGCTCGATCGCGAGCCACGCCGAGTTGTACCGACACTTCGCAATCCGTTCTCGCTGATATGGATACCAGGTCGCGAGCTCCTGGCAGATCTCGCTGAGCGCCCGTGCGCCATCGCGCGCGTGCTCGAGGTAAACGGCGGCGCGCAGCCGCTCCTGAAGCGTGAGCGCGTGAGTCGCACCGACCGTCCGCTCGAGCAGCGCGCGCTCCTCCGCGAACAACGCGTCACGCTCGCTGCGCGATGCCACCACCGTCGCAAGGTTGCCGAGGGAGGGTGCCAGCTCGGCGCCGGTTGCGCCGGCGCGAAGCTCGTCTCGCGCTCGCCGGAACCAGCGTTCGGCTCCCTGGTTGTCGCCGGCCGCGAGCCGTGTCGTGCCGACGTTGTTGTAAAACAGCGTCCGCGCGAACGCGCCGGCCTTGCCCGCGCGCTGGGCGAGCACTTCGGCGAACGGAACGGTCGCACCGAGGTCCTTCGCCTCGGCCGGCATGTTCTCGTCGGCAAGGCGACCGGCGGCGAAGAGTGCACGCGCGAACGCCTCGACGAAGAGCACGTCATCGGACGCGCCGAGCGCCGCCGTGGCCGAGCGCAGGTACGCAACGACGGCCTTGTCGAGACGAAGCTGATCTGTCGCAAGCGCGGCGGCGAGCGCGAGCTGAGCCTGGGCGATGAGCGGCGCGTAACCGATCTGCTCGGCGGAGGCAGCCAGCGGCTCGGCGACTGCCAGACTCTTCGGATCGCCGGCGAGCGCCTGAAATCGCGCTCCCGACACGGCGGTACCGAGCGCATGCACGACGCCCGCGATCGAAGGATCCGGCGGCTGGACCTGCGACTCGGTCGCGTCGAGCACGCAACGATCGACGTCCGGGAGGGCACGAGCGGCAAGAACCGCATCGGAATACTTCTCGATCGACGCACGTCCGAGGACGTCGGCAACCGCGCCGAGCGCGCCGCGTGCGCGCTGGATGCACGCGAGCGTGTTCTCGTAGAGTCGCGGGGTCAGCTCGTCACGGCGATGCGCGAGGCACGCACCGCGACGAGCAGCGACCCAGCGCTGGCTGTACGCGGTGAGCGCGCCATCGAGGTATTGCGACTCGGCGAGCCCGTACGGCCCGAGCGAGCTGCCATGCAACAGGATGCGCACGCGCGCTGCTTCGTTCCACACCGGCGCGAGCTCGGCGGCCGAGCCGGCACACGGCTCGGGACCACGCGAGCGAGTCGTCCCGATCGCGAACGCGCCGCCGGCCGCAGCGACGGCACCGAGCGCGAGCACGCGGCGCCGCCACACGCTTCTCGGATCTCGAGCGAGCGCATGGAGCAGCGTCTCCATGCTGCGGAATCGATCGTCTGCAGCCGGCGCCGATCCGCGCGCCACGATCGTCGCGACCCAGCCGGGGACCGTGCCGTCGTTCTCGGAGAGGGACTCGCGCAGCGACACGCAGAACGCGAACTGATCGACGGCGGCAGTCAGGGTCTCGCCGCGCGTCTGCTCCGGCGCCATGTAGCGCGGCGTACCCGCGACCTCGGCAGGCGCATCGCTCTCGGCGCGCGCGAGCCCGAAGTCGAGCACGCGCACGCGCCCGTCCTCGCCGACCATGACGTTGTCGGGTTTGAAATCGCGGTGAATGATCCCTTCGCGATGCGCAGCGACGAGACCGTCGCCGGCCGCGCGATAGACGCGGAGGATCTCGCGGGTCGACCGCGGCTCCGCACAGTATGCGCGCAGGTTCTGGCCGCGGATCCACTCCATGACGAGGTAGATCTGGTCCTCGAACGTACCGACGTCGTAGATCGGCACGACGTTGGGATGCGACAGCTTCGCGAGCGTCTGCCCCTCGGCGAGCATGCGGTCGCGCGCGTTGTCAGTCTTGACCTTGACGAGCTTCAGCGCGACGCGGCGCTCGAGCTGCGGATCCCACGCGCCCCACACGACGCCCATACCGCCGACGCCGACGCGCTCGAGCAAGCGATAGCGGCCGATGACGGTCTGCTCGGATGTCGCGAACAGCGCGGCTGCGATCTTGTTGCGCGCGACGTCGCGCACGAGCTTGTCGGCGCGCGGACGCTCGCGCAGGACACGACTCTCCGGCGGAAGCTCCTGCGTCTCCGCGGTACCCGGATCGTCGGCGTCCGACGACATCGCGCCATGATACCCGTATAAGATCGAGCCATGAACAGCCGGTGGCCGGCGTGGAAGGTGGCGGTCGTCGCGGCTGTGGTCGCGTTCATCGCGCTGATCGTCGCGGGCGTCGCGTCGGGCGGGCTGAACAACAGCAATCCGCACGCGGCCGGCGAGGAGTTCGGCCAGAAGTACGGCTGGATCGTGATTTTCGCGCCGGCCGTCGGCTACATCGTGCAGAAGTGGCGCATCGATCGCCACGAGGAGA
>JABFXX010000259.1 GCA_013368795.1 Kofleriaceae bacterium
GCTACGGCGTGACGATGCGGCCGGGCGGCGGCGCATACATCGTCGGCGACGGAAACGTTCCCGGCCAGAACGACAACTTCGTCGTCGAGTGACGGGCCGTCGCCTTCCGGCCACTCACAGAACGCGGCTCGGCCGTAGACCTCACCACCCGGGCGGCAGTTCGCGCTAGATCCACCTCGTGGCGACGTCGCTACGCGTGATGACCTACAACATCCACGCTGGACGTGGCTGGGACATCCGCGCGCGCTCGGCGGCGCGCCCTCGCCGGATCGAACCGATCGCCGACGTGATCCGGTCCGCCGCGCCCGACATCGTCGCGCTCCAGGAGGTCGATGTCCTCGCCGATCAGGCGCACGAGCTCGCCGCGCACCTCGGCATGGAGCTGCGCGCGGTGGCGAGCATCACCGGCGGCAACCGGCGCGACTACGGCATCGCGACGCTGACGAGGCTGCCGATCGCGTCGACGCGCGAGGTCCGGATGCCGCAGCAAGGTCATCCCGGATTTCGCTGCGCGCTCGTCACCGAGCTCGTATGGGAGGGCGGCGCGCTCGACATGATCAACGCGCACGTGTCGATGATGTATCGCGACCGTCCCGCGCAGGCTGCGGCGCTCGCGTCGGCGATCACGCGCAGCCCGATCGTCGTCGCCGGCGACTTCAACATGACGCCGTTCTCGCCCGCGTTCCGGCTGCTCGCGCGCGGTCTCGCGAGCGCGACGACCCTCGCGCGAACCTGGCCCGCACCCGCGCCGGTCGTGCCGATCGATCACGTGCTGTTTCGCGGCCTCGTGTGGAAGAGCGGCAGCGCGTGGACTGCTGGCGGCGCGCGGCGCGCGAGCGATCACCTGCCGGTCGTCGCCGACTTCGAGCTCGCCTAGGGCCGCAGCGGATTGATCGAGAGCACCGAGTCGATCGTGATCGTCGAGGCGATCCTGCGACGGTCCTCGACGATCTGGAAGTTCGTCTCGCTCGTGCCTCGCATCGCGGTGGTCGGAACGAGGCCCTTCAGCGGGATGATCACCTGCCCGCTCGAGGTCGCCGCCCCCGAGGTCAACCGCCTCGATCGTTTCGGCTCGACGAACAGCGCCTGTGACCCTGCCCGCGATGCGACGCTGACGTCGACGGTCGCGACGCCATTGTCGAGCGAGAGCAGCTTGCACGTCGAGGTCGTGGTCCAGTGGATGCCGCCCGTGCGCGGCTGCGAGACGACCTGCCAGGTCGCGCCGACGCCGATATCGGCCTCGGGAAACGCGACCGTCGTCGTCGCGAGCGCGGCCGTCACGCTCCCCACACCCGCACCCGTCGCCCCTTTGGCCTCCTCGAGCGCGACGTTGGTGAGCACGCCGCTGCGGGACATGCGCCACGTCCCCTGAACGCTCCTGGACCGGCGCAGCTCCGCCTCGACGGCCTGCCGGACCCTCGGATCGGCATCGCCATCGACGGTGATGTCGTCGGCGGCGAACGCGATCGTTGCCGTGCCGTCCGGTGTGACGTCCGTGACCTCGACGTGGCCGCGGACGCGGACCAGCGGAAGCTCCGACTTGCGCTGGCCGGTCTCGAGGACCGTGTTCTCGAACGCGGTCGCGACGTACATCTTGTTCGTCATCTCGACGCGCTCGCTCATGTGCGGCGCCAGCTCGAACTGCACGCGCTGGCGCGGCCCGGCGCCCGCGTCGAGCAGCGTGACGGTCGGCGGTACGATCGGCGCCTTCGCCTCGGTTGCCGCGCCTCCGCAGGCGGCGAGCGCGACGAGCAGCGCGAGACTTCCGGTGCGCATCAGTTCGCCACCACACAGAGCTCGATGCGATTGACGACGAGCGAGCCCGACGACGGTCCCGCCTTGATCCGGAGCTTCGCGCCGCCGTCTCCGGGCGGGATCTCCGTCGTCATGTCGGCCGTGTACCAGGCGTACGGCGCGACGTTGCTGACGAAGTTCGTCGGCGTCGAGCCCGTGCCGTGGAACGTCTGCCAGTTGAAGCTGCCGCTCGCCGTCGTGTTGAAGCTGCGGCCGTAGATCGACAGCTTCGCCGACGTGATGCTCGCGATGCCCACCGTGCTCAGATCGATATCGACGAAGTCACTGCCGTCGAGCTGCAGGCCGCCTTGCGCGAGGTACGGATCGACGTACTGAGCCGTGAAGCCGATCTGGTAGCCGTATGCGCCGACGTGATCTCGCGTTTTGTCGGGCAAGCCGTTCACCTCGTAGACCGGATAGGCCGTGCCGCCGCCGTTTGCCCACCGCACGCGATACGCGGTCGCGCCGGCGGCGCCCGACATGCAAGGTCCGCCGGTGATGACGCCGGCCGGCGCGTCCATCCCGCCGGCATCGCCGCCGGCATTGCTGCCAGCGTCGTCGTTGCCCGTGCCGGCATCGCCGCCGCCGTCACCGGTCACGGACGCGTCGGAGATCGAGCCGTCTCCGTCACCACCGCCGGTGCTCGCATCGCGGCCGTTGTCGGAGCCGCCAGGGTGACCGCACGCCACGAGCAGGATCAGCAGGCCAACACGCCGCATCGCCGGCGGTTCTACCTCGAATCGCCGGGCTCGATGGCAATTGTTTTCAGCGGAGCAGCTTGTCGAGCGCGGCCGCGTCGCCCTGGTGCATCGCGGCTTCGACGTCGAGCGCGAGCTGGTCGCGGCCGATCGTGACGACCGCCTTCACCGCGCCGCCGTCGCGATAGACGATGTGCGCGTCGCGCCCGTCGAGGCTGCCCTTCACCTCGGGCCGGTCGAACTTCTCGGCGTGGCCGACGTACGCGAGCGTCACGTCGTGGTGCTGGCTCCAGAAGAACGGCACGTCGGGCTTGCCGCCGCGCCCGAGCATCGAGCGCGCGGCTGCCTGGCCCTGACGAACCGCGACCTGCCAGTGCTCGATGCGCACCGATTCGCCGCCCCACGCGTAGCGCGCGATATCTCCAACGGCCCAGATGTTCGGCGCTGCCCGGAACTGCTCGTCGACGACAACGCCGCGATCGATGCGCAGCCCCGCCGCTCCGGCGAGGTCCGTGCGCGGACGGACACCGACGCCCATCACGACGAGGCTCGCCGGTAGCTCGCTGCCGTCGTCGAGGATCACCTTGTCGGCGGTGATCCGCGCCGGTTTGCGGCCGAGCTTGAACGCGACGCCCTTGCCCTCGTGCACGCTCTTCACGAACGCGCCGACCTCGTCGCCGAGCACGCGCGCGAGCGGCACGGGCTCCGGCCCGACGACGGTGACCGACGCACCGCGTGCGCGCAGCGAGGCCGCGACCTCGAGGCCGATGAAGCTCGCGCCGATGACAACCGCCTGCGTCTTGTCGTTGGCCGCCGCGGCGATCGCCTTGCTGTCGCGTAGCGTGCGCAGCGTGTGGACGTGCGGCAGATCGGCGCCGTCGATCGACAGGCGGATCGGCTCGGCACCGGTCGCGACGAGGAGCGCGTCCCAGACGAGCTCGCGGCCGTCGCCGAGCTTCACCGTCTTGCCCTTCGCATCGATCGCCGTCGCGGCGTCGCCGACGAACGTGATGTCGCGATCGGCGAGCATCTCGCCCGTCCGCAGGTACACCCACTCCTCGGGCGCGCTGCCGGCGAGGTAATCCTTCGACAGGTTCGGCCGGTCGACCGGATCCGAGCCCTCGCTGCTGACGATCGAGATCGGGCCCTTGTAGCCCTGCGCGCGCAGCTCCTCGGCACACGCGATGCCGGCCGCGCCACCGCCGACGATCACGACCGACTTCGGTCCCGGCGCCTCGCCGACCTTCACGTCGCGCTTGGCGCCGACGCGGATCGTGCCGTTCTCGAGCGCGACGTCCCAGCACGCGATCGGCGACAGCGCCGGACCGTGCGCATGACCGGTCGCGAGATCGAAGCACGCGTGGTGCCACGGACAGTGGATCGCTCCCTCGAAGACGCGGCCCTCGGCGAGCGGGCCGCCGTAATGCGTGCACGTCGCGCCGAGTGCGTGAACCCTGCCCGCGTCGCGCACGAGCACGACGGCCTCACCGTCGGCGTGGCCGAGCAGCGGGACGCCAGCGCGAACGTCGCCCTCGGGAATACCCTTCTTCAGATCCGGTCCGGACAGTGGAGCTTGATCGGCCATGTGTTCTCTCTTTCGATAGAGCGACAATACGGCGCACGCGTTACGCCTCGCCAGGGTACGCACTCGCTCCCGGCGGGCGTGCTACACGCGGATCGTGCAGCGCGCGATCGCGAGCTTCAGTCAGGACGAACTCGGCGACTGGGTCGCGCACCTGGTCTGCGGCCACCGCCAGCACGTGCGCCACAAGCCGCCGTTCTGGTCGAGGCCGTGGGTGCTGACGCCCGAGGGCCGCGCCGAGAAAGTCGGCCTGCCGCTCGACTGCGTGCTCTGTGATCGGTTCGAGATGCCGGCGAGCTTTGCCGCCTACAAGCGCACGGCCGAGTTTGACGAGACGACGATCCCCGCGGGCCTCTTGCGCGATCACACGACGAAGGCCGGCGTGTGGGCGGTGATCCACGTGCTCGCCGGCCGGCTCCGCTATGTCGTCGAGCCGCCGCTTCAGCGCGACGAGATCCTCGAGCCCGGCCGCAATGGCATCGTCGTCGCAGAGGTCCCGCACCGGATCGAGCCGCTCGGTCCGGTCCGGTTCTTCGTCGAGTTTCATCGCGCCGTGACGTAAATCGCGAGTCCGGCACGCCCCGTCGCGTATGCTCGCCGCGTGAAGCGCGGCGTGATGTGTGCGGGGCTCGCGATGCTCGCAGCCAGCCCATCGCCGGCCGATGCGTGCAGCTGTGCGCCGATACCAGGCGTCGCGTCGCCGCTCGACGGCGCGACCGCAGTGCCGCTCAACGCGATCCTCATCCTCACGCGGGCGCAGAGCGAGCCGATGTCGCTCGAGAACGCCGATCCTGACGCCCGGCACCGGCTACTGCGCGCGGCTGGTCGGGTACGACGCCGCCGGCAACATGGCGGGCCAGAGCAACGAGATTTGCTCCGCTGCCGCGACCTGCGCGCCGCGCCTCAAGCCCGGCGTGCTTGCCTGCGACCCGGTCGACGAGTGTTTGCCCGACGCCCCCGACGATGGCGGCTGCGCGACCAGCGGAACTTCCGATGGCTGTGCGCCCGCGCTCGCGTTGCTCGGCCTCGCGCTCGTCATACGCCGGCGGAGATAGCCTCGCGCGCGTGCGAGTCCCGCGATTTGGGGCTATTCACCAGGCAGGTTGTCCGCGCTGAAGCGTCCCGTCATCAAGCCATCGCGCGAAGACTTCGTACGCGTGCGAGGCGCGCGCGAGCACAACCTCAAGGACATCGCGGTCGAGATTCCGCGCGGTGCGCTCGTCGTGTTCACCGGCGTGTCGGGCTCGGGCAAGTCATCGCTCGCATTCGGCACGCTCTACGCCGAGGCGCAGCGCCGCTACCTCGAGTCGGTGTCGCCGTATGCGCGGCGGCTGTTCGATCAGATGCCGGTGCCCGAGGTCGACGAGATCGAGGGCCTGCCGCCCGCCGTCGCGCTCCAGCAGCAGCGCGGCTCGCCGACGACGAGATCGTCGGTTGGCACGGTGACGACACTGTCGAACCTGCTCCGCATGCTGTACTCGCGCGCGGGCACGTATCCGGCGGGCATGGGCATCCTCTACGCGGATGCGTTCTCGCCGAACACGCCGGAGGGCGCGTGCCCGACGTGCCACGGCCTCGGCAAGATCTACGACGTCACCGAGCAATCGATGGTGCCCGACCCGTCGTTGACGATCCGGGAGCGCGCGGTCGCGGCGTGGCCGCTCGCATGGGGAGGCCAGAACCTGCGCGACATCCTCGTCGCGATGGGCATCGACGTCGACATCCCGTGGCGCGACCTGCCCAAGAAGACGCGCGACTGGATCCTGTTTACCGACGAGCAGCCGACGGTACCGGTCTACGCAGGTCTCACGCCCGCCGAGACGAAGCGCGCGCAGAAGCGCAAGGACGAGCCGAGCTACATGGGCACGTTCTCGAGCGCGAAGCGGCATCTGTTCTACACGTTCGGCAACACGCAGTCGCAGATGATGAAGCGCCGCGTGATGCAGTACATGATCGCGAGCGACTGCTCGACGTGTCACGGCAAGCGCCTGAAGCCCGAGTCGCTGAAGGTCAAGTTCGCAGGCATGGACATCATGGAGATGTCGCGCCTGCCGCTGAAGCGGCTCGCCGTGCTGATGCGGCCCTACGCCGACGGCACGAAGGTCGTCGACTCGGCGAAGGGTCACCCCGAGAAGGAGGTCGTCGCGCAGCGGATCGCCGAGGACGCGGTCGCGCGGCTCGACATCCTGCTGAACCTCGGGCTCGGCTACCTCGCGCTCGAGCGCAGCACGCCGACGCTGTCGCCCGGCGAGCTGCAGCGCCTGCGCCTCGCGACCCAGGTGCGCTCGAACCTGTTCGGCGTCGTCTACGTGCTCGACGAGCCGTCGGCGGGCCTGCACCCCGCGGACACCGAGGCGCTGCTCGCCGCGCTCGATCACCTGAAGGCACAGGGCAACTCGCTGTTCGTCGTCGAGCACGAGATCGACGTGATCCGGCACGCCGACTGGATCGTCGACGTCGGGCCCGCGGCCGGCCAGCACGGCGGCGAGATCCTCTACAGCGGCCCGCCCGATGGCCTCGCCCAGATCGAGGCGTCGCAGACGCGCGCGCACCTGTTTCGCGAGCACCGGATCCCGCGCCGCACGCCGCGCGCGCCGACCGGCATGCTCGAGCTCACCGGCGTCACGCGCAACAACCTCGATCACCTCGACGTCGCGTTCCCGCTCGGCGTCCTGACGACGGTCACCGGCGTGTCGGGCTCCGGCAAGTCGAGCCTCGTCAGCCAGGCACTCGTCGAGCTCGTGTCGGCGCACCTCGGCAAGCCGCACGAGGAGACCGACGGCGAGTCCGACGACCTGCTCGAGCGCGAGGAGGAAGTCGCGACGTCGGGCCGCATCGCGTCGGGGCTCGAGAACATCGCGCGCCTCGTCCGCGTCGATCAGAAGCCGATCGGCCGCACGCCGCGCTCGAACCTCGCGACCTACACCGGCCTGTTCGATCACGTGCGCAAGCTGTTCGCCTCGACGAAGCTCGCGCGGTCGCGCCGCTACGACGCGGGACGGTTCTCGTTCAACGTCGCGAAGGGCCGCTGCGAGAACTGTCAGGGCGAGGGCTTCGTGTTCGTCGAGATGCTGTTCCTGCCGAGCGTGTACGCGCCCTGCCCGGCCTGCAAAGGCGCCCGCTACAACGACAAGACACTCGAGGTCACCTACCGCGACAAGTCGATCGCCGACGTGCTCGGGATGACCGTCGACGAGGCCTTCGAGTTCTTCGCCGAGGAAGTGCCGGTCGCCCGCGCGCTCGACGTGCTCCGCCAGGTCGGCGTCGGGTACCTGCGCCTCGGGCAGCCGGCGACCGAGCTGTCGGGCGGCGAAGCCCAGCGCATCAAGCTCGCGGCCGAGCTGCAGCGCGGCAGCCGCGGCAACGCGCTCTACATCCTCGACGAGCCGACGACCGGCCTGCATCCGGCCGATGTCGAGAGACTCGTCGCTCAGCTCGACGTGCTCGTCGAGGCCGGCAACACCGTCATCGTCGTCGAGCACGACATGCGCGTGATCGCGGCGAGTGACTGGGTGATCGACATGGGTCCGGGCGCGGGTGACGAGGGCGGCACGATCGTCGCCGCCAAACCGCCCGAGGCGCTCGCGAAGACCAAGGGCAGCCGCACGGCGCCCTATCTCGCGCGGTTCATCGACGAGTACGTCGCGCGCGACTAGCGCTGCGCGTGTACTTCGCGCACGACGAGCCTGCGCGTGCCCTTCGGGACCGTCCACTCGATCGTCTGGCCGACGCGCAGTCCGAGCAGCGCGCTGCCGATCGGTGCGAGCACGGAGACATGCCCGAGCGCAGCGTTTGCGTCCTTGGGATACACGACGCGAACCGTTTTGTGCTCGCCGGTCTCGAGATCCTCGTAGACCACGTCGGCGTTCATCGTGACGAGGTCACTGTCGACGCTACCGTGCGGCACGACGCTGGCGCGGCGCAGCTCCCAGTCGAGCTGCTCGGCCGCGGGCGTGTCGTTGGTATCGAGGATGGGGAGCAGGCGCTCCAGATCCTGGTCGGTGACGGTGATGGCGGGTTCGTTCGCGCGCATGACAAGGTGCCTTTCCTGCCCACGCGGGCAGCTCTGAGGGGCGCATCGGATCGGCGGGCACGACGGCCAACCCAACGCGTACTAGGCAAACCATGAGTCGAAAGCCGACAATGTCAAGGCGCAGCAATTTGCGTCAGGCTCGTCCGTAGCGAGCAGCGCGACGGCAAAGCGATGATGCGTGTCCTATGAGGATGTCGTTTGCGCTCGGTCTCGTCGTC
Source organism: Kofleriaceae bacterium (assembly GCA_013368795.1). Lineage (GTDB taxonomy): Bacteria > Myxococcota_A > Polyangia > Haliangiales > Haliangiaceae > JABFXX01. The sequence continues at coordinate 8,326 of JABFXX010000259.1, forward strand.
GCTCTCGGTTGTGGTGGTGGCCCCAAGACCGGAACCTGGACAGCTGCAGACCACGGCAAGGCCGAGCGCACGATCGACAAGTGGACGGCCGCCGACGAGGACAAGTACATCGGGCTCACGTGCACGAATGTCGTCGCGCCCGACCACACGCTGCGCTGCCCCATCCTCGTCAAGCTCGGGTTCACGGCCGACGGCTGTCGCGCCCAGCTAGGGGACTGGCGCACAGACGCCACCAGCGATGCGAAGCGACGGGCATTTCGCCTGCTCGTCGCCGGGCTCTCGAGTGCCGACTCCTGCGAGCAGGTCGAAGCGACGCTCAGGATCGTCGCGATGTCGATCCAGGAAGACACCCGCAAGCAAGCTACTGCCGCTGGTTGCGCGATGCGCGACGACAATGCGCGAGACCTCACCGCCGAGCGAGCGGCCGCACGCCGCGGCGCGAAGGACACGCATTTCGCAGACACCGCGAGCAGCGCCGCGGAACCGATCGAGGTCTGCGGGGTCAAGGGCGAGCTCGGATGGCTCACGCGCATGCAGTGCGCGGATGGCTCGCGCCCGTTTGGCGACGACGTGGACCGCGCACACGACGCTCGCAAGGGATCGATGATGGGAACCGGCACCGGTCCGTGTGGCGCCGCGCCGCTCGACCACTACACGGTGCAGTGCCCGGAGAAGTCGTACGAGGTCTACATGGACATGTACATGTGCGGCCCCGGCGAACAGCTCGCGCCCGCCCTGTAGATCCAGCGATCGACCGCGATCTGCATTTTCTGGGTTGACGCGGCTCGATTCATAACCTAAAGGTTATATGCAGAACCGGTTATGAACACCGAACGCCTCGACGCCACGTTTGCCGCCCTCGCCGATCCGACGAGACGCGCGATCCTCGCGCGCCTCGCTGAAGGAGAAGCCTCGGTGATGGAGCTCGCCGAACCGTTCAACATGAGCCAGCCCGCGATCAGCAAGCACCTCAAGGTGCTCGAGCGCGCGGGCCTGGTCTCGCGTGGACGTGACGCGCAGCGCCGGCCGTGTCGGCTAGAAGCACTTCCGCTTCGCGAGGCGACAGATTGGCTCGAGCGATACCGAGAGCACTGGGACAAGCGCTACCAGCAGCTCGAGGATCTACTCGAAGAACTGAAGAAGAAGGAGAAACGTCATGGCCGCAAAAGGTAGTGGGAAGATGAAGGTCACCCTCCCGTCGGATACCGAGATCCTCCTGTCGCGCGAGTTCGACGCGCCGGTCCACCTCGTGTTCGAGGCGTCGACCAAGCCCGAGTACGTGAAGCGCTGGTGGCCCGCGATGCCGGGCTACACGATGCCGATCTGCGACATCGACCTTCGCGTCGGCGGCAAGTGGCGCTACGTGATGATCGGCAAGGACGGCAACGAGGTCGCGTTCAACGGCGTCTATCGCGAGATCGTGCCGAACAAGAAGCTCGTCCACACCGAGATCTTCGAGCCGTTCCCGCAGGCCGAGACGGTCGTGACGGTGACGTTCGAATCGCGCGGCGACAAGACATTCCTGACGGCGCTGCAGCAGTGCGGCAGCAAGGAGACGCGCGACGCGATCATCCAGTCGGGCATGGAGGTCGGCGCCGGCCTGTCGTACGACGCGCTCGAGCAGGTGGCGCAGAGCCTCGTGCCGACCGGCACGACCGGGACTGGTCGCACCGAAGCGCGCGCCGACTGACGTACGCTGGGTGCACCGATGCCGTTCGAGACTGTCGACGACTACCTCGCCTCGCTGCCGCAGCCCGCACGCAGGATCATGAACCGCGTGCGCACGGTGATCGGCAAGTCGATCCCCGCGTGCGAGGAGTCGATTGCCTACCACTTGCTCGCGTACAAGCTGAACGGCAAGGCCGTGCTGTTCCTCGCTGCGTGGAAGAAGCACTTCTCGATCTATCCCGCCTACCCCTCGATCCTCGAGACGTTCGCGAAGGAGCTCGCGCCCTACGAGGTCGAGAAGGGAACGATCCGCTTCGGCTACGACGGCCGGCTCCCCGTGCACCTGATCGGACGCATCGCTCAGCTACGGCTTGCCGAGGAACGGACGAAGCAGTCCCGGGCCTCGCGCAAGGCCGCGAAGGCGCCGACGGCGAAGCCGCGGAAGCCGGCTCGCCGCAAGATCACGCGGTAGTCGCTCGCAATCTGCAACGGCCTCCGTTGCGACTTGCAAGACTTCGCGGAGCCGCGCCAGCGAACGCCGCGAGTTAGCTGGTGGCACGGCCGGTGCTCCTGCACGGAGCATGCGAAGTTTCTGCGCGGTGGCGCTGGCTCTCTCGTTTGCGATTGGTTGTGGCGGTAAGTCCAAGAAGCCGCACGGTCCGGCGATCGACGAGCCGAGCCGAGCCGGTACCTCCACGTCGCAGACGACTGCGACGCCCGGTGGTGCCACGGTCACGAGCAATGACGGCGACGACCTGTCGTGGCTGGCCCCGGTCTACTTCGCGTTCGATTCGTCGGATCTCGTGCCGCAGACGCGCGACACGCTGGCACGTCTGCACGACTGGCTCTCGGCACACCCGAAAGCGACGATCACGATCGAGGGCCACTGCGACGAGCAAGGCACGACCGAGTACAACATCGGCCTCGGTCAGCGCCGCGCACAGGCGATGACCGACTATCTCGTGCGCCTCGGCACGAATTCGAATCGGGTGTCGCCGGTGTCGTACGGCGCGGAGCGCCCTGTCGCCGACGGCCACGACGAAGTCGCCTGGTCGAAGAATCGGCGCGGCGAGTTCTCAGTGCGCAAGTAGCGCGGTCGCGAGCCCCTCGCCCAGCGACACCGCGCGGTCGTGATCCTCGATCGGATCGACGATCGCCGCCATCCCGGTGAATCCGATGTACGCGACCTCGTCGTCGGTGCCACCGGTGCGCGGATCCGGATCGATGCCGAGCAGCTCGGCCATCCGGTACGACGCCTCGCCGATGATCGCCGTCGGGCCGACGTCGCCCGCGACGCCATACTGGACCTGGTCCTTGTAGATCACCGCGAACACCGAGCCCATCGCGAGCCCCGCTGCGCGGTAGTCAAAGCGCGTGCTCTTGCCGGGAACGACGACGTACGGCAGCGCCGCCGCATCGAGCGGATCGCCGAGCGAGTCGGTCGCCGCGGTCTGATCCTGGTATGCGGGATCCGTCGACAAGCTGCACTTCGACGACATCTTGCCGTCGCAGTCGACGTCGAGCTCGGCCTTCCAGAACACCGCATTCGGCAGACCGCAGATCGATACGGTCGCCGGGCCACTCGAGTCGAGCGAGAACGGACCGCCGACGACCTGATCGCAGTTCGCGATGCGCGCGAGTAGCTCGGCGGCGGTCGGTGGCCCGGGGAGCGCCGCATCGACGCCAGCGCCGGCATCGGGCCCCTCGGGGGCGGCCTCGCCTCCACACGCCGCCACGAGCACGACCAGCCCCACCAGGCGCGACATTCCAGAGACGGTACATGAAACGCCTGCGGCGGTCCGGGCTCTACCTCCGCAAAGGAGCTGACCCGATGATCTCGATCGAACAGTATGCGGACCTGTGTGCGCTGATGGCCGACACCGCGGGTGACGTGACCCAGGAGAACGCGATCGCGGCCGCGCACGGCGTCTCCGCCGATCAGTGGCAACAGGCCAAGACCTACTACACCGCGAAGATGAGCGACCCGAACGACATGGGTCGCACCGCGATGGCGTTCATGCCGCTCTACAGCGCCGCGCAGGCGCGCGCTCGCGGCGGCAAGGAGCCGTGCACGCTCGAGTACTACACGAAGGTCCACGCCGAGATGTCGTTCCTGAAGGATCCGACGGGCAACAAGCTGAACCACCACCTCGTGCTCGCCCAGAACGGCACGCACCACCAGGCGTGGCTCGAGTGCGAGAATTACTGGACGCCGATCGTTGGTGCTCCAACGATCCTCGGCCAGCCGAACCCGAAGTTCGACCCGGCGCAGTCGCAGAAGTTCGCCGCGCTGATGCAGCAGGAGTCGGACCGCATCCACGGAATCCGCCGCTGAACCGCCAGTCAGTACGGACACTTGCATGATTCGCTGCAGGGTTTCTGCGCGACCTGCGTGTGTCTGGGTGGAGGGTCGATGCGAAACGACAAGTCAATCTCGATCGCCGAGCTGGAGCAGGAGCTCCAGACCGAGGAAGCGTTCGACGAGCTCGAGTGCGGCAAGTCCGGCGAGCTCTCGGTGCCGACGTACGTCGATCCCGACGCGGAGCCGACGACCGCCTGGGAGATCACGACGAACGGCATCCACGAGATCAAGCCGACGTCGCTGACTCGCTGGATCAACGACGAGGTCGAGACGTTCTGGGTCTCGTTTCGCTAGGTCCGGTTGGGCCGCCAGCTCGTCGCGAGCACGGCACCGCACGCGCAGTAGATCGCCGGGGGCGCGATGCCGATGAGCCGCAGCAGGAGCTCGCGGCTGGGCGCGAATGGCTCGACGACGTGCATGATCACGAGTCCGATCGCCCAGCCGAGGATGCCCGCGACCACCGCGGAGAAGAACGCGGCGATCCGGAACCCGACCGGCGGTGCGAACAGCGTCGCGACGAGCGCGGCCGTCGGCACCGCGAACGCGGGCCCGAGCGCGAGGAAGAACAGCACGAGCGAGCCGGTGTCCGATGGATCGGGGACGAACCACAGGTTCGCTACCAGCGCCGCGATCAGCGTCACCGCGAGCGTCACGAGCGTCGCTGCGGTCCGGATCCGCGTCGAGAACGCGAGCGCGATCGGCGGGAACAAGATCGCCGCGACGAACGACCACGT
>JABFXX010000366.1 GCA_013368795.1 Kofleriaceae bacterium
GACGCGCTCGAGCGACTCCGCGTTCGGCACGAAGCGCGTCACGTACGTCGCGATCGAGGTATCGACGGCGTATGCGTTGTTCGTCAACCCGAGGCGGTGCGCCTGCTTCTTCGCCTGCTCGAGCATCGCGATCCCGCGCTGGAGCTGTCCCATCTGCACGAGCGAGTGTCCGCGCATGTCGGTCGCGACCATCGCGGCGTAGAGGAACTTCGCCTCGTGCGCCGCGTGCAGCGCCCGGAGCGCGTTGCGCGCGGCGCCGGGATAGCGGCCCGTGAAATAGCACTGGCACGCGATGCCCTGGAACACGAGCGCACGCACCCACGGATCTGCGTGGTGGCGATCGCCGAACGCGTCGCGCACGAGCAGCTGGATCGAGCGATCGAAGTAGCCCGCGCGCGCAGCTGCAAGACCGAGGAAGAACCGGCACGCGGCGCGCGTCTGCGGATCGCCGTCGGCGCCCGTTCGAGAGCGCCACGCATCGACCATCGCCCGGGCCTCGTCGACCCGATCGAGGAACGTCAACGCCCCGACGACAAAGGCGACGTCGTCGGCAGCGACGTCGGCGCCTTCGTCCTGCGTCGCTTCCAGGATCTCTGCGTAGCGGCCCGCGTAGAACGCGCGCGCGATGTCGCTGTCTCCGACCACGTGACGAGATTATTTCTACGAATTGACACCGAATTTCAAGAATCGCGTCAGCAAGAAAGCCGGCGAAACTCGTATCTCGAACAGCGCGGCGTTACACCGGGTCCATGACGAAGACGCACTTGCTCACCGGGTTTTCTCTCCTTCTCACCGCCGCCATCGCCGCCTGCGGCGTCAGCACGACCTCCGTCGGCCGCAACCTCGGTCAGGGCAGCGCCGGCGACGAGTGCGCCGCCGATGCTGACTGTGGCCAGGGCCTCGAGTGCGAGGTCGAGGAAGAGCACGGCGAGACGTGGTCGTACTGCAAGCCGCACGGTGACGGCAGTGGCTCGGGCTCCGGTAGTGGCTCGGGGTCGGGCTCTGGCACGTTCGAGTGCCAGACCGACGCGGACTGCGGCCCGGGCCTCGAGTGCGAGATCGAGGACGAGCACGGCACGTCGTGGTCGTTCTGCAAGCCGCACAGCTGAGCGTGTTTGATGTCCTCGCTTCGCGCGAGGACGTGGCCTGATTTCAATTGCCTCGACGTCAACGTCGAGTTGCTCGTGTGTCCGCGAGCTGGGAGGGAGCTCGTCTCCCACGCGCGCCCCGAGGTTCCCACGCTGGGTACGGGCGCGTGGTCGTCACAGAAGTGGATGCAGGAGACGCACGCCGATGACGTCACAGGTCTCTCGCTGCGCGTCTCGACGGTTGTGAGCTGCGGGGAAGATCAGCCTTCCCGCGCACCCCGAGGTTCCCACGCCGGGTACGGGTGCGTGATCGCTGCAGAAGCAACATGCGAGACGCGCCGCGAGGACCTTTGCCCCGCGGTTGACTTTCGCGATTTGCGGCCTAGCCTGAGGTCATGTGCCTCCTCACGTCTGACATGCGTCGTGCGTTCGCGCGCACGACGAGCCCGGACGTGGTGAAGACCCTCGGCTGAGTGCACGCACTCGCCTCTAACCCGACCGGCCCGGTAACCACCGCGCCGGTCTATCGCTATTTGGAGTTGTCATGCTCGCGCTCGACGTCGTTCCCAAGCAAACCGATCAGCTGATTCCGACGGGAATCGTCCACCAGACCGCGTTCTGGGGGCGGGTCAATCGCCGGATCGGCCATGCGGCGGAGGCGTACGATCTCGCAGCGCGACCGCGCGCGACGGGTGCACCGGTCGCGGTCGGCGACTTTCTCGTCGTGCGAACGCCGCTTTCGGAGGATGTCGACTGCGCGTATGTCCCATTCGGTCCCGAAGTGGCGCCGGATGCCGAGCGTGTGGGCGCGTTCCTCGAGCGGCTCTCGCGCCAGCTGCGCCCGCTGCTCGGAAGCCGCTGTGCGTTCGTTCGCTGGGATCTGCCGTGGACCTCGCTGCATGCACGCGAGCCCGGCGACTTCACGAGTGCGGGCACGTGGTCCGGCCCTCCATCGCGGCACGCGCGAGAGCTCCGCATGAACATCGACACCGAGGAACGGAACCTGTGGAAGTCGCTACGCGACCTCCTGCCACCGGACACCGTCGTGGTCGATCTCACCGCCTCCGAGGAGACGATGCTGGCACGCATGCATCACAAGACCCGTTACAACGTTCGGCTCGCCGCGCGACGAGGCGTCGAGATCGTCGAGGGCACGGTCGCCGACCTGCCTGCGTGGTACGAGCTGTATCTCGAGACGATGGCCCGGCATAACCTGCCGCCGCGGCCGCTCGCGCACTTCCGCGCGATGCTCGACGAGACGGGCGAAGGCTCTGCGTCGCCGGTGCAAACGCGACTGCTCCTCGCGAAGCAGGGCTGGCGCCTCGTCGCCGGGATGCTGCTCGCGCTCGCGCCGCCGCGCGCGACGTACCTGTACGGCGCGTCGAGCAGCGAGCACCGACACCTCATGGGATCATCCGCGTTGCAGTGGGCGGCGATGCGTGCGGCCAAGGCGCACGGCTGTATCGACTACGACATGCTCGGGGCCGCACCTCGACATGACGACGCTCATCCGCTCGCCGGCGTGCATCGCTTCAAGATGGGATTCGGCGGCCGCCTCGTCCACCGCGAGGGCTGCTGGGACTATCCGTTCGACGAGCGCGTGTACACCGCGTATCGCGGCTGGGAACAAGCACAGGTCGCGGCACGGTCAATCGTTTAGGAAGAAAGGCGGAGACATGTTCACGAACACACCACTCAACGTTCCGATCGCGATTCGCACCGACAAGAAGCTCGGCGCCGGGTTCGAGAAGCGTGTACGCACGCAGCTCGCGCGCCGCATCGGCCCGGCGATGCTCGTCGAGCGCGCCACCGTTCGGTTCGAGGACGCGAATGGCCCCAAGGGCGGCGTGGATACGATCTGCCGGATCAAGCTCGTCGTGTCGGGCAGGCCGTCGATCGTCGTCACGAAGCGTGCGACCTCGGAGCCGCTCGCGTTCGCGGAGGCCGTTCAAGCGGTCGGCATGACCCTCACGCGTGCGAACAAGAAGCACCAGGTGCGC
>JABFXX010000281.1 GCA_013368795.1 Kofleriaceae bacterium
GCCGGTGCCTTCGCGGCGGGCTTCGCCGGTGCCTTGGCAGGCGCAGGCTTCGCTGCTGGCGCCTTCGCGGCGGGCTTCGCCGGTGCGGGCGCAGGCTTCGCCGGCGCTGCGGGCTTCGCAGGCGCAGGACCCTTCGCGGCGGGCTTGGCGGGGACGCGAATCGGCTCGGGCTTGCCGGTCGGAAGCGGCTTGGCCGGGCGAGGCGGCGGCGGACCACGACGCGCCGGGCTGCGATCCTCTGGATCGATCGGATCGGTATCGTCGTCGTCGTCGTCGGACGATTCCTCGTCCTCGTCCTCGTCGTCGTCCCTCACGAGGCGCGGGCGCGCGATCGGGGCGGGGGCTTCGTCCTCGTCCTCCTCGTCTTCGTCCTCGTCCTCGTCTTCGTCCTCGTCGCCTTCGGCGGCGATTTCGTCGTCGTCCTCGTCCTCGTCCTCGTCCTCGTCTTCGTCCTCATCCTCGTCGGAGCCCCACGGCGGAGCATCGCCGCCACGCCAGCCACCGGCGTTGGGATCGTCGTCCTCGTCGGACTCGTCCTCGTCCTCGTCGTCATCCTCCTCTTCTTCGTCGGAATCGGATTCGGACCAATCTTCGTCGTCGGCGACCGGACCCGCACCACCGCCGCCGCCGCCGCCCCAGTCGCCTACTTCTTCGGCGCCTTCGTCGTCGTCGTCGGGCTCGTCCTCGTCCTCGTCGTCGTCGCCATCCTCATCCTCGTCCTCGTCCTCGTCTTCGTCTTCGTCCTCGTCCTCATCATCGTCGTCCTCGTCCTCGTCGTCATCACGGACGATGCTCTTGCGGGAGGAGGCTGCAAACATGGAATCGATCGGTTCGACGAGATCACTGCGCATAAAGAATCCTGGTGGATCTAAGCCTCCTAGGCGTGAGGTCTGTCAACCCGGGAGGCGGCTTTCGTTTCTGCACCGCATGCTACAACGCTGACGTGCGCCGGCCACTCGAAGTGATCGCGATCGGATGCCTGATCGGCATCGCACCGGCTCACGCCGACAACATCGACTTTCACGCCACGGCGAACGGCAGCGTTGCTACCACGGACAATGCGAATGGCACGCCGACAGGACAGGCGGGTCGCGACGCCGACGTGTTCTCGGACGTCCGTCCCGGCTTCATCGTTACGTACAACGCGCCACGCATGATTCACGAGCTCCTGTCGGAGGTGGATTTCCTCTACCACCTCGCGAGCGCGAAGCCATCGGTGACGTTCCGAGGCAGCTGGAAAGCGTATTTCGTTCCCAGTCCGCGTACGGAGCAGACGTTCGATCTCGAGGGGAGCATCGGTCAGCTCAACAACCTCGATGCCAGTGCGTCACCGGCGGACGACCCCACGCTCGTGCGGCCGCTCGGCCGTACCGACACGAAGAATGCCGCGGCGAGCGAGGCCGGCACGTGGGTCGCGAGCGAGTTTTCGCGACTCTCGCAGCGCGGCGTCGTCCGCTATACGACGACCGACGACAACATGTTCTCGGTTCACACCGAGTCGTTCGAGGTCGGCGGCGGCATCTCGTTCGATCGGCAGTTCCGCTACAACACGCTCCTGCTCGAGCTCGGCGCGAGTTTTCTGCGCCTCGAGCGTCTCGATCCGATGATGGTCCAGATGGGCGATCGCCTCGATCGCCAGCTGAACCCGCGCGCCGTCGTCGTGTGGCAGCACGACTACAACCAGAAGTGGAGCTCGAACTTCGACGGCGGCGTCGTGTACGTCAACCCGCTCTGGACCGATCCGTACAACCCGACCGACGATCGCAAGGGCGCCTTCTTTCCCGTGTTCGGCGGGCTCGTCGCATACACCGACGTGTGGGGACGCGCGACCGCGACCGCGCGCCGTCAGGTGACGCCGAACCTCTTCATCGCGCAGAACACCGTCTCCGACTCGCTCAACATCACGGCGGCGATGCCGCTGACGCTCTTCGACAAGGACGCGCGGCGCCGCGATCCCAAGGTCGTCGGCATCGGCACCGTCGGCGTCGACCGCACGCAGCTGATCGATCCGTCGACGGGCGGGCTCGAGGGCAGGTTCTTCGTCGCCCGCGTCGACGTCGGCGTCGGCTGGTCGCCGCGCCCCGGCCAGACGTTCGGCCTGCGCTACGAGTTCCAGTATCAGGTCGGCGATCAGGTCGCCGAGATGATCGTGCCGTCGTTCTTCCGCAACACGTTCTACTTCACGTTCGCGCTGCGCTATCCCGAGGAGGTGCAGGTCCGCGTCCCGCGCCGCGGCAACAGCGTGCGCTCCGATCGCAAGGACCTCTCGCCGATCGGCGCCGAGCCGGTGATCGTCGATCCGACCGAGTTCCTCAACGGTGGCGGCGGGGATCGCTAACGCGGTCGCGGCCGCGTTCGAACGCTGCACGCGCGCGTCGCTCGTCTTCGACCTGTGCGCGATCGAGGCGAACATGCGGCGCGTCGCCGACGCCGCCCGCGCATCTCGCATCACGCCGCTGTTCGCGCTGAAGTCGTTCCCTCATCCTCGCGTCGTCGAGCTCGCCGCGGAGATCCTCGACGGCTTCGATGCCGCGTCGCCCGCCGAGGTCGCGAGCGTGCCCGCGAACCGCACGATCTCGATCGCCGATCCGAGCGGCGCCGCGATCGCCCACGCACCGTCGACCGGCCGCGTGATCGTCTCCTGCGAGACCGTCGAGCAGGTCCGCGCAGCACCTCCGCACGCCGACATCGCGATCCGGATCTCGGCATCGATCACCGGCCGCGATCCCGCCATCGGCGCGATCCTCGACGGCAACGGCCACCGCCGCTCGCGCTTCGGCCTCGACGACCGCGCGGCGATCGCAGAGCTCGCGCGCGCCGCCGGCGATCGCCGCGTCGGCATCCACGTCCATCACGGACCGATCACCGCGACCACCGCCGAGCGCTTCATCGCGACCGCGCGTGCCGCGCTCGCGCTCGTCGACACGCCGCCCGCGTTCATCGATCTCGGCGGCGCGTGGCATGGCATCGCCGATCTGCACGCGGCATTCGCCGAGGTCCGGCGCGCGCTCGAGGATCTCGAGATCCTCGTCGAGCCCGGCCGCCTCTACGCCGACGGCGCCGGATTCGCGCACGGTCGCGTCCTCGCGCGTCGCGAGCTGCCGGATCGGATTCTCCAGGTGGTCGAGCTCTCGCGCATCTGCCACCTGCGCTGGAGCCAGGTCGATCTCCTCGCGCGCGCGCCGCATCCCGGCGAGGGCGCGAAGGTCCAGCTCGTCGGCCCGACCTGCTACGAGGAGGACGTCATCGGAGAGTGGACGGTCGACCCGAGTCAGGTCGCCGACCGCGTCGTCCTGCGCAACGTCTCCGGCTACGCGCTCGCGTGGAACACGAGCTTCGGCGGCGTGCCTGCCGCCGACGTCATCTTCGCCGAGTAGGTTCCCACTACGTCGCCGGTGGAGCCTCTTGTCGCGCTCGACGCGCTCCGAGCTCGTCGCGGACGGCGCCGCGCGATTCCAGCAGCTGCTTGACGACCGCCTTGCCGACGCCATCCGCGCTCGCCGGATTCTGGCCGGTGATCAGCCGGCCGTCGACGACGACATTGCGAGCGAACGGAAACGCTGCCTTGCTGTAGCTCGCGCCGCGCTTCTGTAGCTCCTGCTCGAGGCTGAACGGCACGGCATCGGCGCGCCTCGCGAGCACCTCTTCGCGCCACGAGTAGCCGGTGACAGCCTTGCCGCGGATGAGGTACTCGCCCGACGCGAGCTTCGCTTCGAGCAGTCCGGCGGGGCCGTGGCAGACCGCCGACACGATCCGTCCCGACTCGTAGAACTGTGCGATCAGCGCGGCAAGCCCGGTGCTCTTCGGAAAGTCGAAGCAGACGCCGTGACCTCCCGTCAGATAGATCGCGTCGTAACGCTCGGGATCGATCTCCTCGACGCTCGACGTGCACGACAGTCGCTCCATGAACCGCCGATCGGCGTAGCGCTGATGCACCTTGCCATCGATGCCGATCGCGTGGCCGAGCTCCTGGAGCATCAGGCTATCGGGATCGATCGGCACGTACCCGCCGCCGGGGCTCGCGATGTCCATCTCGATGCCGGCTGCCTCGCCGACATCCCAGAAGTGGGTCAGCTCGCCGAGCCACAGGCCGGTGCGGTAACCGACCTTCTCGTACTCGCCGACGTTCGTCACGACGATCAGCATCCTGTTCGCAGCCATCGATTCCTCCCGCGAAGCTCGTCCGACGAGGGTGCAAGCCGCGAACCTGCGCGCGCGCCGAGAAGAGCTCTGTCCGGAGCCGCCGGAGAATGGGGTCCGACCCCGTTTCTGGGTTACTCGTTTTCTTCGGGCGGCAGGAACTTGATGCCGCTCGTGTCGACGGTCTCCGCAGCTCCGGCCGAGCCATCCTCGGTCGGTGCTGCGGGCGTCGGCGTTGGCGCGGGCGCCGCGGCGGTCGTGCTCTCGCTCGCCTCGGCCGCCTTCGGCTGCGGGCTCGACGTCAAAACTGCGATCACGGGCACCGCGACGCCGAGGCTGATCAGCACCGCACCTCGCCACTTGAGGCCGAGCCTACCCTTGATCATGAAGATGCCGGAGATCGCGAGATAGAGCAGGAACACCGCGAACCCGTCGGCGACGTACTTCCAGCCCTTCTTGTTGCGCGCGGTGTGCAGCCAGTTCGCGGCGCCGATGAACGCGCGCCGCTCGCGACTCTGGATCGTCAGCTGCGTGCCGATCGCGGTCGCCTTCGCGCCGTTTGCATACTCGAGCCGGATCTCGTCGCCGGCGCGGAGCTTCGTCGTCGGTGTGCCGAGCCCGGCGACTGCGGCGACGGTCCTGATCGCGACGTCGTCGGGCGTGTCGGCGGGAATCGCGGGAATCGCGACCGTTCGCTCGGTTGCCTTGTAGCTGACATCGCCCCAGTCCTCGATGTGGTTCTGCGCGATGCCGCTGATCGCATAGATGACCGTGAAGCCGATCGCGAGATAGCCGGCGTCGCGATGGACCGCGCGGAGCCATGCGCGCCAGCGCTTCTTCAGGACATGCAGGGGACCGGTGTCGCGAACCTTCGCCGCGACCTCAGCCATACCGCTCTTCCCTCCACGGATCGGCGTGGTTGTGATAGCCGCGCGTTTCCCAGTAGCCCGGCACGTCGTCCTTCACGAACTTGAGGCCGGTGATCCACTTCGCGCTCTTCCAGAAGTAGAGATCCGGGATGAGGCCGCGCACCGGTGCGCCATGCGCCAGCGCGAACGGCTTGCCGTTCAACCGGTACGTGATCAGCGCGTTGTCGGCGAACGCTTCCTTGAGTGGAACATTCGCGGTGAAGCCGTGCGCCGCCTGCAGGATCATGAAGCGCGCCTCGCTCTTCACCTCGGCGATCTCGGCGAGCTTGCTGATCTGCACGCCGCGATACAGGCCGCCGAGCATCGACCAGCCGGTGACGCAGTGAACGTCCGCCGTCTTCTCGACCTGCGGCAGCTTGAGTAGGCCCTCATAGCTCACCTCGAACGGCTTCTTCACGAGGCCGGTCACGCGCAGCTTGAAGTTCTTCGCCTCGCCATCGCCCTCGTCGCCACCCATCGGCCGCAGCTTCTCGATCACGCGCTGGCCGGGTGGCAGGCGGGGGCGGCCGTCGGATCGCTTCTCGGCGCGCGCGGCCTTTGTCAGATCGTCGGCCGCGATGCGCACGAGCGCGCCGCCGATCGCCATGAACGCGGCGCCCGCGGCGGCGGACTTGATGAAGTTACGGCGATCCCACTTCTCGCGAAGCTCGGGATACCGGTCGAGGTCGGGGACGTTGCTCATCTAGACCAGTGCCTCCTTCATCGTTGCATACGAATGGAGCATGCACTGGTTACGAATGAAGACGACGGTCGGATGCGCTGAACAATCGCCAGGTTACGCGCCACCTCTCCGGCGAGAGGAACGCCTAGGCCTGGCCGAACACGGGCACCAGCGCGCCGGTCGTCAGCACGTTGGCCGGGGAGGCGAGGAACGCGATGGTCTCGGCGATCTGCGCCGGCTTGGGCCACTTGTCGTGCTCGGCCTTCGGCATCGCGGCGCGGTTCGCCGGCGTGTCGATCGTCGAGGGCAGCACCGCATTGATGAGGATGTTCTCGGCGAGGAGCTCGGGCGCGAGCGACTGGGTCAGCGCGGCGACGCCGGCCTTCGACGCGACGTACGAGATCATGCCCGGCGTCGGCGAGACGACCGGCCGCGAGCCGACGTTGACGATGCGGCCGCCGTTGCCGGCCTTGCGCATCGCCTTCACGGCTTCGCGACACGCGAGGAAGCACGTGACGGTATTGAGGCGCCACTGCTTCTCGAACTCGGCGAGCGAGGTCTCGGCGAGCTTGGCCATCGCGAAGCCGCCGACGAGGTGGATCGAGCCCCACAGGTCGGGGACCGAGGCGTAGAACGCGGCGACCTGCGCCTCGTCCTCGAGCGAGACCTTCGGCGTCGCCTTGACGCGCGCGTTCGTGCGCCACGGCAAGTGCGCCGGTAGCGCCGGCTCGTGGATCGGCAGGTACACGGTGGCACCGCGCGCGAGCAGGAGCTCGACGACGCCGGTGCCGAGTGCACCGGTGCCGCCGGTTACGACGAACGTCTTCGCCAGGTCGGTCATGCGCGGATCATTACCAGAACGGCTCCGCGCGGGCGTTACCGCGGACTACGTAGCTAGAGGATGATCGCGCCGCAGGCGGCCTGGAACGTGTCGAGTGCCTCGGTGAGGCCGACCGTCAGATCGCCGTCGCAGATCGACGAGAACACGGCCTGCGTCGAGTTCTGGCTGTTCGCGAGATTGACGAACTCCTTCAGGCGAACACCGTCGGCGGCGTCGCCGAAGCCCGAGCTGCAGTTGCCGTCGCCCGCGATGACGCCGGCCGCCCAGCGCGTGCGGTTGCCCTTGAGCTGGTCGAGGAAGTTGACCTCGTCCTGTGGGTTCCAGTCGCTCGGCGGGTTGGCAGTTGCGACGGTCAGCGTGAAGTTGTTGGCCGTCGTCGACGCGTCATCCTCGTCGGTGAGGATCACGACGGCGAGCAAAGCGTCGTCGCGGAGGAATCCCGCGTTCGTGTTGTCCTGGACGCGGTCGGCGAGCGCCCACTTCGTCATCAGCAGCGGCATCTCGATGCCGGGACCCTCGATGCCGACGTCCGCGCGGCACGCGAGCGTCTGGGCCATATTGGGATCTGTGCGCTCGAGCCAGCGCTTGGTGCTGTTGCAGTTGTTCTGGAACGCGCCGTTCTCGCCGTGTTCGTTGAACGGCAGCGAGATCGGACCTGACGTGACCGTGTACGAGATATCGCGGCCCGTCGTCGTTATGGCGACCCGGTAGTCGAGAGGCTGGCCGTCGCTCGTCGTGTAGTTCTCGAGCACCTGGGCGAACATCGGGAAGTTCGTCGCGAGGTTCGATTGCTCCTCTTCCATCGAGCCCGAGTTATCGACAACGAAGATGATGTCCATCTTGCTGCACTCGCGCGCGACGCCGCTGCCCGAGCCACTTCCCGACCCGTTGTTCGATCCCGAGCCGTCGTCGCCGACGTCGTCGTCGCGCATCGCCGGGCCGCACGCCACCAGAGCCAGCAGAAGGAAACCGCCAATAGCCTTCATCATACAAGCCCCCTCGGGTTTGACGCTCGCGACCATACACACCGTGTTTTTCGATCCAAAGCGGTTTTGAGTTGGTCAGTTCACTTTGCGCAATACGTGCAAGTGAGCTGAGCGCGGCCTTACGTTTGGGCGCCCACTCCGTCGAGAAATCCGGCGGTTCGACCGGTCGCGGGGTTCGCGCGTACTATCCGGACCGTGGGTCACGATTCGGGCCGCGAACCGACTGGCCTCCTCGCTCGAGGGGATCATACGGACGTCGACGCGACCGAGCTGGGCACGCAGGCGGCCTCGCCGAAGGCGCTCGCCGATGCGGCGGCCGCGGGCTCGCACGGCCAGACCGAGCACAGCGCCAGGGCCACGGCGTGGGTGACCGGCTCGCACCGCACGCCGACGCCGACCGCCGCCGAGGCACTCGACCGGAGCGACCTCGCGCGCAGCAAGATGTTCCACATCTTCGGCATGACCGCGCCGCTCGGCGCGCTCGCGCTGTCGATCCTGATCGGCGGTGACCCGGTCGCGCGCATCGCGTTCTGGATCGGCGCGGGCCTGCTCGCGGCGTGCAACGCAGGCCTCATCTACTTCACGAGCAACTCCGAGCGCTACGACACGACGTGGGTCGGCATCCTGTGGATGGTCTCGACGCTCGCGGTGCAGCCGGCCGTCTACTACTTCGGCCCGTTCTCCGCGGTCGTGATGGTCGACATGCTCGGCATCGTGTTCATCGCGCTCGGTCGCGTGCGATGGACTGCGATCGCGACGTGCCTCATCTGCGTCGGCGGCCACATCGCGATCGCGACACCGATCATCCTCGGCTGGATCCGCGACGTCGGCGTGTTGCCATCGGCGGCCGCGGAGCGCGAGCAGCTCGTGATCGCCGAGGTGCTCGTCGTCGCGTTTCTGACGAGCAGCTACGCGCTCGGCCGGTGGGCGCGGCGCACGAGCGCGACCGCACTCGCCGAGCTGCAGTCGGCGATGCGCGTCATCGGCGATCGCGAGCAGGCGCTCGCCGAGGTCGTCGACGAGGCTGCGCGCCAGAAGCGCGTGAACGAGGGCAGGTGGACCGGCCAGAAGCTCGGCAACTACCGGCTCGGTCTCGTGCTCGGCCGCGGCGCGATGGGCGAGGTCTACGAGGCGACAGGTCCCGGCGACGGCCCGGCCGCGGTCAAGCTCCTCAATGCGCGCTCGACCTCGTCGACGGCGATCGTCGAGCGCTTTCATCGCGAGATGGACGTCGCGGCGCGCCTCGAGTCACCGCACATCGTCAAGGTGCTCGAGGTCTCGCCACCCGACGCACCGGTCCCGTACATCGCGATGGAGCGCCTGCACGGTACCGACCTCGCGACGCGCCTGCGCAACGAGAACCAGAACCGCATGCCGAGCGACGAGCTCGTCGCGCTGCTCGATCAGGTCGCGCGCGGTCTCGAGGTCGCGCGGCTCGCCGGCGTCGTCCATCGCGACCTCAAGCCGCACAACCTGTTCCATCACGACGGCTCGGTCTGGAAGATCCTCGACTTCGGCGTCAGCAAGGTCATGGACAGCGAGGGCACGCTGACGGGCGAGGGCATCGTCGGCACGCCGCAGTACATGGCGCCAGAGCAGGCCTCCGGTGGCCACGTCACGCACCTCGCCGACGTCTACGCGCTCGGCGCGATCGCCTACCGCTGCCTCACGGGCCGGTCGCCGTTCAAGGGCAAGGACCTCTCCGAGCTCGTCTACCAGGTCGTCCACACGCCGCCGCTGCGGCCGAGCATGCACGCGCGCGTCTCGCCCGCCGTCGAGGACGTGCTCGCGATCGCGATGGCGAAGGACCCGCGGCGGCGGTTCCCGTCGGCGCTGTCGTTCGCGCAGGCGTTCATCGCGGCGCGGCGCGGCCGCCCGGTCTCGCTCGACGTCCCCGACAACGCCTGGCTGTAGGACATCGGCGCCGGCGCTTTTGATGAAACCGAGCGCCCCGCGAGTTGTCACGTTTTCGTGATCAGACGCCACGTGCTCGCGGCGCTCGCCACCGGTGTCGAAGCGGGCGACGACGTCGCCGCACGCGAGGCGCTCGGCCGCACGGAGTGGCTCCTGCGCGGCCAGGCACGGCGCATGCTCGATCACGCACTGATCGACGCGGCGATGCTGACCGGCGAGCACGGCGCAGCGGATCCCGAGGCGATGCGCCACGTCCAGCGCGTCGCTGCACTCAACGTCGCCGGGCGCATCGACGTCGATGTCACCGATCGGGCGGCCGTCGCGGCGACGTACTACGCGCTCGAGCCGGAGCCGGCTGCACGCGCGCCGGTCGCGACGATCGCGCTCGTCACCTCGCTCCTCACGTTCGTCTCGCTCGCGATCTGGCTCGTGATGTCGCTGCGCCATCCTCCGCGGGCGATCCGCCTCCGCACGCCGCTCGTCACCGGTGCGTACTTTCATGGCGGCACGCCCGCGCGCGATGCCGAGCTCGAGACCTTTCTCGTCGACGAGCTGACGTCCCTCGTCATCGAGACCGACGCCGATCGCCGCGGCAGCCGCGACGGTGCCCCTCGCGCGCGTCACATCCAGGAGCTGCGCAACGCGCGCGTGATCGCGGCCCACGGCCCGGCTCTCGCGGCCGCATGGCGAAACCTCATCGACGGCCTCGATCGGTGGAGCAATCTGCCGGTCGGCGGCAAGCACGTGCGCGAGGCGGTCGCCGAGCTCGGCCGCTATGCGCAGGACGTCTCCGATCAGCTCGCCGTGCTCGGCCTCGGCTACTACCTCTCCGCCGACGCTCTGCTGCAGCGCTCCGCTCACGCCGTGGTGTTCGTCTATCGCGTCGACGACGTGCGGTTCGTGCGGGTCGGCGGCCAGGCGCGACGCGTGCTCTCGCTCCGCCGCCTCGATCGGCTGAACCTGCGGCTCGGCCTCCTCGGCCGCCAGAGCGACGAGCTCGGCGATCCCGTCGTGCTGCTCGATCAGATCGAGGATTTCGTGCGCGACAAGGTGACGCCGGCCATCGATACCGGCATCTACGCGCTCGGCGATCAGGCCTTTCACGACTCGTCGGCGGGCCGACTGCTCGGCGCGTGGGCCGCGCGCGCGATCTCGCGCGAGCTAGAGGTCGCCCTCGGCGATGCCTACGCCGACCCCGCGCGACGCGAAGCCGCGCTCCGTCAGCTCGTCACCGCGACCGTGCGACGCCACGAGGCGCGCCACGGCGTCGATCTCGAACGCGACCGGCCGCTGCGCTACCCGCGCGCGCTCGAACAGATCGCGGGGAAGCACGACCTCTCGACGACGCGCACCGAGCTCGAGCTCGCAGCCTACGTGAGCCAGATCGCGAACGATCCGGCGACGCCGCAGCTCGCGCTGTGGAACCTGGTGAGCCACGCGTTCAACCGCGATCGCTGGGGCAGCGCCGAGAGCTACGCCGCCGTCGTCGTGATCCAGGGACTCGCGCGCCAGCTCGGCATCGAGGTCGCGCCCGCCGTGAAGCAAGGGCAGCTCGATCGCGGCAAGCTCCTGGGGCCGGCACACCAGCTCGCCGCACAGGGCAGCGAGAAGCTGCGCATGGCTGCACGCCAGCTATGGATCGAGCTCTACGGCGAGCCGATGCTGCCGATCGTCGACGTGAAGTGACCCGCCGAAGCTGACACCCATGTCATGCATTCGTCCGTCGCACGGACAGATCGCCGCGCAGCGAGCGTCCATCCGCGCATTCCTGCGCTCGATGCGCACGAAAAATGGTCGGACTATTTTCTGTGGCGGCTAGTTCACGCCGCGGCCACTGAACAGATCGCGCGGGTTGATCCCGAGCGACTTCATCGCGCGGTCCCACATCTCGTCCGGTGGCGTCTCGAACACGAGCTTGGGATCGGCCGAGGTGTGCAGCCACGCGCCGCGCGCCATCTCCTGCGCGAGCTGACCTGGGCCCCAGCCGGAGTAGCCGAGGAGCAGGCGGACGTTGCGCGGCGGCTGGTTTGCGATCGCGCGCAGGCGGTCGGGCGAGGTGGAGAGCGAGATCGTCGACGTGATCTCGATCGTGCCGCCGGCGCCTGCGCTCGCGACCCCGACGGGCTCGTGTAGCACCCAGCCGGTGCTCGGGCTGACGGGGCCGCCGGCCCACACGACCGCGGAGTCCTCGCCGCGCCAGCTCATCTCGAGGCTGTCGAGGAGCTCGCTGGCCTTGATCGGGCTCGGGTGGTTGATCACGAGGCCGAACGAGCCGTTCTCGCCATGCTCGATCATCAGGACGACCGCGCGCGAGAAATTCGGGTCCGCCAGCTGCGGCATCGCCAACAGGAGCCCCGGTGCCAGGTTGGCGGTGTCCACTGGCCCCAAGTGTTCCGCAAAAGGCGGCGATCCGCCGCTGAATTCGACCGCTTGTGAGCGCGGGAGTGACGATCCGCTACGACGTCTGGAGCGACGGATCGGTCGCTCCGTCTTGACGCTGGACCGTCTTCTCGCGGTCCTTGGCCTTCGCGTCGTCATCCAAGCCCAGGCGCTGCGCCACCTTCTTGTAGATGGCGCCGCCGAGGCTGAGGCCGAACCCGGTGACGATCGCGCGTACGAGTAACTTCATGCGTACGAGCGTAGCAAGCCGCAGCGCGGCAAGCACACGAACGCAGTCTAGTCGTAGTACTCGGCGCCGAGGTGGGTGATGAGCTCGTCACCCTTGGTGTAGCGAAGCGTGTTCTTCAGCTTCATGAGCTGGATGAACAGGTCGTGCTCCGGGTACAGGCCCTCGGGCGTCATCGGCGACTTCCAGTAGAACGACAGCCACTCCTGGATGCCCGACATGCCGGCGCGCGCCGCGAAGTCCATGAACAGCGCGAGGTCGAGCACGATCGGCGCCGCGAGGATCGAGTCGCGGCACAGGAAGTTGACCTTGATCTGCATCGGGTAGCCGAGCCAACCGACGATGTCGATGTTGTCCCAGCCTTCCTTGTTGTCGCCGCGCGGCGGGTAGTAGTTGATGCGGACGACGTGGCTCACGTTGCCGTAGAGCTCGGGGTAGAGGTCCGGCTGCAGGATGTGATCGATCACACCGAGCTTGGTGACCTCCTTGCTCTTGAACGACTCGGGATCGTCGAGCACCTCGCCATCGCGGTTGCCGAGGATGTTCGTCGAGTACCAGCCCTCGAGGCCGAGCATGCGCGCCTTGAAGCCGGGCGCGAGGATCGTCTTCATGAGCGTCTGGCCGGTCTTGAAGTCCTTGCCGGCGATCGGCAGGCCCTGCTTGCGCGCGAGCTCGACGAGCGCGGGCGTGTCGACCGACAGGTTCGGCGCGCCGTTGGCGTACGGCACGCCCATCTTGAGCGCAGCGTAGGCGTAGATCTGCGACGGCGCGATGTTCTCGTCCGAGGCCTCGAGGCCGGCCTCGAACTTCGCGAGCGTCGAGTGGACGTCGCCCGGCTTGCGATAGACCTCGGTCGATCCGCACCACACGGCGACGAGGCGATCGCAGTTGTTCGTCTTCTTGAAGTTCTCGATGTCGGCCATGACCTGGTTCGCCAGGTCCATCTTCGACGTGCC
>JABFXX010000106.1 GCA_013368795.1 Kofleriaceae bacterium
CAGACGCACGTCCTCGGCGACCACCGGCGCGGAGTCGTTGCCGCGCAGGCCGAGGCCGTCGAACGCGCCGTCGATGCGGAGCCCCGCACTCGAGCGCGGCACGAGCCATAGCGTCGACAGCTCGGCGCCGGCCGCCGGCTTGGTTGACCACACGTAGCTGTCCGCATGGTGCGCCGACGTGACGAAGCTCTTCTTGCCGGTGAGCCGCGCCTGGCCACCCTCGACGTTCACCGTGTTCAGCGAGGCCCAGAACTGGCTACGCGAGCCCGGCTCGGAGAACGCGAGCGTCGAGAGGTGCTTGCCGGCCGCGATCGCCCGGCGCACGTCCTCGGGACCGTGCTGCTCGATCACGACGGTGGCCGCGTAGTGCATGCACACGATCATCGCGGTCGACCCGCACTCGCGAGCCAGCCGCTCGACGACGGTGGCCGCCTCGGCGAGGCCCAGGCCCTTGCCACCGACGCTCGTCGCGCTGACGAGGCCGAGGAGGCCGCTCGCGGCGAGCGCATCGAGCGTTGCCTTGGGAAACTCACCGCGATCGGCGGCGGCAGCATTGCTCGCCGCGATCGGCGCCACAGACTCCAGAACTTTCGAGAACTCGAACGACATGACTCTCCTGGTGCGGCGTGCGCCGCGACCGGAGGCGTCGCGTTCACCCGTCGCAGTTACGTGGCCCGAGCACGTCGGGCCAGATGTCAGCTCACAGGCGGAACATGCGGCGAACGGTAGCGGATGACCGCGGCCCGCGCCAATCGTTCAGGCCGGCAATACGTCGATTCCGAGCCCCTGCTCGGGCTCGTCGTCGACGCCGACCAGGACGAGCTCCGCACCCTCGTCATCGAGCAGCGTGGGCCCGCCCTCGATCGTCCAGGTCGCCCTGCCCCGCGGAACGCGCTCGAACAGCACGAGGTGGCTCGCCGCCTCCGGCACGCGTACCTCGTCGGGAGCGTCGAGCTCCGGCGCATCGACGCGGTACACGAGGTGAACGTGGTCGTCGTGCCGCACGAACGCGTAACAGCCCTGCGCGATCGGCCGTGCGCCCGGCTGATAGCGCTCGCCGCGCGTCTTCGTCGTGTAGTGCTCGTCCTCCATCTGATCCCCGATCACCCGCTGCATCGTGCCGACGCGCTCGACGCGCGCCCACAGGCGCTCGCCCGACGGCGCGGGCATCCGCTTCTTCCCGATGCGCACGCGCCTGTGCACGCCGTGCGCCGTGCTCAGCACCATGAAGAAGCTCTGCACGGCGAGCGTCGTCTCGAGCGCATCCGCCGGCTGGACCGCCGGGCGGAAGAAGAAGCTGATGTCGCCGCGCTCGAGGACCTCGACCATCTACCTTCACCGTGGCGCACCACGGCGCGGCGTCAACCGCCCTTCTTCTGGACGACGATGCGGCCCGTCTCGTTCGGGATCGGGTATCGCCAGCCCGACACGCGGAACGTCGAGTCGCCGTTCACCGCCTCGATGATGCCGGCCTCCCAGCGCGACGACGTCAGCGCGTCGTGCTCGTTGTCGAGCCACTTGCGGTAGTTGTCGTCGACGATGAACACGACCGGGCTGCCTACGACGAGGTCGCCGGCGTTCTTGATCACCTTCGTCTTCAGCAGCGTCTCGTACTCGGCCTCGCGCTCGCGGAACGTCCACCACTTGTTCTCGAACTCGAACGCCGGCGTCGCGCGGTAGATGTTGCCGGTCTTGAGCGTCGGCACGGCGAACCACACGCCGTCGCGCAGGCAGTGGTCGATCTGGTCGGTGCAGTCGGGGCCCTTGCCCATGAAGATCGGACCGCCCGGACCGTGCAGGTGCCCGGCGTCGTCGCGGTACGGCGGCGATCCGTCGCCACCGTAGAGCTGTCGCTCGGCGAGCGCCTTGTCCTTCTCGTCGTCCTTTGCCCGCGCGGCCGCGCGCTGGGCGAGCTCGTCGTCGGAGCCCTTCTCCTCGGGCTCGTCCTTGACCTTCGTCACCGAGTGGCCGGACGTGCCCGCCTTCGACGGGACCTCGGGTTCGGGCTCCGGTTCCGCCTTCTTCTTGCAGGCCACCACGAACGCGATCACGACAAACGACAGCGCGAGCCAACGAGCCATGGGGGCATCTTACTTCAGACGCATGTCCGCCTTGGTCGCCGGTGCAGCCGGCTTTGCTTCCACTGCCGCTTCCTGTGACTTGAATCCCGCCTTCGAGGTGCGAACCTTGTACATGCCCTTCGCGACGCTCTTGAACCGGTAGTTACCCTGCGCGGTCGACGTCGCGCGCTGCACGACCTCGCCCTTCTCGTTGACGAGCTCGACCTGCGTGTTCGCGGAAACGCCGGTGCCCGCCGCGCCGTCCATCGCGAGCTGACCCTCGATCTCGCCGTACTGCGCCCGCTGGGCCGCCTCGGTGTCCTGGACGAACGCGGTCTCGCTCTTCTGGACGATGTTCCCCTTCGCATCGCGGAACGCCAGCTCGGCGACGTACTTGCCGCGCGGCAGGGCCTTGCCCGCGCTGTCGACGCCGTTCCAGCCGAAAGTCATCGCGCCCGGCGCTGCCGCCTGATCGGTGCCGAAGACCTTCGCGCCGCGCTTGTCGCCGTCCATCGCGAACACGTTCAGCTCGACCTTGCCGGTCGTCTCGAGCGCGATGTTGCGCACGGCGATCTCCGTCGTCTGGCGCGACTCGTCGAAGCGCGTGCCGAGGTCCGTCAGGAACACGTTGCCGGCGTACACCTCGTAGCGTCGGCGGCTCGTCTTGTTCTGCATGTTGGTCGCGACGATGTCGATCGTGTGCTTGCCCTCGGCGAGGCCCTTCGTCGACCAGTCGTACGAGAGCGTGCTCGCACACGCGCCCGCGAGCGGAAGATCGTCGAGGAACATCTCGACCTTCGACACGCCGCCGGCCTGGTTGTCCGTCGCGGTCACCGCGATTTTCATCGCCGGCGCGACGTGCTGGCCATCGACGAGCCCGTTCACGGCGACGCTCGTCACGTCCATCGACACCAGACCGAGCACGGCCCACATGCCCTCGCCCTTCTCCGCGCCACCCTGGTTACTCCGGTACGTGCGCCACGCCCCGTCGTCGGCCTGATGCTCGACCAGCCACTTGGTGCCGCGATCGATCGCTGACTCGCCGTCGCCATGTCCCGCCAACCGGAGCGCATACAGCGTCTGTCCCGTCGCGAGCGCGTCGCTCGTCTTCGGCTCGAGGCCCCAGCCGCCGTCCTGGTTCTGCCGCGCCATCAAGATCTTCTGCAGCCGCATCGTGCTCGGCTCGCCCGGACCCACACCCGCCGCGACGAGCCCGAGCAGCGCGAAGTTCACGTCCTGGATGTACAACTCGGTCCCGACCGTCCAGTCGCTCGAGCGCTTCGCGAGGAACTGCTCCGCCTTGCGCATCGGCGCGAGCCACTTGTCATCCGCCGTTCGCGCGAACGCCTGCCGCCACGTCTGCATCGCCTGATACGTCGTCTGCATCGTGCCGCCGGTGATCGGAAGCCGCGCGTCGTCGTCGGGGATCGAGCCATCTTGCTGCTGCAGCGACAGGAGCTCGTCGGTGTACTGCATCAGCTCCTTCGTGTGCGATGCGTTGATCCACATGTCGTAGCGCGCCCACGCCTGGCCCTCGAATGCCGCGCCGGTCACGCGCCCACCGGCGGTCACGCCCATCATCAGCGCCCTCGCCATCTCGTCGACGTCCGCCATCCCGACGTCGTACTGATGGTGCATGCCGACGGTCAGCGCCTCCATCGTCACCGCCTGCACGTGACACCCGAAGCAGCCGTGCTCTTTGGTCCACTGCTTCGATGCCTTCGTCAGATACCCCAAGCCGCGCTGCGCCGCCTTGCGTGCCTCGGGATTGCCCATCGCCTTCACGACGATCGGTGCCTGCTTGTCGCCGCACACGAGCGGCTTCGCCCGCGCCTTCGCGTTCACACCCTCCGCCTTGGACGAGCATCCTACGGCGAGCGCCAAGACTCCTACACCGAGCACTCCGACGAGCGTTTGTCTGGTGAACATTCCCGGCGCGAACGCACGACCCCAGTGCGCGATCTATAATTCGTCCTCGGTGCGGTCGGTCCTGGCGATCCTGACAATCCTGTTACTCGGTGTCGGCGCCGCGCGCGCAGAATCCCTGCAACTCGAGTCGCCTGCCGTTGTCATCCTCGATTCGACCACCGGTGAGGAGCTATTCGCCCGATCCGCCGACGAGCCGCGCCCGATCGCGTCGATGACGAAGATCTTCGTCGCGATGATCCTGCGCAAGCACCGCCTCGATCTCGAGGGCTGGACCCAGATCACCGACCAGGATGCGAGGGCCGCCGAGGGTGGCGCAGGCACGCGTCTCTTGCGCGGCGAGAGCTTCAATAACCTCGACCTGCTTCACGCGATGCTGCTCGTCTCCGACAACCGGGTGCCGACCGCGCTCGCTCGCTCGGTCAAGCTCTCGCCGAAGCAGCTCCTCGCCGAGATGAACGACCTCGCCGAGTCACTCGGCCTCGCCCACACCCACTTCACCGACGTCACCGGCATCCTCGGCAACGAGTCGACCGCGCGCGAGATGGCGATCGCGATGACCAGGACCCTCGCCGACCCCGTGCTCGCGAAGATCATGCGCACGCGCTACGCGCGGATCACGTCGAAGAGCCAGGCCGTCACGATCGACTACAAGAGCACCGTGCTGCCGCTGTGGACCAAGGGCCTCCGCATCCGCGGCGGCAAGACCGGCACGACGGAAGCTGCGGGCCACTGCATGCTGATCGGCGCCACGATCGCGAAACGCCCCGTCGTGATGGCGTTCCTCGGCGGCGAGACCGCCAGCTCGCGGTTCGTCGACTTCGCAAAGGCCGTCCGCTGGCTCGAGCGCTAGCTCGATCAGAACGTCGGATCGCTGAGCGTGATCTTCGCGTAGCTGGTGCCGCTACCGACCCACAAGCGATTGACGCGCCCGTCGACGACGAAGCGGAAGGTGGACTTGTCCTCGATGGGAGCGAACCGCCGGCACAGCTCCGCTCGCAACTCCTTCACCAGTGCGCGCAACGGTTTCTCCGCGCCCGCATCACGCGACAAGAAGATCAACTCGGCTGCGATGAGGTCGGACTTTGCCGAACGACCAGGCCGAAAGCTGGCGCCGATCTGCTCCGTGAGATCGCACGGCCCAGGCCTCTCCCAGAGAAGAGACCGATCGGCCGATTTCCGGGCACCTTTGGCGCCGATCGCCCGTTTCACGTTGCTTGCGGTCATGCCCAGCCGCAACCCCATGAAGGTGTCGGCGGTGGTCGCGCGGAAGACGTGAGCGACCACGGCTTCGACATCGATGGACGGTTGTGCCAATCGCTTCGCCATGGCCGAGCATACGCCGATCGATGCTGGATTCCGGCGACGTAGCCGCGATGTCGACCTCGCGAGCTCTGCCGAGACAAGCAGCACGATCCTTCGAGGCGGCGAAACGCTATCCTGTGGCTCGAGCAATGCGGCTTGTCGTACTCGTCGTCGTGGCCACTGCCAGCCGTGATCCGGAGCCGCTCGAGAAGCTGCCGGCGCCGCCGGTGACGACGCCATCGTTTGCCGAGCCTTCTCCTCCACCGCCGCCCCCGCCGCCACCGTTGCATTCCGGCCCGAAGCCGCCGCCGGCGGTGGTCAGCGATTTCCTCGCCGCACACGCTGGCGCCGGCGAGCCGTGGACCGCGAAGGTGTTCGAGCTCACGGAGCCGGGGCGTGGCTTCCTCGGGCACCGGATCACGCGACGACGGTCGCTCGCGCCGGAGCAAGCTATGGAGCTTGCACGCCGGCTCGGTGAGGACGCGTCCTACATCGACGACGACTACCTCGGCTACGGCGATCCGTTCGGCTTCGAGCTCGCGCGTGGCAGCGCGACGTTGCGTTTTGTGGTCAGTGCAGGCCACTTGATCCTCGTCCCGCCCGACGAAGGGCACCCGGTCTTCTCGGAGTCTATGATCGAGTACCTCGACCAATTGCGGGCCAAGCCAGGCGGTTAGCGGCAGGCCTCGCCGGCTAGAACGGAGACGGTCTCGGTTGCTCGTGCGGCCGCGGACGCCTCAGCCCGCGAACATGACGTCTACTGCCGGCATCACTCGTGCGAACCGCGCCAGGACCAGGTCGTGGTGTCTCACGATCTGTTCTGCCGTCAGCACCGCATTCGCCGTCGTCGTGTGCGCGCCAGACGCGAGGACGACCCGGAGTCCTTTCGCCCAGGCGCTGCGCACGGTCGAGTCGACACAGCCCTCGGTCGAGAATCCGCAGATCACGACTTCGTCCACGGCGCGTTCCGCAAGCACCTCGGCAAGCGAGGTCCCGACAAACATGTCGGGTTCGCGCTTGTCGATGA
This sequence comes from Kofleriaceae bacterium, assembly GCA_013368795.1. GTDB lineage: Bacteria > Myxococcota_A > Polyangia > Haliangiales > Haliangiaceae > JABFXX01. The sequence goes on from JABFXX010000106.1 coordinate 6,319, forward strand.
CGAGCTCGCCTTCCACCGCCGCGACCCGTGCATCGATCTCTCGCCCGCGCCCACCCGGCGCGAACAGCGAGCCCTCGGGGCCGAGGTGCCGGAAGTGCACGACCGGCACGCCCGTCGCACGAGCACGGACGAGCAAGCAGCGCACGCGCTCGACGAAGCCGTCCGCATCGTGCAACGGAATCGGCAGCTCGAAGATCGCGTTGACGACGTCGAGGACGAGCAGCGCCTGCATCGGCCGATGCTATGCCGGCCGAGCTCGCGACGCGAGATCCCGTGCATAGGCCGAGCAAGTCAAACCAGCCGCGGGGTTATCTGACTGCTCCGGGATGCTAGCATGCTAGCATCCTAGCAATGGCCGACGTCCGGCAGTTCAACGTGTACCTCCCCACGGAGCTCATCCGGGCCGTGAAGCATCACGCCGTGGAGACCGAACAGTCGTTGTCCTCGCTCGTCGCGGCCGCGTTGCGCGAGCACCTCTCGAAGGTGAAGAAGGGACCGAAGAAATGAGCACTCACGGCATCGACGGTGTCCTGATCGAGACGCACAACTGGGGCAAGTCCGTCGCGTTCTGGCAGGGCCTCGGCTACGTGCTGGAGTTCGAGACCGATCATCACTCCGGTCAGTTGCGCCATCCCGACGGCGGCCCGTACGTGTTCATCGCCGAGCGACCGCCCGAGCAGCCGCTGCAGGTCGTCCTCGGGCTGCGCGTCGACGCGGCGACCGAATTCAAGCCACCACGCGCAGGTTCGGTCAAGCGCCGGTTCACCAGGCAGCACTGGGGCTCGCTGCAGATGCTGCTCGCGGATCCCGACGGTCGCGTGCTCGGCATCGAGGCGCCCGCGCCCAAACGGCCGCGGCGCAAGGCGACGAAGAGGAGGAAGTGATGCCGGCACCCGATTCCACCGCCGTCCGCGTCGCATTGTGGCGCGCGCTTCACGTCGAGCTCGATGCGGCGCCACACGTGCTCGTCGACCAGCTGGGCCTGCGACTCGCGGCCCCCGAGCCGGGCTGGCGCGATCGGCCCGACATGCATCCCGAAGGCACGCGGCCGTTTCGCGCATCGATCGTCGCGCGTGCCCGCTTTGTCGAAGACCTCGTCGCCGAGCAGCTGAAGCGCGGCGTCGACCAGTACGTGATCCTCGGCGCAGGGCTCGACACGTTCGTGCAGCGCCGGCCGGATCTGGCGGACCACGTGCGCGTGTTCGAGATCGATCAGCCGGGACCGCAGGCATGGAAGCGCGCGCGCCTCGTCGAGCTCGGGCTCGGCATCCCCGAGGGCCTGCGGCTCGTCCCCGTCGACTTCGAGGCCGGCATGGCGTGGCGCGAGCAGCTCGTCGCGGCGGGGTTCGATCCCACCCGGCCCGCGGTGGTCGCTTCGGCCGGCGTCAGCATGTACCTCACGCGCGAGGCGAACGTGGCAACCATGCGCGAGGTGGCCGAGCTCGCGCCCGGCACCACGTTCGTGACGACGTTCCTCCTGCCGCTCGAGCTCGCGGACCCGGAGGTGCGGCCCGGACTCGAGCGCGCGGCCCAGGGCGCACGGGCCAGCGGCACACCGTTCGTGAGCTACTTCACGCCGGCAGAGATGGTGGACCTCGCGCTCGAGGCCGGGTTCGCGCGCGCCGAGCACGTGTCGGCGGCAGCGCTGACCGAGCGCTACTTCGCCGGGCGGACCGATGGGCTACGTCCGCCGAACAATGCGGAGGAGCTGATCGTCGCGTCGACGTAAGATGTCACGCATCAGCGGCTCGCTCTTCAGCTTCAGGATGCTGCCGGTCATCTCGAGCATGCTCGCGATGCGGCGCATCGACGCGCACGCGTTGCTTGGCGAGGCCGGGCTTCCGACGGACGCGAATGGCGAGATCATCGCCCCGCTCGCTCGGATCCAGCGGTTCATCGAGCTTGCCGCGGCGCACTCGAACGCACCGATGTTCGGGCTCGACCTTGCCGAGCGAGTTCCCGCCGGTGCGTTCGGCTTGACCGAGTTCCTCATGCGGAGCGCGCCCACCGTCGAGGCGGCGCTGCGCCTGCTTTGCGAGTTCGCGCCGCTGATCAACCCGATGCTCGCGTTCCAGTACACCAGAGGCCACGTGCACTTCGCGGTGCCCGCACAGCGCGATGGGCTCGGCTGCCACCTGAACGAGTACACCGCGATGCTCGCGCTGCGTCAGTTCAGCACCGTCCTGGGCGAGCGCATCGAGCTCGAGCAGTGCTGGTTCGCTCACGCGCGGCGAGACCACCGCGACGAGGTCGCCGCACGATTTGGCTGCGGCGTCACGTTCAAGGCGGCTGACTGCGGGTTCGCTGTCTCGGCGGCGTGGCTCCAGCGCCGACCACCGACTGCGGATGCCGTGCTGTTCGAGTTCCTGAGCATGCAGGCGCGAGCCCAGCTCGCGAGCCTCGGCACGAGCGACATCGTCACCCAGGTAGCGCGCGTGATCGAGGCGCGGTTGCCGAGCGGTTCGGTCGCGGGCAACGAGGTCGCGTCGGCGATGGCGACGACATTGCGCAGCCTCCAGCGGCACCTCGCCGATGCCGGGACGTCGTACCGCGAGGTGTTGCAGCACGTCCGCGTGCGGCGCCGGGCCGAGCTCGAGCGGAGCGGTCTGACGCCGGCCGAGGTCGCGCGGAGGCTCGGATTCTCGAACGTATCGGCGATGCGCAGGTCGCTCGACAAGCCGTAGCTGGCGCGTTTTGCACGTCGATTGACGCGAATCGTGCGAGGCGATCGTGTATCGCGATGACATGTTCCGCGTCGGGCGACGGGCGTTTCTCCAGTGGCTCGCGGCACTGTCCGCGGCGCCGTTCGTGAGCGGCTGTGGTGCCGATGACGCGAGCGATCGCACATTCCCGCAGGGCATCGCGTCGGGGGATCCGACGCCGGATGGCGTGCTGCTCTGGACACGGGTGGAGTCGACCACGAACGAACGCGTCGACTACGAGGTCGCGACCGATCGCGACTTCGCGGCGATCGTGGCGCGCGGGACGGTCGAGGTAACCGGCGAGACCGACCACACGGTACGCGTCGAGGTCGGCGGGCTATCGCCGGCGACGACGTACTGGTATCGGTTCGTGGCGCGAGGGGCCACGTCGCCGGTCGGGCGCACCCGTACGGCGCCCTCGCCCGACGCGGACGTCCCTCTTCGCATCGCGCTCGCGTCGTGCCAGGACTACGGCGGGCGATGGTTTCATGCGTGGCGAGCGCTCGCCGAGCGCGACGATGTCGACGTCGTCCTGTTCATCGGCGACTACATCTACGAGACGATCGGCCACCTCGGCGTCGAGTGGCCTGCCGACCGCACGCTCGAGCTGCCCGACGGCCTCGAGCTCGACGATCCGATCAAGGGCAGCATCGCGGCGCTCACGCTGGCGGACTACCGCGCGCTGTATCGGCAGTACCGCAGCGACCCCGATCTGCGCGCGGTCCATGCGCGGTTTCCGTTCGTGTCGCTGTGGGATGACCACGAGTTCGCGAACGACTGCTGGGGCGACCACGCGACCGACTTCGACGATCGCGATGGCGACGAGGCCAGCGTCGAACGCCGCTCCGCCGCCACGCGGGCCTACTACGACTACCAGGCGATCCGCCGCCCGTACGACGCGACCGCCGGGTTCCCGAACGACCTCTCGATTTACCGGACGCTGCGCTGGGGACGCCATGCCGAGCTCGTGCTCCTCGACGAACGGTACTACCGTGACGATCACCTGATCCCGGAAGGCCCGATCGACTCCAGCGTCGGCCACATCCAGATGAACAGCGCGTTTGGCTCGCGCACGTTCGTGATCAAGGACGCGTTCGACGCACGCGAGGCGGCGGCGACACCGATGCCGTCGATGCTCGGCACCGCGCAACGCGACTGGGCGATCGAGTCCGTGCGCGCGTCGACCGCGACCTGGAAGCTCGTCGCGAGCCCGCTGGTGATGGCGCAGATGGCGCTCGACCTGTCCGGCTACACGCAATTGCCCGACACGTTCCGCAAGCGGTTCTATTTCAAGACGGATCAGTGGGACGGATTCCGCTCGGAGCGGCGCGCGCTCCTCGAGGCGTGGTCCGACATCGACAACCTCGTCGTGCTCTCGGGCGATCTGCACGGGTTCTACGCGGCCGAGCTTCACGCGGACTTCGATGCGCCGGCCGAACCGATCGCGGTGGAGTACGCGGTCTCTGCGATCAGCGCACCGACCGTCGACGTGCAGCTCGCATCCGTCGTCGAGGCCAATCCGTTCCTCGAGGCGCTCGGGCTCGGCGACCTGATCGGCGAGTTCGACTCGAACCTCCGCTCGACGAATCCGCACATTCGCCATGCCGAGTCGACGCGCAACGGCCTCGCGATCGTCTCGATCGGAGCCGACAACCTGGAGGTCACGTTCCTCGCGGTCGACGACGTCACGTCACCGACCGGCGGCGTCACGAGCGAGGTCTCGTTCCACACCCCGCGTGGAACCCGGCGCGTGGTGCCCGGCCTCAGCGGCGGTCGAACACGACCTGACGGATCGCCGTCTTGAGCTCGCGGCTGGTCAGCCCCGAACCGAGCACTTGATCGAACTGGTACTCGCGACGATCTCGCATCGTGCCGATCGCGATCACCGGTGCGCTCCACGAGCGAGTCGCGATCGCTTGCACGTCGGCCGCCGACATCCGATCGAGATCGACGATCAGCAGATCGAGCGCCGCTGGATCGAGCGAGTCGGTCGAAGTCAGCGTGTCGAGCTGAAGCGCGCCCATCCACGTCATGAGCGAGAGTTCTTCGATGAGCCAGGCGCGCAGCTCGTCGTCGGGCGCGAACACCACGACGCGAACCGGCTCCGGGGTCACCGCGGCCGGACGTGTATCGAGATCCTGTAGCCCCGACATTCGCTCCCATGATGGACCGCGCCGTCGAGCTTGTGGCGAATGTGCGAGCAGCCTCGCGATGAGTTCACGCTCACCGTGAGAGGATCCTCGTCCGTTACCCCTCAGGCTACCGAATTCGCGCAAACGATTCGTGAGCGCGCATCCAGATGATTCACTCGCCCTGCGAGTTTTCTCGGCTCACGGCTTCTGCACGCGTGCGACTGCGATTCGATAGAACGCGTAGCCGGCCAGCCGCGTGTCGTCGCCGAAGTAGCGAGCGCGGTAATCGTCGGCTCCGAGATCCTGCTCGATCCGGAGGCCGAGCGAGGCGACGAAGGCCGGCAGCTCGTCGGGAACGAATCCCGTGCGCCAGGGTTCGCCGAGCTTCTTGACGCTCGCGACCAGCTTGTCTGCGCCGAGGAACTGCCTGGTCCCATCGATGACACCGCGATGGATGTAGGTGAACACGATCGCCGTATCCGGAGCCGTGTGGCCGACCATGTCGAGCACGGCACCGACCGCCGCCTCGTCGAGGTAGTTCGTGACGCCCTCCCAGATGAACAGCGAGCGCTGGTCGGCGCGCCAGCCCGCGTCGGCGAGCTCGGACGGCAGGTGCTGCCTCTCGAAATCGACCGCGACGTAACGGACATCCTTGCGCTTACCTTCGACGAGCTCGAGGCGCCGCTGCTTCTCCGCCTGCGTGTCTGCGCGATCGACCTCGTACACGCGCACGGTCGCGAGCTCGGGCAGGCGATGTGCGCGCGAGTCGTAGCCTGCGCCGAGAATCACGATCTGACGCGTGCCCGCGGCGACCTCGGCGCGCACGACATCGTCGATGAAACGCGTGCGACCGATCGCAGACGTCCTGGCTCCCGGCGCGCGCCAGTCGGCATAGCGCTCGAGCAAGCCGCGAAGCCCCGGAACGTTTGCGACACCGAGCGCGATCGAACGACCGCCGGTGAGAAAGCTCGACGCGAGCGGATCGCGGAACAGCGGAGCACGTCGACGCTCGGAGTTCTCGAGCGCCCGATAGAGAGCGACGTATTCGGCGGTTCTACTCGCCGGCATCTGCTTAGGCGGTATCGCACGCTGTGCTCGCGCGGGACAGTCAGAACTTGGAAGTGCACACAAGCGATCGGAAGTGTCAGGTACGCCACTGGCAAAACAGCGCGCGAACGGCTCTGGAGCTCAGCACACATGCGCATCAATGCACTCGAAGTCATCGCCGCAATCGCGCTCGCGTCACCGCTCATCAGCTGCGCGAGTGACACGGCGTCCGATCCAACCTCTTCTACCGACGACCCTTCCGGCAGCGAGGACTACCCTCCCGGCAGCGGGGACTCCGGCAGCGGAGGTCCAGGCAGCGAAAACGACCCTCCCGTCAACGAGGACTCCCCTCCTCCCGCCAGCGAGAACTACCCTCCCGTCAGCGAGGATGGTTGCACACTGACGCAGGGGTACTGGAAAAATCATCCAGACGCGTGGCCCGTATCGTCGCTGACGCTCGGCACGCACACGTACACGCAAGCCGAGTTGATCTCGATCCTGAACACGCCGGTCGAGGGCAACGCCCTCATCCAGATCGCGCATCAGCTGATCGCCGCGAAGCTCAACATCGCCGCCGGTGCGTCGGTCGATTCCGCGACCAACGCGGCGATCGCGGCCGCGGATGCGCTGATCGGAAGCCTCGTGTGTCCGCCCGCCGGTAGCGACACGCTCTCCGGCCACAGCGACCTCACCGAGGCGCTCGATGATTACAACAGCGGCAACACCGGCCCGGGTCACTGCGACAACGAGGAACCCTGCGGCGACGGCGACTGCGGCGGGTGCGAGCCGCCGGTATGTGGCAATGGCGTCGTCGAGGACGGCGAGACGTGCGACGACGGCAACACGTGGGGCGGCGATGGTTGCTCCTCATCGTGTCAGCCGGAGTCGAGGTGCGGCAACGGTATCGTCGAGGACGGCGAGACGTGCGACGACGGCAACACGTGGAGCGGCGACGGCTGCTCGAGCATGTGCACCTGCGAATGCCCGAGCTGAACGATCACCTCGCGCACCACGCTCGGACCGGGCACGGTCCTTCGTTTCGGTGCGCGCTTCTTGCATGATGTTGCCGGATGCGCGTCCTCGGGGTGATCGCGATCGTGCTGGCAGGATGTGGTGAGCCTCCACTCGTCATGAAGCCGTTGCCGCCGCTCGCACCGCCGATGGTGCCCGCGCGCGAGCTCGTGTTGCATCAGGTGGTCGTCGTGCCGGGCGAGCACCTGATCTGGGAGGTCCAGGCGCGCGGCTTCACGATCGGTCGTGCCGAGCTCTCGGTCGGAGATCACGAGATCACGAGCCGATTCCGTACGAGTGCACTGATCAGTGCGGTGTCGCCGGTCGAGCACGACCTGAAGACCGTCTTTGCCAACGCGATCCCGCAGGAGATGACCGAGCGGATCCTCGCCGACGGCAAGGACCGGCAATTCGTGACGCATCTGGCGGGCTCGACAACCAACTCGTTCCACACGGCGCTGAACATCATCCGCACCTGGGCGAGTCCCGATGCACCGCCTGGCTTCATCGCGGTCGTGTTCGCGAACAAGATGTATCGACTCGATCTCTTCCAGCCGATCGCACAAGGCGCAGCGCTGCGAGTCGACGGCAAGATCGTGGGCCCCGACGCCGATCCTCCGATCGCGTTCTCGCTCTGGCTCGATGACACGCGTAAACCGGTTCGCATCGAGATCCGCGACGGCGACGATCGCGTGACCGCAGAGCTGATCGCCTCGTAGATCTCTGCCAGCTGTTGCTCGCGCACAACACGTGTCACGCGGCGGCACACGTGGCAATCGCTCAACCGATGGACTGCCAGTGCGCACCTCGCGCGCAGTCAGTGGTTCGGCCATTGCAGATATTGCCGCGCCAAATGAGGGCCATCCGTCACGCCGCGCTCGCGGCGATCGCTATAGGTCTGCCCGCTGTCTCGTCGGTCGCACGCGCCGACGATCGCTATCCGATGATGGATCACGATCGTCCCGTCGTCTGCGCTCGCGACAAGGACGGCGAGGTATGGCGCATCCAGTGCGACCCAACTACCAAGGTTTGCCTCTACGCGGCCGACGACGAGCTCGACGCCGACGGCAATCGTACCAAGCCGCTCGAGCGCACGCGCCAGTGCGCGAGCGAGACCGAGTTCGATCGCGCGAAGTTCGAGGCCGACGGCTACCACATGCTCGCCGGCCGTGCCGACGCGCCGTGGGGCTGGACCCGCGACGAGCGAGGCCGCGTGTTCCAGATCAACTTCGACCTCAAGCGGCGCCTCTACTTCGGCGTCGGCTGGACACCGCAGAAGATCCTCGACCACCTCGACGATCCACTCGAGAACAAGCGCTCCAAGCTCGACTTCGGCCTGTTCATCTTCGAGCACTACACCGGCGGCAAGAACGCGACGCGCCACCGCATCCGCCTCCTCGAAGGCGAGGTCCGCGTCGAGCCGTTCTCGTCCGAGGTCGTCGTCGCGCACTACGATCTCTCGCACCGCTTCGTCGATCCGCTCCTCCGCATCACGACGTTCGTCGGCGAGCCGCAGCGCCACGACCTCGTCCTCAACCTCGGCCTGTGGACCGAGGCAGGTGGCCTCGAGATCCACCCGACGCCGACCGGACACTCCTCGATCTGGAAACACGCGACCGCAGAAATCACCCTCGATATCTGGCAGTCGCGCAAGCTCGACTCCTACGCGCGGTTCCGCACCGGTTTCGGCCTCGAGGGCCAGCGCACCGACGACGTCGGCTATCGCTCTGCCCTCACCTCGGCCTCCGCCTTCGAGCTCGACTGCGTGCTCGATCCTGCCGGCTTCCACAACCTCAAGCTCGAGGTCTCCCACGAGATGCCGCGCTACTTCTCCCCCGTCGTCCAGGGCGGCCAGAAGCTCGCGCTCCGCACCAAGGCCAAGCTGCAGTACGAGGCGATCGTCCTCGCGATCAACGATCAGCCGCTCACGTTCGCGCTCGGTGCGGGCGGCGAGAAGCGCAACGACATCATGGGCGTCCCCGATCGCTGGGCTTTCGTCATGGATGCCGGCCTCCGCTTCAGCCTCTGGGCCCCGCCCCGCCCTCGCTCGTAACCCACGAGCGAGCCCATGCACTCAGGCATTCGCATCTCGCTCGCACTCTGCGTGCTCGTCGCGATAACGACGAACGCGCACGCCGACCCATGCACGGGCATCACTGCCTCCGGCGGCAAGTTCGCGACGTGCTTCGACCCCGGCAACCGCCTGTCGATCACGGCCGGCAGCGACGGCTTCGGCGGTTCGATCGCGCTCCGCCACATCATCCACTTCGACGACGAACCCGACCTCATCTGGAAGCTCGAGCACGTCCTGTTCGACGCGACCCACGCCGGCTTCACCGACACGTTCGACGGCACGCTCTACCGCGGCCGGTTCGTGCGCCACGCTCGCGACGGTCACATCGTGATCCCGCTCGGCGTCCCCAAGAAGGTCTTCCTGCCATTCGACATCGGCGCGTTCACCGAGGTGGGCCGCATCCGCTGGCGCGACGCCATGCCCGCCCGCATCAACCTCGTCGAGGTCGCAGGTGTCATTGACTTCGCACGCTCGCGCGCCTTCAGACGCATCGCATTCGGCCCGGTCGCGCGCTGGGAGGTCGATGTCACGCGCGAGGGCAGCTTCGATCTCGGCCAGCACCTCGTCGCGCCGTTCTCGATGGGCATGGCCAACCTCCACTACGAGTCGAGCTCCGGCCGCCTCGTCGGCGATCTCCGGGTCGAGGCAGGCACCGTGTGGCGCTCGATGTCGGGCTGGGAGCCCGAGGCCAATGCCGAGGCGACCCTCGAGCGGGTGATGCTCGCGATCAACGATCGCCCGATCGCGCTGGTGCTCGGCGCGCGCTACGAGAGCGAGACCGGCGAGGCGATCGCACGCATCGGCGCGCGCATCGTCCTGTTCGATCGCCGCGACCCACGCGTCAGCCGCCTCGACTGAGCGTCCGCCCCCATCGGCAAGATTTGAGAGCCCGGCCCGTATCCTTTCGCCGCGCTCGATCGTCGTCCCGGCATGAGTCTCACTTCCGCCGTTCACAGCTCGACGACGCTCGAGCTCTACCTGCATCCGCTGGCGTCCTACTGCTGGAAGGTCCTGCTCGCGCTGTACGAGACCGACACGCCGTTCACGCCGCACATCATCGATCTCGCCGATCCGGCCCAACGTGCCGAGCTGGCCGCGCTGTGGCCGTTTGCGCGGTTCCCCGTGCTCCGCGATCACGCGCGCGGCGAGTTGGTCCCCGAGTCCTCGATCATCATCGAGTACCTCGCGCGTCACTACCCCGCTGCCGCTCACCTCGTGCCCGATGACCTCGATGTCCGCGCGCGCGATCGGCTCTTCGATCTCTACGTGCAGGATCCGATGGGCCGCATCGTTCGCGACATGCTGAAGCCCGGCGACCCCGCGATCGTTGCCGACGCGAAGCAGATGATCCGGACCGCCTACGACATCGTCGACAAGCTCCCCGAGCGCGGCGACTTCACGCTCGCCGATTGCGCGGCGGCACCGGCGCTGTTCTACGCCGATCAGATCATCCCCATCGAACAGCCGCGCACACGCGCGTATCTCGATCGGCTCCTCGCGCGCCCGTCGATGATCCGCGTGCGTCGCGAAGCGGAGCCGTACTGGCACAACTTCCCCGGCGCTCGCGCTCGCTAGTCGTCTCGACGGCGCTCGTGCGGGTACACGCGAGTGCGAAGCGAGCCCACGTGTCGCCGTGCATCAATTTGCGGCACGGGTGGCGATATCTCTCCCGAGTATAAGGATTCCCCCAATTGCGGTTGGGGAACCACTTGGACGTCAGGAGGGAATCTCATGTCTCGAGAAGCTTCTCTGCTCCTACTGCCTTTCTGTCTGCTCTACGCAGGCACCGGATGCAGGACCGGCGACGAACCGGTCGCGGCAGCTACGGCCGCCGTCACCGAGGATCCGCTGCGCTGCTCCTTCTCCTCCGCGGGCACCAGCGATCCTCCCTCGGGGAGGGTGAAGCTCACCATCCTCGACATGAAGCTCAACTCCGACATGGAGGGCGACGACGACTACGTTCCCTTCTACGACAACCGCGCGGACGTGTTCGGCGAAGTCGAGATCAATGCCGACGGTACGCCGGAGACGTTCAAAGTCCCGGAGATCAGCGAGAGCGACTTCCCTCACTGGACCGAGGGCAACAGCTTCGTCAGTAACCCTGCGCGCGTGGGAGACCCGGTCCGCTTCGTGATCCGCCTTCGCGAAGACGACTGGGGGGCCACCGGAAGCAACGACGTGGTCGATATCAACCCGGACCCCGGCCGCGATGACCTCGAGTTCCAGCTCGACACCTGCTCCATGGAGCTGACGGGTGACATCACCCAGAGCGCGCGGGATACCGTCGAGGTCCCATCGGGAACTGGATCCAACCAGGGGAAGTTGCGCTTCAAGGTCGAGATGGCCGACGGGCGTCCTCTCTCTCCCGGCGGTGACGTCGCGCTCGTCGGCTTCGATCTGGTGCAGGTCCTGCCGAACGTCGACCGGCTGGTCGCGGATAAGCCCGCCGTGGCGCTGGTGACGGTGGCGAACAACACTCCGGTGCCGCAACCAGTCTCGGTGCGGCTGCGGGTGTTCACGCCCAACGCAACGGTCTACGACTGCATCGAGTCGATGGGCGACAAGCTGGATGTCGGCGAGGTCCGGTCCAAGTACATCGGAGCGCTCACGCCGACGTCGAACTGCCTGCCGGTCCAGATGCCAGCCGGCAGCTGCTCGGGCTACGAGGGCACGGCGATCGCGACCTTGATCCTCGACCCGACGGCCGAGATACCAGACAGAACCGCTTGCTGGGCGCTCAACAACACGAGCGGAGCGCAACACTGGAACGTCGTCACCAATCGGCAGCCCAAGCTTCTCTGGATCCGCACGGGACGACTCCTCGACGCAGGCCACCTGGCCACGACGTCCCAGTTCAACACCATCCACGATCTGGGCATGCCGTTCATCCGCGGCGTGTATCCGACGTCGGGGTTTACGGACCTGGTCTCCAACATCCAGTTCATTCCGCCCATCGCGGGAGGCGTCTACGACTTCCTCGCCACGCTGCTCACCGGCTTTGGCGTACCCGCGGATGCCGCGACCCCGTTCGCGATCGTCTACGAGCTGGACGCGGTCGCAGCGCTGGTCGGCGTCGACCGGATCATGGGAGTGCTGCCCAAGGCGTGGTTCGACAACTTCCTCTATGGCATCTGGGATCGCCCGACGGGACTCTCGCTCGGCGAGTGGCACTCGCGCGCGGTCATCTTCGAGTCGGAGTCGAAGGACAGCGACGGCAATACCGGGCCGAAGCCTACGCTGCCGGGACACGAGCTCGGCCACACCTACGGCCTGTCTCTCGACCCCACCATCAAGGACGACTGGAAATGCCAGATCGGCGGGACGCTCGGCGTCATCGCCTGTGGAATCGCGGGCGGTTTTGACGAGTACAACAGCAGCACCCATGAAGCCGGAGTGCCGACGTGGGGCTACTGGGTCCCTCAAGGCACACTGGGAGACTGGGATGGGCTCGCCGGCGAGCAATGCGATAGCAACTGCCTGATGGGCGGCAGCCCGATGAATGCCCACAAGGATTGGGGCATCGCGAAGAGATGGATCGACACGGCGGACTACGACCAGCTCAACAACAAGCTCACCAGCTGCAAAGGCAGAGGCCCGGGAGTCATCTACGTGTCAGGCGTCATCGCGGAGGACGACACTGCGGTGCTCGGCTGGATCTTCTCGCAGCCTGACGCCGAGCGCGAGGTGGACTTCCCCACGATGCGGGGCGAGCACGAAACGGCCTATAGCATCACGTTCGTCGATCGCAGCGGTAACAACCTCTCGGAGTCCGAGCTCCCCTTGAGCTGGACCCACCCCGAGGTCACCGCGAAGCTGCGCGCAACCCTCTTCGCCGGCTACGCCTCGTTCCCGGCGGGGACGGCGGAGATTCAGATCTGGAACCGGACCAACGGCAAGCTCCTGGCGAAGCAGACGGTGACGGCCACTGCTCCAAGCCTGAGCGCGCCCACGCTCGGCGTCCGGATCAGCGGCGGGCAGCGCTTCCTGGATGTGTCCTGGACCGCCAGCGACCGGGAGGGCGGCACGCTGAAGCACTTCGTGATGATCAGCCCCGACGGCGCCCAGTGGTGGCCGGTGGCCCACGGGCTCACGAGCCCGAGCTACTCGCTGGATCTCGTCGATGTGCCCTCGGGGCGGTACACGGTGCGTGTCATGACGACGGATGGTGTGAACGTCCGATCGCAAGACGGCTCGATTTCGCTGTAAGGCGCTGGCGAATTCCCGGCATTGGGGAGCGGCGCTTCGGTGCCGCTCTCCAGCCGTGGGACGTCCGGTACTCGGACATCGAGTCGGCCGGCGTGCCTCGCTTGCTGACTGTCGTGATCCCAACAGGAATCGAACCTGTGACCTACGGTTTAGGAAACCGTCGCTCTATCCAACTGAGCTATGGGACCGCTCGGGTGCAATTACTTAGCACGGGTGGCGACGCGATCCGAGCAATCCCGGGTCGAACCCCACGTGCTCGACGCAGTCGCGCGCGTCAGCCGGATCGCCGCCGGCGCCGACGCTGTCGTTCACGCCGACCGCGTAGTACGGCTCGGAGGAACGAGGATCAGCCGTGCATCGGCGAGCGCAGCGTGATGAGGATCGTCACGATGATCGACGCGACCGCCGACATGAGGATCGGCCAGATCACGATCGTCCCGATCCGTTGCTCGGGTTGGACGTAGGTCTCCGCATCACCGACTTCGTACGTGAGGTGGTGGGCGATTGTCGACATGATCGTCGGCCGTGCATCGCGCGCGCCGCGGGAGCCGATTGGAACGCACTATCTGGCGTTCAGTTCGTGATCGTATCGTGCGATCTCGCATCGATAGCTGGTCGGTCCAACGGCGGGCGCGCCAGGTTATGGACCCGAGTTGTGAGCTACCTCTATAGTTTAGAGTGCGATGGAAACGGTGGAGACGGTAGGTGGCCGTTACGCCCTGGACGGCACGCTGGGCGAAGGTGGGATGGGCCAGGTCTATCGCGCCCGGCATCTCCAGCTCGGCAAGGCGTTCGCGCTGAAGATCATCGCGCCTGCGTTCGCGGCGGATCACGCGGCCCGCGCGCGCTTCAACCAGGAAGCAAAGCTCGCGAGCGAAATCTCGCATCCGAACATCGTCTCGGTCGTCGACTTCGGCGAGGACGCGCAGTACGGCGCGTACATGGTGATGGAGCTCGTCGAGGGCGAGCCACTCGTCGCGCCCGGCACGCTGCCGATGACGGTGAAGCGCGCGATCGACGTGCTCGGCCAGGTCGCCGAGGCGCTCGATCACATCCACAAGCGCGGCATCATCCACGGCGATGTGAAGGCCGACAACATCATGCTGACCGCAGAGGGCGCGAGCTCGAGCGGGACACGACGGCGACGGCTGGTGCGGCTCCTCGACTTCGGTCTCGCGCGCAGGCCCGAGGCGAGCGAGGAGAACGAGGGCGTCAGCGGCAGTCCTCACTACCTCGCGCCCGAGCGAGCGGCAGGCGGTCCGCCGAGCGTACAGAGCGACGTGTACGCGCTCGGTGTGCTCGGCTACCTGCTGCTGACGGGCACCCTGCCCTACGACGGCAACATCGTCGAGGTTCTGATGGCGCACATCCACAACACGCCGGACCCGATGTCGGATCGGCGCAAGGAAGAGCTCGATGCGGCGCTCGAGAGCCTGATCTTCCGCGCGATGGCGAAGGACCCGGCGCAGCGCCACGGCAGCGCCGCCGCGTTCAAGTACGAGCTCAACACGGTGATGGACATGCTCGACATGGGCCGTCGCCGCACGCGCGGCAGCGGCACGATGCAGCCGGAGAACGCGCGCGAGCACGCGATCCAGCAGGCATTCGATCGGTCGCGCGTGCCGCAGGCGCTGATCTCGCTCGACGGAAACATCGTCGCGAGCAACCGCGCGTTCAACAAGTTCGTCAATCGCGACGAGAAGGGCTGCGACGGCGTCGCGCTCGCCGACACGTCGCTGCCCGGGTTCGTGCCGGGACTCGTGCGCGCGCTGCGGCAGGTCCACATCGACGGCAAGCCGACCGAGCAGCGCGCCACCGTCTCGCGCGGCAAGAGTCGCAAGCCGCTCGAGCTGACGCTGTGGTTATCGCCCCTGCCGATCGCCGGGCAGGAGATCCATATGTTCGTCCGCGTGCAGGAAGTCGATCAGGGTTAGGGCCCGACCGACTTCACCTTCGGCTCGGCGTTCAGGTTGTCGAGGCACGCGAGCATCGGCTCGCACTCGGACTCTTCGCGCTGGCAGACCTCGAGCACGCGCACCTGACGCGACGAGTACTGCGCGTTCTTGCACGTCTTGATGAACTCGTCGGTGTTCTTCTCGAGGACCGCCGACTTGGTGTCCTGATCGAACTGCTGCTGGGTCACCTTGCCCGCGGCGAGTGCCGCCTTCGCGTCGGCGAGCGCGCAGTTCGTCATGCGAGGCCCGAGCGTGTCGCACGCGGCATCGCGGCGTCGCTCGAGCTCGCTGCGCGAGTCCTGGACCGGGCCGGTCTCGGCCGAGTTACCGCCTGCATTGCTGACCGAGGTAGTCGGCTGCTTGGGGCCGCACGCGACGAGCAGGAGGACGAAGGCGAGGTTCTTCATGGTCATCGAGACACGCTCCGGTCGCTAACGTTTCAGGGCGTCGCCGTCGGTGCCTTCGTCGTCGAGCGGCACGAGGCAGCGCTTCTCGAGCTCGGCAACGCTCGGCACGGCTGCGAGGCATGGGACGGCCGTCGCCGGATCCTTGGCGCAGTCGGCCATCGCCATCGCGGTGTTGTCGGCGACCGCGTCGTCGACGCGCTTGGGCTCCTTCACCTGGGCCTCGGCGCGATAGAGCTGCTCGACGCGCGGCTTCACGTCGTCGCACGTCCTGGCGTTCGTGGACGCCGGCGTGATCTCCGCGCTACCGAGGCCGCCCTGCGAGCCGGTCGTCGGTGCCGCCGGCTTGCTCGGACACGCGCACAGAACGAATCCCAGCGCAGGCAGCCACCGCTTCATCGCGGCGAGCCTACCCCGGGCCGACCACGACGCGGAAGCCTTCGACCTCCCACGGTGGCTTCGTCAGCCGACCGCGATCGGTGAGATCGAGGTGCATCGGCGTGATGCTGTTCCAGCCGCGCTCGATCGCGACGACGTCGGTGCCCTCGACGTTCTCGTGGCCAGCGGGACCGCCGCCGACCCAGTAGTACGGGCGACCGCGCGGATCCTGGCGCTCGGCGACGTCGTCCGCGTAGAGCCGGCGGCCGAGCGTCGTCCACTGGTACTCCTGGCTGCCGGTACCGGGCATGTTGACGTTCAGCACCGTGCCCGCGGGGATCGGCTCGCTGATCGCCGCCTGGACGACCTTCGCGGCAAAGCCGATCGCGTGCTCGACGTCCGTCGCTCGGGGCGCGAGCGAGCATGCGATCCCGGCGGCACCGCGGAGCGCGCCCTCGACCGCAGCGGCGACCGTGCCCGAGTAGAAGACGTCGCTGCCGAGGTTGTAGCCGTCGTTGACTCCGGACACGACGACGGCCGGCCTACGCGGGCAGAGCTTCAGCACGCCGAGGTACACGCAATCGACGGGCGTACCGGAGAGCGAGTAGCGGTTCTTGCCGACCTCGGTCAGGCGCAGCGGCTTGTGCAGCGTGATCGCGTGCGAGGCCGCGGAGCGCTGGCGCTCCGGCGCGACGACGATGACCTCGGCGAATGCCTCGATCTGCTCGGCGAGCGCGAGGAGATGCGGTGAGTGGATGCCGTCGTCGTTCGAACAGAGAACGAGCGGACGATCGGCTGGGCTCGGCATCTTGGAAAAAAAGGTGGACGGCTGGGGGAGCCGTCCGTCCCGGTCGAGGCGACAGGATTTGAACCTGCGACCCCCAGACCCCCAGTCTGGTGCGCTACCAGGCTGCGCTACGCCTCGGGTGGGAGCGCATCTACTACTAGGAAACTAGACTGGTGGCAACCCGTTGAGAATGTTCTTGAGCACCTGCGACGGTTTGAACGTCAAAACTCGACGAGCCGGGATCAGAATCGGCACCGCGCGCTGGGGATCTCGCCCCATCCGGTCCTTCTTGTCGCGCACGACGAAGTTACCGAAACCCGAGATCTTGATCTTCTCGCCGCGCTCGAGGGTTTCCTTCACGACGTTGAAGACCGTCTCGACGATCTCCGCAGCTTCCTTCTTCGAGAAGCCGCCTACTTTTTCGTAGACCGACTCGATGATGTCGGCTTTGGTCATTCGCGCCATGGAGTCACACTAACACGACTCCCGGCAAGATCAGGCTCTCAAGCCATTGGATTCTATGGGATCCCTGCGACTCGGTGCGACATGCCCGAAGCGCCAATCGTCCATTGGGCTTCGGGCAGATCCCTACCGGCGCTGCGCCGGCAGGTTCTCGACCAGGCGGCCGACGATCGTCTCGTGGGCCTTGTCGACCTCGACGTCGGTCAGCGTCCGCTCCGGAGAGCGGTACGCGATCGACCACAGCATGCTCTTCATGCCGGCCCCGAGCTTGGCGTCCCGGTAGTCCTCGAGCAGGCGCACACGGGCCACCAGAGGCTCGTTGGAGGCCTCGATGACCTCGACAATGCGCGCCGCCGGGATGTCCTCGGCCAAAAGGAGCGACACGTCGCGCTCGCTGCCCGGGAACCTCGGGATCGTCCGCATCTGGGCCGGCTGAGCGAGCGGGAGCTTGCCCAGGTCGACCTCGAACGCGAACACGGCGCCACTGACGCCGAGTCGCTCGCGGACGTCGGGATGGACCTCGCCGAAGCAGCCGATCGTCTCGCGCTCGAACACGAGCTCTCCCGCGATCCCCGGGTGGAGGTACGAGATCGTCGTGGCGGGCACGATCGAGATCCGGATGTCGCCGGCGACTGCGCGGATCGTCTCGAGCGCGAGCGTCTTGGCGTCGAACGCGTCGTACGGGGCACCCGGGCCGATCTGCGCGGGACGGCGGCCGGCCAGGACACCCGCGGCCCACATCGGCTCGTCGGCGAGCTCGTGGAGCGGACGCTCGCTGACCGCCTCGCCTTTGCGGAGGAACACGCTGCCGACCTCGAACAGGTTGACGTCGGGGCGGCCGTAGCTCTCGTTGCGCGCGACCGCCGCGATCAGGTTTGGCAGCAGCGACGTGCGCATCACCGCTTGCTCGG
Source organism: Kofleriaceae bacterium (assembly GCA_013368795.1). GTDB lineage: Bacteria > Myxococcota_A > Polyangia > Haliangiales > Haliangiaceae > JABFXX01. Next base: position 24,388 of record JABFXX010000106.1, read on the forward strand.
CGCTCATCGGATTGCGCACGGCGATCGGCTGCGCGCGGCGATCGGTCGCCGACAGGCCGAGCGCACCGCAGCGCTCCGCCGACTGGAAGCCGTAGGTGATCGCCTCGGAGCCGCCGGCCGCGGCCAGCGCGCGCTTGGCGACGTCGGCGCGATCGGCCGGCCGCATCTGCGGCGCCTGGCGCAGCGCCGGCAGCGTCGACGGCACCTGCTCGTAGCCGGTGACGCGGAGGATCTCCTCGATCACGTCGACCTCGCGCGTGACGTCGGTGCGCGCCGACGGCGGTGTCACCGTCAGCTCGTTGCCCGACGACGCGACCGTGAACTGCAGGCGCTCGAGCGCGTCGCGGCACGACGCGTCCGTCAGCGGCACGCCGGTGAGCAGCTGGACGCGCGGCAGGCGGACCTGGATCGACGCGGGCTCGCGCTTGCCGGGGTACGCATCGACCGCATCGCCGACGACCTTGCCGCCGCCGTACATGCACATGAGGCGCGTCGCGCGCGCCGAGGCATACGCGGCGAGCTCGGGATCGACGCCGCGGCCGAACCGCTGCGAGGCCTCCGAGTCGAGCGAAAGCCGGCGCGCCGTGCGGCGGACCGCCAGCGGCTTGAAGCTCGCGCTCTCGAGGAGGACGCGGGTCGTGCCGTCTGTGACCTCGGTGTCGAGGCCGCCCATCACGCCGGCGAGCGCGATGCCGCGATCGCCATCGCGGATCACGAGATCGGTCTTCACGAGCGTGCGCTCGATGTTGTCGAGCGTGGTGAACTTCTCGCCGTCGCTCGCGGGCGTGACGCCGACGACGCCGGTGCGCAGCTTCGCCGCGTCGAACGCGTGCAGCGGCTGACCGAGCTCGAACATGACGTAGTTCGTGACGTCGACGAGGTTCGAGATCGGACGCACGCCGACCGCGCGCAGCCGCTGCTGGATCCGCCGCGGCGACGACTTCACGACGACGTTTTCGATCAGCCGCGCGACGTAGCGAGGACACTCCTCGGCGTTCGCGATCGCGAGCTCGACCTTCGCGTTGCCGCCGGCGGCATACGCCGACAGGTCCGCGTCGGGGAGCACGAGCTTGCCGCGCATCATCGCGACGAGCTCGCGCGCGACGCCGAGGTGACCGAGCAGGTCGCCGCGGTTCGCGGGTGCGTTGACCTCGAGCAGCCAGTCGTCGATGCCGAGCGCTTGCTGCGCCGGCGCGCCGAGCGCGGTGCGATCGTCCTCGTCGAGGACGATGATGCCCGCGTGGCTCTCGCCGAGGCCGAGCTCGTCCTCGGCGCACAGCATGCCGGGCGACTCGATGCCCTTGACCGGCTTGGCGGCGAGCGTGAGGCCGCCGGGCAGCTGCGCGCCGATCTGCGCCCACAGGACCTTCCGGCCCGGCTCGGGCACGTTCGGTGCGCCGCACACGACCTGCGTCGCGGTGCCGCCGCGCTCGGTGATCACGTCGACGAGCGTCAGCTTGTCGGCCTGCGGATGCGGCCGCTTGCCGACGACTTCGGCGACGACGACGCCGCGAAATCCGGCGCCCAGGTTGGTCATGCCTTCGATCTCGACGCCAGAGCGGGTGAGCGCACGCGCGCCCTCCTCGACGGTCGGCGCATGGTCGAGATCACAGAACTCGAGGAGCCAGCTCCAGAGGACCTTCACTAGAATTGCTCCAGGAAGCGAACGTCGCCTTCGTAGTAGAACTTGATGTCGTTGACGCCGTGGCGAAGCATCGCCATGCGCTCGATGCCCATGCCGAACGCGAAGCCGGTGAAGCGCTCGCTGTCGATGCCGACGTTCTTGAACACGTCGGGATCGACCATGCCGGCGCCACCGATCTCGACCCAGCCGGTCTGCTTGCAGATGCGGCAGCCCGAGCCGCCGCAGAAGCTGCACTGCATGTCGACCTCGGCGCCGGGCTCGACGAACGGGAAGTACGACGGGCGCAGGCGGATGCCGAGATCTTTCTGGAAGAACCGCTTCACGAAGTGGAGCAGTGTGCCCTTCAGATCCGAGAACGAGATGTCGGTGTCGACGGCGAGACCCTCGAGCTGCGTGAACATCGGGCTGTGCGTCGGGTCGTCGTCGCGGCGATAGACGTGACCGGGCGCGACGATCCGGATCGGCGGCGGCTGCGTCAGCATCGTCCGCACCTGCACCGGACTCGTGTGCGTGCGCAGGACGATCTCCTCGGACACGTAGAAGGTGTCCTGCATGTCGCGCGCGGGGTGATCCTTGGGGATCGCGAGCGCCTCGAACGTGTGCCAGTCGGTCTCGATCTGCGGACCTTCGGCGACGACAAAGCCGAGCTCGGCGAACACCGCGACCGCCTCCTGGCGCACCTGGGTGAGCAGGTGGAGGTGACCGCCGCCGACGGGGCGCGCCGGTAGCGTGATGTCGACCTTGCGCGCGAGGTCCTGCTGCTTGGCCGCATTCGCGATGCGGACAAGGCATGCCTCGACGAGCTGCTCGATCTTCTCCTTGACCTTGTTCGCGGCGGCGCCGACCTGCGGACGCTCCGCCGGCGGCAGCTTGCCGAGCTCTTTCATGAGCTCGGAGACCTTGCCCTTCTTGCCGAGGAACTGCGCCTGCGCGGCGCGGATCGATTGCTCGTCCGCGAGTGGCTGCGCCTGGGCGAGAAACTCGTCGCCGAGCTTCTCGAGCTTCGCGATCAATTCAGGTGTGGTGGACATAAATGCACAAACGCAAAAACGGCGACCCTTTCGAGCCGCCGTCAATTCCTAGCAAGTGATCGGTCGGCTTACGCTGCGACGATCTTCTGAAACGCGACCGGATCGCTGATCGCGATCTCGGCGAGCATCTTGCGGTTGAGGCCGATGGCGCCGCCGCTGAGCTTGCCCATGAGCTTGCTGTAGCTGATGCCGAGCGCACGCGCTGCCGCGTTGATGCGCTGGATCCACAGCGAGCGGAAGTCCCGCTTGCGAACCTTGCGCGAGCGGTACATGTGCATCCACGCGTGCTGAACGCTCTCGTTCGCGATCGCATGGCAGTTCTTCCGCTTGCCGCGGAAACCACTCGCATGCTTCAGCAGGCGGTTACGACGGCGGCGGGCTTTGAATCCTCGTTTTGCGCGGGGCATGACGTTCCTCTAAGTCTCTCGTGATCAGGCGTACGGCAGCAGGATCTCGATCTGGTGATGATGCGCGGGCGGCACGTACGCGCCGTTGCGGAGATGGCGCTTGCGCTTCTTGCCACGGTTGGTCAGCAGGTGGCGCTTGTGCGTGTGCTGGAACTTGAACTTGCCCGACGCGGTCTTCTTGAACCGCTTCTTGGCGCCGGAATGAGTCTTGACCTTGGGCATGACGCGAGGAGCGGTTTTATGCCCCAGCGCTGCTGACAAGACAAGGCTTTTGTCCGTTTTCCGCCACGAACAGATCGAGGCGGGGCTCCCCCAGAATTCCGGGGGTTAGCCCTACTCCTCGTCCTCGTCGTCCTCGACGTCGGCGTTGATCTCGTCCTCGTCGAGATCTTCTTCCTCGTCGGGAGGCGGCGGCGCGGCGGCCGGCTTCTGTCCCGGAGGCGCATTGCGCTTGGCAGCCTCGGCCGCGGCCTGCGCCGCCACCTGGGCCTTCTTCGCTTCCTGCGCCTTGCGCACCACGCCCGGCTTGGGCGCGATGACCATGATCATGCGGCGACCTTCCATGTTCGGCGTCGCCTCGACCGTCGCGATGTCGTTGCACATCTCGACGACGCGGTTCAGCACGTTCATGCCGGTCTGCGGGTGCGTGATCTCGCGACCACGGAACACGACGGCGAGCCGGACCTTGTTGCCGCCCTCGAGGAAGCGCCTGACATGCTTCACCTTGAAGGCCATGTCGTGCTCTTCCGTCTTCGGACGGAACTTGATCTCCTTGGTCTCGACGGTCGAAGCGCGCTTGCGAGCCTGCTGCTTCTTCTTCGCTTCCTCGTACTTGTACTTGCCGTAATCCATGATCCGGCAGACAGGCGGGAAAGCGCGAGGCGAGATCTCGACCAGGTCGAGTCCCTTCTCCTCGGCGAGACGCAGAGCTTCATGCGTCGGCATCACGCCGAGCTGCTCCTCGTCCAGAATGACTCGGACCTCGGGAACGCGGATCCGGTTGTTGATGCGAAGGCCCGCTTCCGGGCGGCGGCGATCGAAACGTCCTCCAGGCGGCCTGACGTTCATGGGGTCACATCACTCTGAAGCTGCATTGATTCGGCAATTCTCCGTACGTGTCGAGGACGCAGGTTTTACCCCGGTCCTATGACGATGACTAGTACGGAATGGCCGCCTCTCGTTTCATCTGTTCGAGGAAATCCGCGAGCTTGACGAGACCGAGGTCGGCCTCCTTGCCCGTGCCGTGCTTTCGGACAGAGACGCCGCCCGCTTCGACTTCCTTGTCGCCGACGACCAGGGCGTACGGGATCTTCGCGAGCTGAGCGTCTCGGATCATCGCTCCGACCTTGCCATGCGAGCGATCGATGTCGACTCGCAAGTCAGCCGCGCGAAGCTTCGCCGCCACCTCCTCCGCGAACGCGTGGTGCCTCTCGGCGACGGGAAGGACGCGCGCCTGCTCGGGCGCTAGCCACACCGGGAAGTTGCCGGCGAAGTGCTCGATCAGGATGCCGATGAAGCGCTCGAACGATCCGTAGATCGCGCGGTGGATGACGACCGGACGGTGCTCCTTGTTGTCATCGCCGATGTACGACATGTCGAAGCGCTCCGGCGCGTTGTAGTCGAGCTGGATCGTGCCCAGCTGCCACTTGCGGCCGATGCTGTCGCTGACGTCGAAGTCGATCTTCGGACCGTAGAATGCGCCGTCGCCGGGCTTGAGCTCGTACGGCAGGCCCGTCTTCTCGAGCGCCGACTTGAGCGCGCCTTCCGCCTTGTCCCAGAGCGCGTCGTCGCCGATCCGCTTCTCGGGCCGGGTCGCGAACTTCGCGGTGAACTCGAGGCCGAACGCGGCGTAGACCTTCGCGATGAGGTTCGTCAGCGCCGCGACCTCGTCGGGGATCTGCGACTCCATCAGCATGATGTGCGCGTCGTCCTGCTGGAACTGGCGCACGCGGGTCAGGCCGCTGAGCGCACCGACGGGCTCGTTGCGGTGGAGCACGTCCTGGGTGTGCAGGCGCAGCGGCAGCTCGCGATAGCTGCGGCGCTTCATCCCGTAGAACAGGTAGTGCGACGGGCAGTTCATCGGCTTGAGCGACGAGTGCGCGAGATCCTCGATCGGCTGCCCCTCTTTCATCTCCGACTCGGTGTCGAGGATGAGGAACATGTTCTCGCGGTACTTGCCCCAGTGGCCGCTCGTCTCCCACAGCATCTTGTTGTAGATGAGCGGCGTCTTGATCTCTTCGTAGCCGTTCGCGAGGCACATCCGGCGCATCGCGTTCTGTAGCGCCGTGTAGATCACGGTGCCGCGCGCGGTCCAGAACACCGCGCCGGGCGCAGCCGGGTGGAACCCGAACAGGTCGAGGTCCTTGCCGAGCTTGCGGTGATCGCGCTTCCTCGCCTCCTCCTGCTGGTGCGTCCACGCATCGAGGTCCTTCTGGTTGAAGAACGCGGTGCCGTAGATGCGCTGCAGCTGGGCGTTGCGGTGATCGCCGCGCCAGTACGCGCCGGCGACCGACAGCAGCTTGATCACGCCGACGCGGCCGGTCGACGGGCCGTGCGGGCCGAGGCAGAAGTCGACCCAGTCACCGTGCGAGTAGAGCGACAGCGTCTTCGCGCCCTTGGCGAAGATGTCCTCGATGATCTCGAGCTTGAACTTCTCGCCGAGCCGGCCGAACAGCGCGAGCGCCTCGTCCTTGGAGACTTCCTTGCGGACGAACGGCAGATCCTTCTTGATCTCCTCGTTCGCGGCCTTCTCGATCGCCTCGAGGTCCTCGGGGGTGAACGGCTTCTCGCGGAAGAAGTCGTAATAGAAGCCCTCGTCGGTGGTCGGGCCGATCGTCACCTGGGTGCCGGGGAACAGGCGCTGGACGACCGACGCGACGATGTGTGCGGCGTCGTGGCGAACGAGGTCGAGCCCCTCCGGATTCTTGCTGGTGAAGATCGCGAGCGCGCCGTCGTGATCGAGCGGCTTGGTCAGATCGACCTCGGCGCCGTCGTACTTCGCGAACAGCGCTGCCTTCGCGAGGCCCGTGCCGATCTGCGTGCGCACGAAGTCCGCCACCGTCGTTCCGGCCGGCACTTGCTTGCTGGCTCCGTCGGGAAGGGTGATCGTGACTTGTCCGTGCTCGCTCATTGAGTGGCGAACCATACCGCAGCGCGCAAGTGCCGCATCATGGCGACGCTCCAACTCGCAGCGGATCGCGTCGTTTCGCCGAAACGAACAAGACCAGCTGGGGCTACCAGCTGGTCTTCGTAGGCACGTGCGGGATTGAACCGCAGACCCCCACCGTGTCAAGGTGATGCTCTCCCACTGAGCTACGTGCCTGGGAGGTGCATGTGATTAGTGGAACTGGCGCTCCATGTCAAGGGAGCGGCTGGTTCAACACGAGCCAATACAGTCCGAGCTGGCGAACAGCCTCCACGAACTGGGTGAAGTCGACCGGCTTCCGGATGTAGCTGTTCGCGCCGAGCCTGTAGCCAGCGATGACGTCCTGGTCCTCGGCAGAGGACGTCAGGATCACGATCGGGAGCGCCTTGGTCCGGGGATCTGCACGCAGCGCGCGCAGGACCTCGAGACCATCGACCTTGGGCAGCTTGAGGTCGAGCAGGACGACCTGCGGGACCTCGCGCTGATCCCGGCCGTCGTGCTGACCGCGCATCAGCAGGTAGTCGAGCGCCTCGGCGCCGTCGCGCGCGACCACCACGCGGTTGCTGATGTTGCTCTTGCGCAGCGCGCGGAGCGTGAGCTCCTCGTCGTCTGCGTTGTCCTCGACAAGGACGATCACGCGCTCGCTCACGGTGTCTCCGGCAGTGTGAAATAGAACGTCGCGCCCTTCCCGACCTCGCCCTCTGCCCACACGCGTCCTCCATGGCGCTCGACGATTCGCTTCACGGTCGCGAGACCGATGCCGGTTCCAGGGAACTCGCTCGTCGGATGGAGCCTCTGGAACACGCCAAACAGCTTTTCGCGGTAGCTCATGTCGAACCCGGCGCCGTTATCCCGAACGTAATAGATGCGCTCGTTGGCGTCGACCCTGGTGCCTAGCTCGATCTGCGGCGCCGAGATCTTGGACGTGAACTTCCACGCGTTGCCGAGCAGGTTGTCGAACACGATCGCGACGAGCTTCGGATCGGCGACCGCGGGCAGCTTCGTCGGCGCGGCGAATGTGACCTTGCGATCGGGCTCGCCGCGCTCGAGGATCGAGAACGCCGTCCGCGCGATCGTCGCGAGATCGATCGGCTGCACCTTGTGCTCGGCGCGCGTCACCCGCGACAGCTCGAGGAGATCGTCGATGAGGAGCGCCATGCGCTGCGCGGCCGCGCGGATGCGGTCGAGGTGGCGCTGGCCGTCGCCGTCGATCTTGGTGCTGTAGTCCTCGATCAGCGCCTGCGCGAACCCATCGATCGCGCGGAGCGGCGCGCGTAGATCGTGCGCGACCGAGTAGCTGAACGCCTCGAGCTCGCGGTTCGCGGCCTCCGCGTTGTCCTTCGCGGCCTTCAGCGCGGCTTCGGCCGCCTTGCGCTCGGTGATGTCGTGCGAGATCCCGAGCAGGAAGCGAGGCACGCCAGCGTCGTCGACGATCGGCACCTTCTTCGTGTGGAGCCAGCGCGGACCGTGCTTGGTCCGGATCGGCTCCTCGGGGATATCGACGAGCACGCCGCTCGCGAGCGTCTCGCGGTCCTTCGCGATGAAGAACTCGGCTTCACCGGGCGGGAAGAAGTCGCGATCGCTCTTGCCGATCAGCTCGGTACGAGGAAATCCGAGCAGCTCCTCGCCGGCGCGGTTGAACCGCACGAACTCGAGCTTCTCGGCGTCCTTCACGAACACCATGTCGGGGATGTGCTCGAGGATGACGTCGACGAACCGGTTCGCCTCGGCGGCCCGCGCCGCGAGCTCGCGCAGGTTCTCGCTGCGGAGCAACTCGCGGAACAGCATCGCATTGCCGAGCGCGAGCGCCGCGTGATTGGCGAGGTGCTCGACGAGCTCGCGATCGACGTCGTCGAGCGGCGGCAGGTCGGGGCGCCGCCGCGTCACGCTGAGCAGGCCGAGCAGCTCGCCGCGCGACTTGAGCGGCACGACGAGCATGCCGCGGGCACCGATCGTCCTCAGGAGATCGAGGCTGTCCTTCGGGGCGTTGCGCTCGAGGTCTGCCAGGTCGATCTCGGGCAAGAACGTGGTCCCGCGCGCGAGCGCCTGGGCGGAGAACTCGCTGAGCGGCCGGGGCTGGCCGATCATCTGCGCGTACGCCTCGACGACCCGGGGGTCGGCATCGTGGACCGCGACCACCGTCAGCGTGTCATCGTGCTCCGAACGCAGCGAGACGACGCAGGTATCGGGCACCACCTCGGCGACCGTGCGGACGACGGTGTCGAGCAGCCGCTCGTAGTTCGTGGTCGTCTCCGTGAACGCCGTGACCGCTGCCGACACCGAACGCAGAGCTTGCCTGAGCCGATCCACCCGGTACGTAGCCTACCCGAATGACGGCCGCGTCAGACCAAGGCGGCCCTCGCGCCTTGCTCGATTCGCGATTACAAGCGTAGACTTGAGGCCTTAGACAACCTTATGGGACCGCCGGCCGGTCTCATCAACGTAGGGAACGCGCCGTGACATCGTTGTCATGGCAAAGCGAGCACGGGATTGATTCAGGTCGGCCAGGTCCTCGACAAGTACGAGCTGCTGGAACGTGTGGGCCAGGGCGGGATGGCAGTCGTCTATCGCGGGCTCGACCGATCCCTCAAGCGCACCGTCGCGATCAAGATCCTCCACAAGCATCTGTCCGACTACCAGGAGGCGCGCGACCGGTTCGAGCGCGAGGCCCAGGCGGTCGCGAAGCTGCGCCACGAGAACATCCTCGAGATCTTCGACTACTCGGCGAAGGAGGGCTCGGAGAGCTACATCGTCACCGAGTTCATCGACGGCCAGACGCTCAAGCAGTTCATCACAGACCGGCCGATCGCGTACCCCGAGGTCGGCGCGATGGTCATGCTGCAGGTCGCGCGCGCCCTTGCCCACGCGCACGCCGGCTCGATCCTCCACCGCGACGTCAAACCGGAAAACATCATGATCCGGTCCGACGGCGTCGTGAAGCTGATGGACTTCGGCATCTCGCACATGGTCGACCTCGAGCGGCTGACCGTGACGGGACAGCTGCTCGGCTCGCCGGCGTACATGGCGCCCGAGCACGTCGAGGGGCGACCACTCGACTTCCGGACGGACGTGTTCGCGGTCGGCATCGTGCTGTACCAGCTCACCGTCGGGAAGCTGCCGTTCGAGGGCAAGAACCCGCACGAGGTGCTGAAGCGCATCGCCGAGTGCAAGTTCACCGATCCGCGCCAGGCGAACCCTCGCATCGGCAACCGGCTCGGCCGGATCATCCTGAAGGCGATGGCGGCGCAGCCCGGCGATCGCTACGCGGCGATCGGCGAGATGGTGCTCGCGCTCGAGGCGTATCTCGAGGAGTCGGGGCTGCCCGTCGACAAGCTGACGAGCGAGCTCGCGCGCTACTTCAAGGCGCCGGGGCCGTACGAGCTCGCGCTGAAAGAGCGGCTCGTCGATCACCTCACGCGGCGCGGCCAGGAGCTGCTCGCGCAGAAGGATCAGGCGAAGGCGCTCGACGCGTTCGATCGCGTGCTGACGATCGACCCCGAGAACGCGAAGGTCGTCGCGATCCTCGACGGCCTCAATCGCCGCGCGCGGCTCAAGACCGCGGGCATCGCGCTCGTCGCCGCCAGCGCGATCGCGGTCGGCGGCTACACGATCCATCAGCGGACGAAGCCGCCGCCGCCGGAAGCGCCCCCTGCCCCGCCGATCGAGACGCCGAGCGGCGTGCACACCGAGCCGAGCACGAACGTCGCCCAGGTCGAGCCGCCGCCGATCGAGATCGATGCCGGCGCCGACGTCGCCGATATCGACGCACCCACCCGGCCGAACGGCGGCAACACCGTCGTCGTCGCGCCGCCGATCGACGCCGGTCCGCAGGTGATCGCGCCCATCGAGGTCCCGGTGACCGTCACGTTCACCGGCGCGCAGTGGCGATATCCCGGCGGTCCGTGGCAACCGGTCAACGGCAAGACGTTCGTCGTCAGCGTCGACGGGCCGATGCGCATCGAGGTCCAGCACGACTGCTGCCAGACCGAGGCGGTCCAGCTCGACCGGACGACGAAGGACGCACGCGCGTCGCTGCAGTTCAAGCCCGGCATGCTGAAGCCAGTCTGCGAGATCAAGCGCAAGGCCGAGGTCGCGGTGTCCGTCGAGTGGATGTCCAACGGCAGGCCGCAGCAGCGCACGCCGTCGCTCGACTCGGAGCTGCCGATTCCGTTCGAGCGCGACGCGACGTCGTCAACGAAGTCGGTGACCGTCACGTTCTCGGACGGCGAGCACACCGATTCGAAGGCGATCACCGTGACCGCCGGCCGCGTCAGCGAGGTTCCGTGCAAGCTCGACTGATCGCCATCGTCGCGGTCGTGCTCGCGTTCGCGACGAGCTTCGCGCTCGCGACGCCGCGCGAGGACCTCGCGACCGCGAACAAGGCGTTCCGCGATGGCCAGTTCCTCGAGGCGCGCGACCGCTACAACTTCCTGCTCTACCCGCGCGTCCAGCTCGCCGACACGAACGATCTCGTCGAGGCCTACGTCAACCTCGGCGTATGCCGGCTCGAGACCGGCGACGACGGCGGCGCCAAGCGAGAGTTCGAGAAGGCGCTCGAGCTCGATCCGAACAAGCAGCTCGACCCACTCGTCATCACGAACAAGCGCGCGATCGTCCTGTTCGACGACACGAAGGCGGACATCCGCACGCGCCGCGAGCGCGAGGCGAACGCGCGCCGCGAGGCCGAGGAAGCCGAGCGCATCCGCAAGATCAAACAGAGCCTCGTCGGCGTTCGCGACAACCCCTACTACCTGACGTTCGTGCCGTTCCTCGGCCAGTACCAGAACGGCGACACCGCGAAGGGCCTGCTGTTCCTCGGCGCGCAGGCGGTGACCGGTGCGACCAGCGTCGGCATCTTCGCCTATCTGACGAACAAGTACGGCATCCGGTCCGACAAGGTCCCGGTGCTCGAAGGTCCGCGCGTGCGCCGGCTACAGCAGATCGAGATCGGGACCGGCATCGCGTTCTTCGCGTTCTACGTGTGGGGCGTCGTCGACGCGAACCTCCACTACAAGCGCCAGGTTCGCGCGCAGATCGACGAGTCGCTGTTGCCCGAGTACCTGCAAGAGAAGCCGAAGCCCAAGAAGCCGAAGAAGACGTCGCTCCTCGAGCGCATGCAGATTTCTCCGATGCTCACGCCGGACAGCGTGGGCATCGGCCTAGGTTGGGAGAACTAGATGCCCTCGCTTCGCCTCACTGCCCCTGGTCATCCGCCGACGATCTATCACCTGCACAAGAAGATCACGTCGCTCGGCTCGGGCCCCGACAACGACATCGTGCTGCCGGATCCCCTCGTCCCCGACGGTTACGCGATCCACTTCGATGGCCAGACCTACACGGTGTTCGCGCCGAAGAAGACGGAGTTCGTCGTCAACGGCAAGAAGCGCAGCAAGCACAAGCTCAGCCACGACGAGCGGCTCGTGATCGGCTCGATCGACCTGCGGTTCGCGATGGTCGACGAGGCGCCGCCGGTCGAGGCCGAGGCCGCGAATACGATCGCCGACCTCGACGCGTACACCAAGCTGTTCGAGTTCTCCGACCGGCTCATGCACGTCCGCGATCTCAGCGAGCTGCTCGAGAGCCTGATGGATGCGGTCATCGAGATCACGAACGCCGACAAGGGCTTTTTGATCCTGCTCGAGGGTGAGACGCTCGACGTGAAGGTCGCGCGCAACCTCAATCGCGAGAACATCGCCGATGCGGTCAGCCAGCTGTCCGACTCGATCATCGCGAAGGTCGTGCGGTCGCGAAAGCCCGTGATCGTGTCGGACGCGATGAGCGACGACGAGTTCGGCTCGGCGAAGAGCGTGATGCACCTGAGGGTCTCGAGCGTCATCTGCGTGCCGCTGCTCGACCGCGGTCGCCTGCTCGGCATCATCTACGTCGGCAACGACTCGATCCGCGATCTGTTCCAGGACCAGACGCTGCGCGTGTTGACGGTGTTCAGCTCGCAGGCGTCGCTGATCGTCGCGAACGCGCTGCTGCTCAACGAGCTGCGCCACGACAACAAGCGCCTGAACGATCGGCTCGAGCAGTACCGGTTCGGCGAGATCGTCGGCACGTCGCCGCCGATGCAGCAGGTGTTCCGCAAGGTCGAGAAGATCTCGCCGACGGACATCAGCGTGCTGATCACCGGCGAGACCGGCACCGGCAAGGAGCTGATCGCGCGCGAGATCCACAATCGCTCGCCGCGCACCGGCAAGCCGTTCATCACGATCAACTGCGGCGCGATTCCCGAGAACCTGCTCGAGAGCGAGCTGTTCGGTCACATCAAGGGCGCGTTCACCGGCGCCGTCGCGAACAAGCAGGGCAAGTTCCAGGCGGCCGATGGCGGCACGCTGTTCCTCGACGAGATCGGCGAGATGCCGATCGAGCTGCAAGTGAAGCTGCTGCGCGCGATCCAGGAGAAGGTCGTGTTCCGCGTCGGCGATACGCGGCCCGAGAACTGCGACATCCGCATCCTCGCCGCGACGAACCGCGACCTCGAGAAGGAGATCCAGAACGGCCGGTTCCGCGAGGACCTCTACTACCGGCTCAACGTGGTCAATGTCGAGCTGCCGCCGCTGCGCGTGCGCGGCGACGACGTGCTCGTGATCGCGCGCTATCTCCTGTCACGCTACGCGCGCGAGTACGACGCCAAGGTGAAGGGGTTCTCGCCGAACGCCGCGGTCGCGATCCGCAAGCACAACTGGCCCGGCAACATCCGCGAGCTCGAAAACCGCATCAAGAAGGCAATCGTGCTCTGCGAGTCGACGGTGATCGGCCCCGACGACCTCGGGCTGACCGGCGACGTGCTGCCGCAGATCCTCACGCTCGCCGAGGCGAAGGAGAAGTTCCAGCGCGAGTACATCAACGAGGTCCTCGCGCTCAACAACGGCAACCGGACGAAGACGGCGCGCGACCTCGGCGTCGATCCGCGGACCGTGTTCCGTCACCTCGAGAAGGAGTCAGACGAAGGCGGCGGCGACGTCCCACCCGAACCGGTGTGATCTCCATCGCCCCGTTCCGCGACACCCCATGACGCAGATGTCCGACCCACACGATCACGTGAGCGCCGATTTCGGCCCTAACTCCGCGAGGAGACGGGGGCGAACGGGCGTGGCGCGCGCGCTGCATGACAGGGGTGTGCTCAGGGCCCTCGCCCTCTCTACGATGTTCGCCGGTTGCGTGATCCCACCGTCTCTGTCCGTCGACACGACGGATGCGGGCGCCAATGCAGCGCCGGCGATCGTGTCTCTGCGCGCGGACAACGTCGAGCTGCCCGAGCTGTCGACCGTGACGTTCGAGCAAGGCATGGGAACGATCATCGCGACGTTCCACGACACGGACCTCGACGACACGCTGTACGGCAAGGTCTTCGTCGACTACAGCAGCAACGATCCGACGCCGGCGCGCGCGAGCTGCGTGTCGGCCGGCACGACCGTCGAGCGGACCTGCACGTTGCCGCTGACCGGCCTCTGCCAGAACGACGATATCGGCGCGACCCGCGTGATGCAGGTGATGGTGTTCGACCGCGAGGTGCTCGAGACCGGCGTGCAGCCCCTCTTCCAGGCGATGCCGCCCGGCGGCCTGTCGACGTCTCGCGTCTACTTCCTCAAGTGTCAGGGGCGCGGCCAGTGAAGCGCGCCTGGCTCCTCGCGCTCGCGGCTGCCGGCTGCCTCGAGGTCCCCAAGGAGGCGCCGCCGGAGTGCTCGGCGACGAGCGACTGCGACGCGGTGAACGGCGAGGTCTGCGACGAAGGCGTCTGCTACGGCAACCCGCCGATGGGCGAGTTCGCCGCGACGGTGTCGGCGCCGAGCACGCGCAGCGATGTCGTCGCGACCGAGATCCCGCTGATCTCGCTCGCCCGCGACGGCTGGCTCGGCGACATCGCGCTCGAGACGCCGGTGACGATCAGCGGCCGCGTCGAAGCGTACTGCATGGGCACGAACCAGACGTGCCCGATGACGTCGATCGCCGCCGAGGTCCGGTTCACCCGCCCGTCGCGATTCCCCGGCGGCCCGACGCTGCGGCTGTCGGTGCAGTCCAAGGCGGGCCAGCCGCGCGGCGTGGATTCGTTCTCGATCAACATTCCGCGCACGCTGCCCGGCGACGAGCCTTACACGGTGACGATCGATCCCTAGGGCGGTGGCTAGAAGCCGCCGACCGACGGCAACGCGCACCCGGCCGAGATCGTGCCGCCGAAGCGACTGATGCTCGCGGCGACCGAGGACAGCGAGCACCAGACGTACACGCTCGGCAGCGCATATCCGGTGACGATCAGCGGCACGTTGAAGGATTCCCTCGGCACGGCGCTCGTCGGCTACCGCGTCGTCGCGCTGGGCAAGATCGATGCGCAGTCGGCCCAGACCGAAGTGTCGACGGTCGACTACGTCACGAACGGCCAGTACACGATCACGCTCGCCGACAGCGTCGTCGGTCAGATCGAGATCGCCGCGACGCCCTACGAGGACAACGTCGTCGCGCCGAGCCTGCACCTGACGAACATGTCGCCGACGCCGGGTGCCCGCCCGCTCGCGCAGCCGTCGGGCCTTGGCAACTCGGTGAAGGTGAAGCTCCTCGTGAAGGGCCTCGCCGGCGACGGCATGGTCAAGCCGGTGACCGGCGCCCGCGTGATCGTGACCGGCACCGTCGATGCGGCGTTCACCGGCGCGGCCGGCGCCGAGCTCACGTCCGAGGCGATCACCGGCGACGACGGCTACGCGACGCTGTCGCTGCTCGACGGCGTCGCGCTCGTCCCGACGTACAAGCTGCGGATCGTTCCACCGGCGAGCTCGAACCTCGGCGCCGTGTACGACGCCCCGTTCGCGTTGACGACGACGGACGTCCAGTTGCCATCTCGCGTCGCGATCAGCGGCAAGGTCGTCGACTTCGCGGGCACCCCGCTGCGCGATGTCACGGTAACCGCGCGGCGGTCGCAGCGCTTCTTGTGGACGCTGCGCCCGGAGGCTCAGGATTTCCTCGACGAGATTCCTGCGGCCACGACGATCACCCAGGCGAACGGCATCTTCGTGGTCTGGGTCGATCCGGCGCTGGATGATGCGTGGGGCCGCTATGACGTGACGTTCGAGACCCCGAAGGGCTCGACGGCGCCGACCTGGCAGATCCTCGACCTCGAAATTCCTCGCGTCTCGAGCCAGGCGACGATCAACCTCGACAGCGTCACGATGCCGGACGCCGCCTACCTTCACGGCCGGATCGTCGATCCGCACGGCGAGCCCGTCGAGGGCAGCTCCCTGCGGATCTTCCAGATCCCGCCGCCGACGACCCTGTGCACCGACCTGACGCACGCTCCCGACGTCTGCGAATTGGACGCCCAGGTGGCCGGAACCGGCGAATCCGACGGCGACGGCATTGTCCGCCTCGACGTGGCCCGCCCGTAGTCCTCGCTTGACCCGCCTGGGTTGGCCGACTATGGTTCGCGGCAATCCAGGACAGATGACGACGGTTTCGGAAAACGCCAGCGCTTGCGAGCACGAACACGTGCAGCGCGAGCTCTGTCTCGATGCCGCTACGCCTGCCCGCAACCAGCGACGTCGCTTGGTTCCGGCGAATGCAGGCTCTGCGAATCGACCAGCGGCCCGACTGGAAGACCTCGGGACGGATCAATTCTTCAAGGTTTCTAGTGATGACGAACGATACGACGCCGACCGAGAACGGTACGGCGGACGCGGCCTCTGTGATGGCCGCCATGACCGCGACGAGCGAGACCACCGAATCCACCTCTGAGGCCGCGCCGGCCGAGCCGAAGCCGCCCAGCTTCGATGACCTCGGGCTGCACCCCGACGTCAAGCAAGCGCTCGACGACATGGGGTACTTCGCACCGACGCCGGTGCAGACCGCCGTGTTCAAGCCCGTCAACGAGGGCAAGGACCTGCTGGTCCAGTCGCGCACGGGTACCGGCAAGACGACCGCATTCGGTCTGCCGCTGATCAACCGCCTCGTCCCGACGCACCGCCAGCCGCAGGCGATGATCCTCGCGCCGACGCGCGAGCTCGCACTGCAGGTCGCGCGCGAGCTGACGCAGATCGGTAAGCACCGCGGCATCATCGTCGAGGCTCTCTACGGTGGCGCGCCGATCGGCAAGCAGATCACCGCGCTCAAGAACGGCGTCCACATCATCGTCGGCACGCCGGGCCGCGTGCTCGATCACATCAGCCGCCGCACGCTCGACTGCCGCACCATCTCGACGTTCGTCCTCGACGAGTGCGACGAGATGCTGTCGATGGGCTTCCTCGAGGACATCGAGCGCGTCACGTCGCACCTGCCCGAGAAGCACCAGACGATGCTGTTCTCGGCGACGATGCCCGACGAGGTCACCCGCTACTCGCGCCGTCACATGACGACGCCGGAGCTGATCTCGCTGTCGCGCGACTCGATGACGGTCAGCGACATTCACCACGCGTACTACATCGTCAGCGGTATCGCGCGTAGCCGCGACCTCCTGAAGATCCTCCTCGCCGAGGAGCCGGAGAGCGCGATCATCTTCTGCAACATGCGCGACGAGACGACGATGGTCGCCAAGTTCCTGCAGAAGCAGGGCCTCGACGCGGAGCCGCTGTCGAGCGACCTGTCGCAGAGCGACCGCGAGCGCGTCATGGGCCGCATGAAGGCGAAGAACCTTCGCTTCCTGTGCGCGACCGACGTCGCCGCGCGCGGCATCGACATCTCGAACCTCTCGCACGTGATCAACTACTCGGTGCCCGAGTCGCCCGAGGTCTACGTGCACCGCACCGGCCGCACGGGCCGCGCCGGCAAGAAGGGCACCGCCCTCTCGCTCGTCGGTCCGCGCGAGCTCGGCAACTTCCGCTACGTGCGCCTCCAGTTCGGCATCAAGCCGGAAGAGCGCATCCTGCCGAAGGACGACATCTTCATCGGCAAGCTGAAGGTGCCGCTGCCGCCCGTCGGCGTGCCGCAGCCGCCTGACCCGATTCAGATCCTGATCCGCGGCGTCCAGGGCACGGCGAGCGACCTCGAGCGCCAGATCTTCGAGAAGCTCCTCAATAAGCAGGACGGTAAGCGCGTGCTTGCCGCCCTCGTGGCCGAGAAGCTGAACCAGCTCAGCACGAAGACGGCGCGTCCGCGTCGCGAGCGCCCAGAGGCCGGCGACGGCGAGGAGCGCGGCGAGCGCGCCGAGCGTCCCCGCTTCGAGGACCGTGGCGAGCGCGGCGAGCGTCGCTTCGATCGCGACCGCGAGCGTCCGCGCTTCGGCGACGGCGAGCGCGGTGAGCGTGGCGAGCGCGGTGAGCGCCGCTTCGATCGCGACCGCGAGCGTCCGCGCTTCGGTGGCGAGGATCGCGAGCGCCCCCGCTTCGGCGATGGCGAGCGCGCCGAGCGTCCGCGCTTTGGCGACGGTGAGCGTGGCGAGCGTCCGCGCGTCGGCGATGGTGAGCGTGGCGAGCGCGGTGAGCGTCCCCGCTTCGAGGATCGCGGCGAGCGCGGCGAGCGTCGCTTCGATCGCGACCGTGGCGAGCGCCGCTTCGACCGCGATCGCGATCGTCCGCGTCGCGACCGTGACGAGCGTCC
>JABFXX010000622.1 GCA_013368795.1 Kofleriaceae bacterium
TCACCCGGAGGTTCGCGGTCAATGCGTCGTGAAGTGAACGGCCCGATCTTCCAGGTCGCGATCCTCGCGCTCTCGCTCACCGCGTGCACCGATGACTTCGAGCGCCGGCCTCCCGACGTCCATAGCCACGTCGAGAGCTACTACCTCCCGGAGCTCACACCGCCGCGGATCGATCTGTTGTTCGTCATCGACGACACGACCGCGATGACGCTCTGGCAGAGCAAGCTCCGCGCATTTCCTGCGGTCGTCGATGCAATGCTCGGAACGATCTATACGGGTCAGCCGAGCGTTCGCATCGCGGTGACGACCGACGGCACACTCCGGCGCTCGAGCCTGGTCGACGGCGCGTTCATCTCCGACGCGGGCGACTTCGGCGGGCCACACATCGTGAACTACAGGGGAGCGCTGCACGAGGCGCTCCTCTCGCTGATGGATGTCGGCGCCACGAGGCAGGGGCCGAGTCGGCTGTTCGCGGCCGCGGAGGGTGCGCTCGCGAATGACTTTGCGCGGCTGGACGCATACCTCGCGGTCGTCACGATCGCGGCCGCCGACGATGCATCACCGGGCGGCGCCGGCGACTACGCGGCATCCCTCAAGGGCACGCGAGACGATCCGACGTCGATGATCGTGTCGGGCATCTACACGCCAGGCCTGCCCCGGCTCGACGAGCTCCATACCCAGTTCCCCAATCGCAGCGAGGTGACGCCGATCGGATCGATGGACTGGAGCGAGGCCTTCGATCTGCTCGCGCAGGTCCACAAGACGACGCTCGGCATCGCCTGCGTACAGAAGCCGCTCGATCTCGATCCCGAAACGCCCGGCGACCAGTTCGATTGCGCCATGGAGTACTTCCTCGACGGCCGCACCCAGGCGCTCCCCTACTGCGGCAAGACCCTTCCGTGCTGGGAGCTCGTCGACGAACCCGCGGCGTGCTTCGAGCCCGAGGCGCACTACGCGATGAAGGTTCACGGCTTCGGTGACCCGTATCACCCCGCGATTTCGGGCCAGTGCGTCGTGAAGTGATCGGAAACCCTCGGGTTTTCCGCCAACAAACGATCCAGATCGCCAACAAAGTTGGCGGCTGACAGCCCGCCGCGTCGAAGTAAGCGTTTAAAACTGCTTGGACTTCAAATTGGCGGGGCACTTGCTCTAAGCTGCACCAGCACTGGAGGTGCGCCAATGCGCAACGCCGTTCGTATGACTTCGTTCCTGGGGCTGACCGCGGTCGGCCTGCTTGCCGGCTGTCCGGATCGCACGATCTCCGAGGTCGACCCCAAACAGGGTCGCGTCGAGTACAAGGACATCCCGGTCTCTGTAAATCGAGACATCGACATCCTGTTCGTCATCGACGACTCGCCGTCGATGCTCGACAAGCAGACGAACCTCAAGAACAACTTCCCGAACTTCATCAACGTCCTGAACACGATCGAGGGCGGTCTGCCGAACGTTCACATCGGCGTCGCCAGCTCCGACCTCGGCACCAAGGCTGCCGACGGTACGGCCGCCGCGTCGATCCCCGGCAGCACCGGCGGATGCAGCAACAGCGGCGGCAAGAACGGCAACCTGCAGACGAACGCGCTCGTTCAGGGCTCGTTCATCAGCGACACCAAGAACACCGACGGTACGCGCACGAAGAACTACACCGGTGAGCTCTCCGCGGCGTTCTCGGCGATCGCGAGCCTCGGCGCCAGCGGTTGCGGTTTCGAGCAGCACATCGAGGCCGCGAAGCGCGCCGTGGACAACAACCCGGCGAACGCGGGCTTCATCCGCCAGAACGCGTACCTCGCGCTCATCTTCATCCAGGACGAGGATGACTGCTCGATGGCGAAGTCGACGCTGCTGAGCAGCGACACGATGACGCTCGGACCTCTGCAGTCGTTCCGCTGCAACCGCTTCGGCCACACCTGCGCGACGGGCGGCGCGGATCCGACCGCGATGAACGCGACGGGCCCGAAGGGCGGCTGCACCTCGAACGAGAGCGGCAACTACCTGACGAAGGTCAGCGATTACGTCTCGTTCTTCAAGGGCCTGAAGAGCGACCCGGCGAACGTCATCGTCGCCGGTATCGCGGGTCCGACGATGCCGTACGAGGTCGAGCTCCGCTCGCCTCCGCAGAGCACCACGATGATCCCGGCGGTCGCGCACTCGTGCTCGTACCAGGGCGCGAACGGCACCGAGGTCGCCGACCCGTCGGTCCGTCTGAAGGAGTTCCTCGACTCGTTCCCGAACCGCAGCACGTTCCAGACGATCTGCCAGCAGGACCTCTCGGGTGCGCTGACGCAGATCGCTCAGCTGCTCCGTACGGTCATCGGCTCGCCGTGCATCGAAGGCAAGCTCGCCGACGTCGATCCCGACACGGCTGGCGACCAGTACGACTGCTCGGTGTCGGACGTCACGAACTTCGGCAAGGCGAACCAGTCCGAGACGGTTCTCCCGCAGTGCAACAACGTGATGACGCCCTCGTCGTCGACGAACAAGCCGTGCTGGTCGATCCAGACCGACACGATGAACTGCACCGCTGGCGATCACCTGACGCTGAAGATCGAGCGTAGCCAGGCGCCCGCCCCGGACACGCACGTCGTCTCGTACTGCGTGACCGAAGCCGAGTAAGACCTCGTCTTCCACTCAACGACGGCGCGGGCTTCCGCGCCGTTTTTGTTTTCGGTGACGGACGCGCGCGGTGCCCGACACGAACGGGCATGCATCGCTCAATTCGGCCGCTTCCGCTCCTCGCGCTCGCGCTGCTCCCCGGTTGTGCCGATCGCTCGATCGCGTCCGTGTATCCCGTGCAGGGAAAGGTCGAAACGAAGGACCTGCCGGCCGTCCCGAACCGAGACGTCGACATCCTGTTCCTCGTCGACAACTCGCGGTCGATGGAGGCCGAGCAGGCGTCGCTGCGCGCCAACTTCCCCCGGTTCATGTCGGTGCTCGAGACCCTCGAGGGTGGGCTGCCGAACGTGCACATCGGCGTCGCGACGTCGAACTACGGCCAGCACGCGAGCGACGGCGTCGGAACGCAGGGGTTCGGCGCATCGTGCGCGGCCAGCGGCGACGACGGCAACCTTCGCACTGCACCGACACTGTTCAACGGCAGGTACATCGTCGACGAAGAAGGCGGCGGCGGCGCGCGGACTCGCAACTACACGGGCACGCTCGCGGATGCCTTCTCGGCGATCGCGAACGTCGGCATCGACGGCTGCGGCATCGAGCAGCACCTCGGCTCGATCCAGCGAGCGATCGAGAACCCCGGCAATGCCGGCTTCATCCGCAAGAATGCCAAGCTCGCGGTGATCGTCATCGCCGACGAGGACGACTGTTCGCTCGCGCACAAGTCGCTGTTCGATCTGCCGAGCCAGGGCAACGTAAGCGATATCGTCAATTTTCGCTGCACCTCCTCCGGCATCGAGTGTGACGACCAGCCCGACCTGACCATTCCAGGCGAGCGGAACGACTGTCGGCCCAAGGAGAACTCCCAGTATCTGAACAGCGTCGACAGCTACGTCGACTATCTCGAGAGCCTCAAGGCGGACCCCGATGACGACATCATCGTCGCCGGCATCGTCGGAGATCCGACGAAATTCAAGATCACGACCAACGCCGGCACTCCTGTCCTCGCCCCGTCCTGCGAGTACGGCGACCAGACTGCGTTCCCTGCGATCCGCACGAACGCATTCCTCGAGCAGTTCCCGAATCACGTGCAGACGTCGATCTGCGGCGCAGACCTCTCCCAGGCACTCGTGGACATCGGCGCGACGCTCAAGCGGGCGTTCGGCGACTACTGTTTCGAGAATCCGGTCGCCGATCTCGATCCCGACACGGACGGCCTACAGGCCGACTGCACGGTGACCGACGTGCGCCGGCTGCCCGGCAATGCAGAAGAGGAGCTCGCGGTCATCCCGCAGTGTGGCACCGGGCGCATTCCATGCTGGAAGATCGAGCAGGATCCAGAGAAGTGCTTCTACACCTCGGCGCACGACAAGCTCGTGATCGACCGCAACGGCGTCGTCCCCTCGTCCGATGTCCACGTGAAGGTCAACTGCGTGACGACCGACGACAGCGGCGGCGGCCAGCTGTGAGCTCGGGCCCCCGGCCTCCCAGATTCTCGTGAGCCGTTCCCCGACCGCCTGCGCGCGACGCGCCCACGAGGATCGCGTTCCGGGAAGGTCTTTGATAGGGTCGGCCCGTGCCTCCGAAGGGCAAGCCATGGATCACGGCGAACCAGGTCACCCTGTTGCGCCTGATCCCCATGCCCCTGCTGTCGTGGCTCATCTACCGCGGCGGCCAGGACGGCTACCACGGCAACACGTACATGTGGAGCGCGCTGATCGCCGGCACGATCATCGGCTGCACCGACTGGGTCGACGGCATGCTCGCCCGCAAGTACGGCCCGACCGTGCTCGGCGGCCTGCTCGATCCGATCGCGGACAAGATCTTCATCGCGTTCGCGTACACGCCGTTCGCCGACATCGGCCTCGTTCCGTGGTGGGCATGCGCGCTGATGTTCACGCGCGAGTTCTTCATCACCGCGCTGCGCTCTGCGTACGAGCAGCGCAACCTGTCGCTCAAGACGAGCTACCTCGCGAAGGCCAAGACCTGGACGCAGATGCAGGGCATCGGCGTCATGCTGCTGTTCCCGCTGATCGAGAACAAGAACTGGCTGCTCGGCCTGTTCACCGCCGGCGCGATCATCCCGATGATCGCGATGGTCATCCACTGGTTCACCAAGAAGAAGCTGTGGCGCGGCTCGTTCGTGATGACCGGCAGCTTCCTCGCGCTGCTCGCCGTGTTCCTCTACGACGAGCAGTACGCGCCGCGTGCGCTCATGATCGGCGTCGTCGCGATCACGTGGATCAGCGCGATCGACTACATCATGGTCGGCTGGAAGCAGCTGCGCGGCCGCGGCGACTTCTCGCGCGCCGACGGTGTCCGCCTGATCGGCTCGCTGGCGCTGCCGATCCTGCTGTTCGCCGTGCTCGTCTACACCGACGCGCCGCGCTGGACGATCTTCACGATCCTCGCGATCGAGCTCGCGGTCGGCGGCCTCGACAACCTGCTGTCACACCACAAGGCAGCGACGCTCGCGCTCGCATGGGGCGGCCGCGTGCTCGGCATCTCGGTGCTGCTCGGCGCCGCGCTCGTGATGAAGGACCAGGCGGTGCCGCTGACGATCGTCGCGGCGGCGGTCAGCGTGTTCGGCGTGACCGCGGAGTTCGTCCGCGGCCGCAGCTACTACATCGATCACCTGATGGAGTGATCAGCCGACGACGCGGTTACGACCCTCGCGCTTGGCGCGATAGAGGTGGTCGTCCGCGATCTTGATGAAGTTCGTCACGTCGACGTCCTCGCCCTCGACGCACGCGACGCCGACGGAGACCGTCACCGGGAACTTGTCGCCCTCGTACTCGAACGGCTGGTCCGCGACGAGGCGACGGATCTGCTCGCCGAACGTGCGCGCACCCGTCAGGTCGGTCTCGGGAAGCACGGCCGCGAACTCCTCGCCGCCGTAGCGGGCGAGCAGCTCCTCGCGGCGCACGCGGCCGAGCAGGCGGCGAGACATCTCGCGGAGCACGTAGTCGCCGGTGAGGTGACCGTGCTTGTCGTTGATCTGCTTGAAGTGGTCGATGTCGAACATGAGCAGCGACAGCGGCCGGCGATAGCGCGCGCAGCGGGCGATCTCGCGCTCGAGGAACTCGAGGAAGTAGCGCTTGTTGTGGGCGCCGGTCAGGGCGTCCACGATCGTCATCTTGTAGATCTCCTCGTGGTAGCTGGCTTCGACGCCAGCGCCCGTGAGGAACTTGAAGATGGCGGCACCGATCTTCAGGAAGTCGGCGTCGCGCAGGACGCTCTTCGTGACCGGCACGTCGTTGACGTAGCTGCCGTTCGTCGACTGCAGGTCCTCGACGGACCACGAGTCACCGCTGCGGAACACGCGCGCGTGGCGGCGCGACACCGAGTCGCGGTCGACCTGGATATCGCAGTCAGCGCCGCGACCGAGGACGATCTCGTTCCGCGTCAGCGCGAACCGCTTGCCCATGTCGGGACCCGGCGGATAGATGAGCACGAGACAGGCCTCGCCGCTCTCCTTGGCCGGTTTGACGACCTGGACCTTGGTAATGCGGGTCTTCCACTCGCTCATTGCACTCTGTCCACGCGAGCCGCAACCCGTCGTGATCCTTTCGATCCAAGCGCACCCACGGCCAACTGTCAATGTGAGCACCGGTGTGATAACTCACCGCGCGTGACACGGGTCGAGCCGTTCGATCTCGACGGAGACGCCTCGATCGGCGTCGTGTGCGTTCACGGTTTCACCGGGACGCCACACGACATGCGCTATCTCGGAGGCGAGCTGTCGCGCGCCGGCTTCCCCGTGCACGGCCTGCGCCTCCCGGGCCATGGCACGCGCATCGAGGACCTCGACGCTACCCGATGGACCGACTGGGCCGACGCCGTCGAGGACGCGTTCGACGAGATGCGCCTGTCCTGCAGCCGGGTCGCGGTCGTCGGGCTGTCTCTCGGAGGTCTTCTGTCGCTGCATCTCGCAAGCAAGCGGCCCGAGGTCGCCGCGGTCGCGTCGCTCGCCGCGCCGCTGTGGCTCGAGGGTCTGTCGGCGAAGGTCGCCGAATGGGCGATGACCGGCGCGATCGCGAAGTATGCCCCGCGCCTGAAGACGCTCCCCAAGCTCGGCGGCTCCGACATCCGCGACCCCAGGGTCAAGGCGGAGAGCCCCGGCTACCCGGCGATTCCGGTCCGAGCGCTCGGTGAGCTCGCGCGGTTCATGCGGGTCGTCGAGCCGGCGCTCGATGCCGTGAAGCAGCCGGTGCTCGTCGTCCACGCGCAGCAGGACCACACGGCCCCGGTCGCGTGCGCGCACCGGATCGCCGAGCGCACCAGCGCGGTCCGCACGCGGATCCTGCCGCGCAGCTATCACGTGATCGCGAACGACGTCGAGCGCGACATCGTCGCCGCCGAGGTCATCCACTTCTTGCGACGCCACGTGTCGCGAGCCTGATCTCACGCCTCGGGCTGATCTATGGTCGGCCCATGAGGCACGTGATCGCGATCGACCAGGGCACCACCGGCTCCACCGTCCTCGTCCTCGACGAGAAGCTCGACATTCGCGGTCGCGGCTACCGCGAGTTCCGCCAGATCTATCCGCAGCCCGGCTGGGTCGAGCACGATCCGGAAGACATCTGGGCCTCGGTCATGGACGCGCTCGGCCAGGCGATGAAGGGCATCGAGCCGTCGTCGATCGCGGCGATCGGCATCACGAACCAGCGCGAGACCGCCGTCATCTGGGAGCGCGCGACGGGCAAGGCCGCGCACAACGCGATCGTCTGGCAGGACCGCCGGACCGCCGACACCTGCGCCGAGCTCAAGGCGAGCGGCAAGGAGGAGCAGGTCAAGCAGCTCACCGGCCTCACGATCGATCCGTACTTCTCGGGCACCAAGGTCAGCTGGATGCTCCACAACGTGCCGGGCATGGCGACCGCGGCGCGCGACGGCTCGCTCGCATTCGGCACGGTCGACTCGTACCTCCTGTGGCGCCTCACCGGCGGCCGCGTCCACGCCACCGACGTGACGAACGCGTCACGCACGCTCCTGTTCGACATCGAGGAGCTCGAGTGGAGCGACGAGCTCTGCGAGATGCTCGGCGTGCCGCGCGCGCTGCTTCCCGATGTCGTGCCGTCGTCGGGCACGTGCGGCATGACGAAGGGCGTGCCGGGCCTGCCAGACGGCGTTCCGATCGCGGGCCTCGCGGGTGACCAGCAGTCCGCACTGTTCGGCCAGGCGTGCTTCGCGCCCGGCGACGCAAAGTGCACGTACGGCACCGGCGCGTTCATCCTGATGAACACGGGCGACTCGCCGGTGCAGTCGCGGTCGGGCCTGCTCACCACCGTCGCGTGGAAGCTCTCGACGGGCGAGCTCCGCTACGCGCTCGAGGGCTCCGCATTCATCGCCGGCGCCGCCGTGCAGTGGCTGCGCGACGGTCTCGGTCTCATCACGAAGGCCTCGGAGATCGAGGAGCTCGCGCGCTCGGTGCCCGACTCGGGCGGCGTGATCGTCGTCCCCGCGTTCGCCGGTCTCGGCGCGCCGCACTGGCGTCCCGAGGCGCGCGCATCGATCACCGGCATCACGCGCGGCACGACGAAAGCGCACCTCGCCCGCGCCGTGCTCGAGGGCATCGCGCTCCAGAACGTCGACATCCTGCGCGCGATGGAGCGCGACGCCGGCCGTCCGCTGACGACGCTCAAGGTCGACGGCGGTGCCGCCGCGAACGATCTCCTCATGCAGTTCCAGAGCGATGTGCTCGGCGTCGAGATCGCGCGCCCCGAGCTCGTCGAGTCGACCGCGCTCGGCGCCGCGTTCCTCGCCGGGCTCGGCACGGGCGTGTGGAAGGATCAGAAGGCGATCGAGTCGACGTGGCGCGAGCAGCGCCGGTTCAAGCCGACGCAGGATCGCGAGTGTGTCAACGAGCACCTCGAGCGCTGGGATGCCGCCGTCGAGAAGGCGTAGCCGGTCGCACGCAGCGTCACTCGTGTTCGAAGCGGTCCGTAACGTTTCACACGTATTTCTGCGACGGAAACGAAGACCTCCGCAAACATCTGAGGTCCTTCCTTCCTCTCACAAAACGTCGATCGCCGATGTTAGAGTCCTCCCGCTCTTGAGAGGTGGGTTGTATGCGAAGCATCGCGCGCGTACTTGTTGTCGACGACGAGCTCGAACTACTGCGCGCCGCTCGGCATCAGCTGACCTCATGCGAGGTGCTCGTCGAAGATGATCCTACTCGGGTTCAAAGGCGTGTCGAACGACATGAACCCGATGTCGTCATCCTCGACCAGTGGTTGCTCGGCGATGTGAAAGGACACGAGATCGCAAACTCACTGAAGCAGCAGCAGCCCGACATACTGGTCGTGTTGTGGAGTGCCGGGCTGGACGTGCACGCACTCCGCTACCTCCAGAAGCGCTGCCAGGCTGATTTGATACTTCCAAAGACGAGCTTCAGCCAGTTGATAGAGGAGCTACTGGGCCTCGCTGCTCCGCTCGAACCGGACTGGAACGCTGTCCTGACCCTCGGGGATGCGCGCCGAGAATGCGCGCGGGTCGCAGTAACGCGTAGTTGTGGGAACAAGAGCGAGGCTGCTCGTCGGCTCGGAGTCAACAGGACAACTCTCATCAGGCTACTGCGTGATCGAAGTGACCAAAGTTGATAATGCAGATCTCCGCTACCCGGCGGAAACGCAGCCAACGTCGCCCTACGCGCATCGAATCGCGGCGCAGCCATGTCCTTGATACTTCGTTTGAAGAACGCAATCAGTGGATTGCGCGGCCCTCGCTGGTTGCTGGCAGTCGCATTCGCAATGATCGCTGGCATGTACTGCACGAATCAGGACATGGGCGGGGACCCGACGTCACCACGAGGTGACGGACAGTATCGCCCGGTTCTGGCACGCGGCGACGGTCACATGCTCTATCTGATGGCGCGCTCTACCGCGCTGGACGGAGATTGGGACTTCGGCAATGACCTGAAGCGGTTTGGAGACCCCTGGCACGAACCGGTAACCAAGACTGGAAGGAAGAGCATCGTTCATCCGATCGGGCCAGCCCTGGTATGGACTCCTCTCATTCTGGCCGCGCAGGGCGGCGCAGTAACCGCGAATCTCTTCGGGGCCGACATTCCCCTCCACGGCTACACGCTCTGGCACCAGCGTATCGTCTTCTTCAGTAGTGTCTTATTTGCGATTGGTGCGGCGCTACTGAGCTTGAGAGTCGCATCGAGATCCGTCGGCGGAAAGTGGGCACCTACATACGCCGTGGTCTGCGCTCTACTGGGCACCTCGCTCACGTACTACAGCACGTACATGCCGAGCTACTCGCATGCGATGGATGCGTTCGCATGCAGTCTGTTTGTCTGGTACTGGACTCACAGCCTCGGGCAGAATCACGCGAGACGCTGGCTGATTCTTGGCGTCCTGCTCGGTTTCGCCAGCTTGATCCGAGTGCAAGAGAGCGCGTTCGGGATCCTCGTCGCATATGAGGTTCTGTTTCGGCTCGTGGTGGCCGCTCGTGACCGGGATCCCGGGTTTGCACGAATCGTGTGCCGTTGGGTGGGAGGAGGCCTCTTATGTCTCCTCGTTGCGCTCGTGGTCTTCATCCCTCAATTGCTCGAGTGGCACATCGTCTTTGGCGACGTGACCGGTATTCCCCAGGGTGCGCGTTTCACGCGTTTCAACGCGCCAATGGTTAGCGAGGTGCTGTTCTCGGCGAGAAACGGGTGGTTCTCGACGACTCCCCTCGCATATGCGGGGTGTATCGGGCTCCTGTTCCTGCCTCGCCGCGCACGTCTGGTCGCTGTCGGACTTCTGCTCGTGGTCGTGATGCAGGTGTACCTGAACAGCACAGTTCTGGATTGGTGGTCTGGTGCATCGTTCGGTCAGCGCCGCATGTGCAACGTCACGTTGCCGGTGGCCGTTGGCTTGTGCGGACTCATCTGGCGCGCAGGAACGCTTGCCGCTCGCCTGACGCATTACCGGCACACGGTGTGGCATGGCCTCCTGTGGGCCATCGCCGGCACGCTCGTCGTCTGGAACGTGAGTCGCGTGTACTCGTTCCGTGGTGGGCGGCCAGCGCCCGACCAGATCATGTCAGCTTGCTGCAGCGGCGTTCCGGCGCCGCTGCGTCGCCTCGCAAAGCCGATCTTCGAACGCACTGGCAACCCATTCGCGTTTCCGGCGAACGCGCTCTTCTCGCTCACCCACGATGTTCCACTTTCGCGGTGGGACCGCGTCGTGGGTCTCTACCCACTGGTGCCGGGTCTCGCCGACCTGCGCGATGACGCGCGCTTCTTCAGCGTCAGGGGCCAGTGGAATGTCGGTGCTGCGGGGTTGCAGGACTTCTTGGTGGACGGATGGTCGCGAAGCGTGCAGCTCGAAGGTCGGGCGGCGCGGTTTACCATCGCGACTGCGGCAACGGCGCTCGTCCCCAATCTCATGCCCGACTCGCAGCGCTTCAGACTCGAGCTCTTTCCTGCTGGAAGTCGAGACGTCGTTGTCATGTGGAATGGCGTGCAAGTCGCTCGGAGCGAGCTCCAGCCTGGCTGGAATGTCGTGACGTTCGAAATCGGCGATATGCCCCTTCACATGAACGAGCTGACGATCGTGAGCAAGCCTGCGTTCATGGTGCCCACACCCGGTCATGCGGTGGCCGGTCGACCAGCCGGTGTCGCCGTCGGGGCACTCACGATCGAGCTCGTACGACCTGAACGCTGATCGAGCTCTCTCGCTCCACTTACACCCGGGTGAGCATCCGCCGGATATCACTTTGACCGGCGTGTCATTAGCATTCCGTTTGGTATTGCACGTCACTCGTGGCTGCAACGATATCGGGAGTGATGCAAATTTGCCGAATCGACGAGATCGCCATCTCCAGTCTAAACAACAAGAGTCGCGACTAATAAACCACGAAGCAACTCGAACGACAGGAGAGCAAAATGAAACTCGTCATCGCACTGTTCGTTGCTGTCATCGGTACGACAATGGCGGCTGGCCAGGCCAACGCAGGCACCTGGACCATCCCTGCCGCTGGCTGTGTGCCTGGCGATCCGGCGATCCAAGCAAATCGCTATCTCGTCACGGGCGGTTCGGTAAAACATCAGTCGACCGCTACCGGCGTCATTACGCTGTATTGCCCCATCACGTTTGCCACCTTGCTGACAACCGGAACCTTGACCTTCGTCGTTACCTTCGCGGATTCGGATGGTTTTTCTACCGCTGCCAATGTGACCGCACAGCTGATCAAACTCAATTCTAGCAACGGAGTGTTGACCTCGATCGGAAGTTCGTTGAGCTCCGACGCCATGGCGGCCACGACCGGCGGAACGATGACGACAGCGTTCCCTCACACGATCGTGGCCAACGACTACTACTATGTGCGCGTAGACATCAATCGAACGACTACGTCTCAAGGTGCCACCTTCTTTGGTGTTCGAATCAGCGGATAGCGGCGTCGAGTGCGGCTCGATGCACGTGGCCTCGTTCCTGTGATAACGATGGCGTTATTCGTAGTCGGATACCTCGTCTTGCCGAGTGCGGACCACACTGATCCCGGTGCATTGCAGTCCGGCGACCGAGTCGCGAGAGTGACGCCGGTCGTCCGGACGCCCACTCGGAGCATCTCGGCCTCGTCCGCTTCGCGTCTCACCGAGGTGGAGCAGGAGCCGGAGGGCGCGACCGGTTTCTCGGTCGATGCGCTGTTCCCGAGCACGCGCGATCGAGTGGTCGTGGCGACCCTGGGATGCGGCACCGACGAACGAGCGCTGTCTCTGCCAGAACGCCAACTGCTTGCCGAAGATGACCACGAGGTCGTTGCGCAGATTCTCGACGAGCTGCGCCAGGACCTGGCTCAGACGTTGGGAACCGTGGCGAGCCAGGACGACGAAACCAGGCTCATCGGCGCGATCGCCAACTTGCGAACGGAATGGGAGCATCTCGAGGCGGAACAGCGGCGTTCGATCATCGATCAGGTGATAACGAAGCAACGGAGCTCCGATCCGTTGGTGCTCGCGATTCGCTTTGTCGAGGACCGTACATCGGGGGCGATACGCGACCTATCGGCAGCAACCGGACAGACGCCCTTCCCTGCAGCAGGGATGTCATGGTGCGCAGTGTCGCTGTCTGCGGACGACAAGCCGAGTCTCCGCTAGACGACCTACCGGAGCAGAGCGCTCGGCAAGCGACGGCAACGATCGGAGCGCATGCTCGCCGCGCGGCGGTTCGCGGTAGTCTCGGCATTCGTCACCGTATGCGTCGCCTCGTGCTCGTCATCGCGCTGAGCGGCTGCGCCGGCTCCGTCGTGCGCGCTCCGAGTAAGCTTCCCGCCGATGGGATCGTCGACTGTACGGATACGATGGATGTCCCGATCGCGCGCGGCGTCGGCGCCGCCGTCGGCGCGGGGCTGCTTGCCCTGGCCCTGACCCACATCGAATTCCCGGCCGACCACGGAGGTGTGTACTGGCTCC
>JABFXX010000483.1 GCA_013368795.1 Kofleriaceae bacterium
GTTCCTGCCCGCGATCGCCGGGAACTGGATCTACGACGACCACCCGCTGATTCGGGAGAACCCGTACGCGCACTCGTTCGCGTGGTGGCCGCGGTGGTTCGTCACCGATTTCTGGGACGTCAGCGAAGAGACCGTGCTGTTCGGAAGCCGGATCGTGTACTGGCGTCCGGCGATCACCGCGTCGTATGCGCTCGATTGGCAGCTCGGTGGCGGCTCCCCGGTGATGTTCCACATCACGAATACGCTTGCCCAGGCAGCTGTCGCCGGGCTCGCCTTCGTGGTTCTGCGGCGATGGATCGGCGCGATGCTGCCGGCGCTCCTCGCGGCGCTCCTGTTTGCGGTCCACCCGACGAAGGCCGAAAGTGTGGCGTGGATCTCCGGGCGTACCGACATCTACTGCATGGTCGCGATCCTCGTCGCGACCGAGGGTGTTGCACGACGTCTCTCCGGCAAACGCGGTGGGCTCTCGATGGAGGTTTTCGGCACGCTCGCCGCTTACATGTGCAAGGAGCAGGCGATCGTCTTGCCTGCATTCGTCGGCATCGAAGCATGGGTCGCCGCAGGCAGACCGGCGATCGATCGCCAGGTGGTCAAGCGCATCGTCTGGGTCGCACTTCCGCAGACCGTGCTCGCGGTCGCCTACTTCGGTTTGCGGGGCGTGTTCCTGCCGATCAAGGCCGCCAGCCTCGAGGGTGGCATCGGCCCGTCGGACCACCTCCAGGCGATTCTCGAGACGATCGGCCGGTTCGTCTCGCTTTCGTTCGCGCCGCACGACCTCTCGATCCAGCAAGGCCTGGTCCGCTACTCGAGCGGCCACTCATTGCACTCGCCGCTCTACATGGCGATCGGCGCGATCGCACTTGTCGCCATGATCGCGGTCGCGATCGTCGCGCGTAAGCGCTGGTCATTCGTCACGATCGGCATCGCGTTCTACCTGATCACGCTCGCTCCGACGTCGAACATCATCTACACGAACATGCAGACGCTCGTCTCCGAGCGCTTTCTGTACCTGCCCGTGCTCGGGCTGACCTTGGTCGTCGGTAGCCTGCTCGCCTGCACGACGAGTCGCTGGGCCTATGCGGCAGCCATCGCTGCCATCTTCGCCACCGGCGCGCAGTCAGCGAGTCGGTCCGCGGACTATCGCGACGAGCGGCAATTCTGGGCGCGCGAGCTCGCGCTTCATCCCGAGAGTCCGATGGCCCAGGGCTTCGCGATCGGCGAATCGATGCGCGAGAAACGCTACGAGGCCGCACTCGCGCAAACACTGCAGCTTTCGAAGTCCGATGCCGGATATCAGGACGCATTCGCGGCGGTGCAGATGGCCGATATCCTCGCGGCGCTGATCCCTGATCACGATCGAGCGAGCCTGGAGAAGGTCGACGCCTTCTGCCAGGAGCTCCTCGAGAAGAAGGCGCCTGCCGCGACGATCGCGGTCCGCAACGTGACGTTCAGTATCCCGACGCAGAACAGGTTGTTCTCGTTCAAGCTCGAGAAGGTTCGCCTTCGCATCACCGCACTGCGCGCCGAGATCAAGAGCCGCCTCGGCGACGACGCCGGCGCGGTCGCGCTTGCCGATGCAGAGCTCGCGAAATGCCCGCGATGCAGGACGGCCATCATGATGACCGCCCTCGCGCACGCGCGGGCGTCCGACTACGAGGCTGCGCGCGAGGCGCTAGCCCTTGCACCTCGGGACGTGGACGACGAGCTCCTGGCGTCGATCCACACGATGGTCGAGCAGGCGGAAGCCGCTCACCGCGACGGGGTAAACGTGAGCGGGCCGGCGAAGCTGCGAGCGCGCGCTGCGGAGCTCTCTGCACTCGAGCTGTTTGGGCGCGCCTACGATGTCCTCGCGCCCTACAAGGCCGAAATTGTCCACGCCCCGAAGGTCGTCGTTGGATTTGCAGAGCTCGCGTTCCGCGCGGGGGATGCGCAGACCGCGCGCGAAGTGCTCGCGACCATCGAGTCGGCCTCCGAGGTGGAGGCGCATCTCGCCGAGTGGGAGCGGAAGATGGGATGGGTACAGTAGCCGTGAGCCTCGGCTATAGTTCCCGCGTGCGGTTCGCGGCCGGTCTGGCGCTCGCCCTCTTCGCGTTTGTCGGTGCACACGTCGCGCGGGAAGCGGCCCGAGGTTCGTCGACCGGGAAGCAAGACGTCGTCGAGCCGCCCTACACGCCGTCGGCGTCCGTTGCGCCGTTCGTGTCGTTTGGCTACCGCGAGGCGCTGGCCGACCTGCTCTACATTCGGCTTCGCGGATACTTCGGCAACTATCGCGGCACGACGGGCGAGTCGATCGTGTCGCTGGGCGAAGCCACGGCAGCGCTCGATCCCCGGTTCCAGCACGCGTATTACTTCGCGGCGAATGCGACCACCGCGGCGGAGACCGGCGCGGACCAGCAGGCGAAGCTTCGGGCCGTCGGCCTGCTCGAGAAGGGAATCTCGGAGTTTCCCGACGACTGGCGCATGCTCCACCTCGCTGGTCAGATCTACATCCAGGATCTACAGAGCGATGACGAGGGCCAGCGCCGCGCGTGGCGCGAGCGCGGGATCCAGCTCATCGAGTCCGCGATTCGAAAGCCCGGCGCCCCGGTCGAGTCCGCGATGTGGGCAGCCGCGCTGCGGAGTCGGCTCGGCCAGAAGCAACGTGCCATCGAAGGCCTCCGCGAGCTGCTGCTGACGACCTCCGACGAGGCGGCGCGCAAACGGATGATCGCCGCGCTCGCCAAGATCGAAGACGCCGACTCGGCGGTGGTCGCTGCCGAGGTCCTCGAGATGCGCCGCAAGTTCGAGGACGAGTGGAAGGGAACGCGTCCCGCCGTGAACGCGTCGATGTACCTCCTGATCGGCGCGCCACTGAAGCCTGGCTTCGACATGACCGACCTCGCGACGGGCGGTCGCGACCTCATCATCGACACCGGCCAGTTCGAGAAGCTCGAACCGGTCGAGTAGTCACTCTTCGTTGGGCTCGTCGGGGCCCTTGTCGAAGCCGAGCTTGTCGAGCCGGTAGCGCAGCGAGCGGAAGCTGATGCCGAGCAGCGCCGCGGCCTTCTTGCGCACACCGCCGGTCTGGTCGAGCGCACGCTGCACCCAGCCGCGCTCGTAGTCGGCGATCAGGCGATCGAGGTCGATGCCGTCGCGGGGGAACTCGGATGGGATCTGGTCGTTGACCTTCGACGCTTTGACATCGGGCAGGTCGGTCGCGCCGATGATGTCGCTCGACGACAGCGCGACCGCGCGCTCGAGCATGTTCTCGAGCTCGCGCACGTTGCCGGGGAAGTCGTGGCCCTCGAGCTTGCGCATCGCCTCGCTCGACAGGCGGACGGTGCGGCCATGCTCGGTGCTGAACCGGCGGAGGAAGTGCTCGGCGAGCAGCGGGATGTCCTCGCGGCGCTGGCGAAGCGGAGGGAGGCGGATCTCGATGACGTTGAGGCGGTAGTAGAGGTCTGCGCGGAATGCGCCGCGCGCGACCTCGGCCTCGAGCTCGCGATTGGTCGCGGCGATGACGCGGACGTCGACCTCGAGCTCGTCGCTGGCGCCGACGGGTTTGACCTTGCGCTCCTGGAGGACGCGGAGGAGCTTGACCTGCAGGGAGGGGGAGAGCTCGCCGATCTCGTCGAGGAAGAGGGTGCCGCCCGAGGCTTCCTGGAACATGCCCGGGTGATCGGAGATGGCGCCGGTGAACGCGCCCTTCTTGTGGCCGAAGAGCTCGGACTCCATGAGCTCCTCGGGGATGGCGCCGCAGTTGACCGCGATGAACGGCTCCTTGGCGCGCGAGCCCTCGCTGTGCAGGGCGCGGGCGACGAGCTCCTTGCCGGTACCGCTCTCGCCGGTGATGAGGACGGAGGTGCGAGCGGACGCGATCTTGCCGATGAGCTCGAAGACGTTCTGCATCGCCCGGCTCTTGCCGAGGAGGTTGGCGAGGCGCGCGCGGCCGGCGACGCGGTCGCGGAGCGCGATGTTCTCCGCGACGAGCGCACGCTTCTCGAGGGCGCGATCGATGACCGCGTTGATCTCGTCGACCTGGAATGGCTTGGTCAGGTAGTCGTACGCGCCCTGCTTCATGGCGGCGATCGCGGTGTCGGCGGTCGCGTAGGCGGTGACGAGGATGACCTCGGGATCGATCTTCGTCGGCGCCGAGCCGTGGTTGGGGCGGAGTTTGCCCTTCTTGATCGTCTGCAGAAGGGCGAGGCCGTCGACCTCGCCGGGCATCTTGAGGTCGGTGACGACGACGTCGATCGGGGTCGACTTGAGCGTCTCGAGTGCGTCCGCACCGCTCTTGGCCACGGCGACGGTGTGGCCCGCGCGACGCAGACAGATCGAGAGAAACTCTCGCATCGACTGTTCGTCGTCGACGACCAGGATCTGGCCCACGGCTCGACTATACGCCGTTTATCGGCGCTGACAGATCGCGACGAGGAACCCACCGTGGTCGCGTGCGACCGGCGCATCGGCGAGGCGATGCTCGGCCCAGCGGACAGCCGTGCCGAGCAGAGGAACACGCAGGACGCCCGCGACCGGCGTGATCACGCGGATGCCGCGCGTGGTGACCCACTCGAGCTCGTCGG
The DNA here is from genome assembly GCA_013368795.1 of Kofleriaceae bacterium. GTDB lineage: Bacteria > Myxococcota_A > Polyangia > Haliangiales > Haliangiaceae > JABFXX01. The sequence continues at coordinate 4,563 of JABFXX010000483.1, forward strand.
GCAGGTAGCTGCGGATCGCGGCGGCGTCGTCGTAGCGGGTGTAGACGTGCTCGTCGTGGGTGTTTTCGGAGACCGCCGTCGGCGGCTTGAGCGCCTTGACGAGCCGGCGCAGTGAACGCGCGTTGTAGAACTCGGCGATCACGTAGCCGCCCGGGCGCACGACGCGCGCCATCTCGCGCATCGCGCCGGCGATGTCGGGGATGTGGGCGAGCACCTTGAACGAGTAGGCGACGTCGACCGAGGCGGTGGCGATGGGCAGCGCGGTGGCGGAGGCCTGCGCGACGTGGAGGCCACGGGCGGCGGCCTTCTCGAGCATGCCGCCCGAGAGGTCGATGCCGGTCGCGTCCTTCGCGAACTCGGCCACGCGGCCGAGGATGAGGCCCGTGCCGCAGCCGACCTCGAGGACGGTTTTGCCGCGGGCGTAGCGCTCGACGATCTCGACCTCGAGGTCGTCGAGCATGAGGTGGTACGGCAGGTGCCGTTCGCGCTCGTACCAGCCGGCGAAGTCGTCGTAGTAGGCGCGATTGTCGAGGCGAGACATCCGCCTCGCTTCTTACTACAGCTTGGCGAGGAGCTCTTTCTTCTTGGCCTCGAACTCGGCGTCGGTGAGGACGCCGGCGGCCTTGAGCTCGCCGAGCTGCTTCAGCATTCCCATGATCTGGTCCTTGGACTCGGTCGGGGCGGCCGCCGGACGGCCCATCATGCCGCCCATCTGGTTCGCCATCGCGAAGCCCATTCCGATGCCAGCGCCCTCGAGCGCGGTGCCGCCACCGCCGCCCTTCTTCATGCCCTCGGCGGCGCCCATCATCATCTCGGCCTGCGCGAGCTGCTGGTAACCGGCCATACCGCCCGACGCGCTGATGTACGCCATGCGCTCGACGAGCTTGTCGAGGCGCTCCTTGTCGGCCTGGTCCATCGAGATCGAGAAATCACCGAACCGGATGATCTCGACGCCGTACGGCTCGATGTTCTTGCGCACCGCGGTCAGCGTCGACGACTCGATCTCGTCGGTGTACGCGCCCGAGGTGACCTTCAGCATCGGCCAGTCCTGCTTGACGATGAGCTCGGCGATGCCGTCCTTCATCGTCTTCTGGACCTGGCTCTTGAACCACGGCAGGAACGTCTCGTTCGTCGTCGCGCGCTGGCCGACGAGGCCGATCACGAACTTCGTCGGATCGATGACCTTGGCGGAGAACTCGCCGTAGACCATGAGGCGGACACGCAGCTTGGTCTGCGGGTCCATGACGTCACCGATCGAGGTGCCGAACTTGATCGACGGCATCTCGCGGGTCGTGACGAAGAAGACCTCGCAGATGAACACGTTGCCGCCGGTGAACTTGTCGACCAGCTGACCGAGGAACGGGATGTTCGAGGCATCGAGGGTGTGGCGACCCGCAGAGAAGCTTCCGACGAACTTGCCGTCCTTGAAGAACAGCGCGACCTCGTCGGAGTCGACGGTCAGCTGCGCCTTCATCGGGATCGTCTGGTCAGGGTGCTTGTAGACCCAGAAGTCCTTGGCCGAATCCGGCCGAGCGATTGCGAGCTCGGCAACTCCACCCTTGATGAACGAGATGATTCCCATTTCTTGCTCCTGCGCGGCGGGTTGGCGGTCCCCACGCCGCGTGTAACCTAGCACACAGGGTAACCACGATCGCGCGGAACCCAAGGGGCGCCGAAAACGGAAACAGCCGGCGATGCCGGCTGCTTCGTCGTCGCGTTGGAAGAGAGTTAGAGGACGATCGGGCCCGTGCAGTCGACGATGAGCGACGGGTCGAACGTCATCGACCACGAGAACAGATAGCCGTCGTCGATGCCCCAGAGGTCGGTCACGCGCATCGTCCAGTTGCCGTTGAGCGGCACGTTGAGGAGGTCGTTCCAGGGGGAGTTGGGCTTGTAGTCACCCGCCGCGAGCGTCGGCCTGCCGTCTGTCGTCGCGGCGGCGCGCGATGGCGCGAGGTGTCCGGTCGAGTCGATCATCTCGTACATCGCCGTGGGCAAGAAGCAGTAGGTCTCGCCGACACCGGGGCCTGAGTTGTCGCCGTCCTTTGCGTTACCGAGGTAGAGCTCGGTGACATCGCCCGTCGGGGCTCCGCGCTTCCAGAACTTGAGCAGGTGGAAGGTGCGGTTGTCAGGCGTGATCAAGTCGATCTCGATGTCGCGGATCCACGAGTGCTCGATGTTCACGCAGATCTTCTGGAGCTTGCTGACATCGGTGAGCAGCGAGTTCGTCGGGAAGCCTGACCAGGCGAGCGTCGAGGTGTACGACGCGTGGCACTCACCGCCGTTGGGCAGCTCGGGGCTCACGATGCAGTCCGGCGTTCCGCCGCCGCACTGCGCGTTCGTGGTGCACCCGCCGCCCGACGAGATGCCGTCCGGCAGCAGCAGCGGCTGGGCCTCCGGCACGTCGACGTCGCCGCAGACGGGGCATTCGCCGACGCCAGAGCAGTCGCTGTCGGCGCAGTCGGCGACGCCGTCGCCTTCATTGTCGAAGCCGTCGGCGCACGTCTCGGGGCTACCCTCGGGACCGTACGGCAAAGCGGCGTCGGGTCCGACGTCGTCGTCGCCCTGGGGTTCACGGCGAGCACCCGGGCCACACGCGACCAACACGAGCAATAGAGCGAGGTGGCAAGTCGGCGACTTCATGGGCGGTCAATATCGGAAGAACGCGTGCTGGGCGCAACCAAAATTTGCACACCTGCCATTCACCGTGCTGACACCCACCGCGTCGCCATGTACGGCGTTGTGGTTGGTGAGACCTGGTAGTGTCGCGGCGTGTCACCCGGCCGGCTCATTGCCGTCCTGATCGCGCTCAACGTCGTGCTCGTCGCCGTCGGGATGGCCTTCGTACGTGGCCGCGCAGACACGGCGGGCAAGGGCGTTCGCGTCGGGCTCGTGTTCGATATCGGCGGCAAGAACGACAAATCATTCAACGAAGCGGCATGGCGCGGGCTCGAGCGGGCGCGGGCCGAGCTCGGGGTTCAGGTCGAATACATCGAGCCGACCGAGGGCGCGGACCGGGAGAGCGCGATGAGATCCCTGGCCGCGCGCGGGGTCGATCTGGTGATCGGCGTCGGCTTCATCTTCGGCCCCGACCTCGAGCGGCTCGCCGTCCAGTTCCCGAACGTGAAGTTCGCAGGGATCGACTACTCGCCGTCGCCGGGCGTGGGCACGCTGCCGAACCTCGCGGGCCTGCGGTTCCGCGAGCACGAGGGCAGCTTTCTCGTCGGCGCGATCGCGGGGCTCATCACGCGGACGAAGATCGTCGGCTTCGTCGGCGGCATGAAGATTCCGCTCATCCGCAAGTTCGAGGCGGGATACGAGGCCGGCGTGCGCTACGTGTGCCCGACGTGCCGCGTGCTCGGCGCATATGCGGGCAGCGAGCCGAAGGCGTTCGCCGATCCGCCGCTCGGTCAGGAGCTCGCAGCGGCACAGTACGGGCAGGGCGCCGACGTGATCTTCCATGCCGCGGGCAAGACCGGCGACGGCGTGTTCGCGGCGGCGCGCCAGCGCAAGGCGCGCGCGATCGGCGTCGACAGCGACCAGTTCGAGGCAGCGCCGTGCTGCGTCGTCACGAGCATGGTGAAGCGCGTCGACGTTGCAGTCGTCGACATCATCAAGGATGTGATCGAGAAGCGGTTCCGCGGCGGGCTTCACGAGCTCGGGCTCGCCGAGCACGGCGTCACGTTCGTCGCCGACGAGCGGAATCAGACGCTCCTGCCCCTCGAAGTCGTGCAGCGCGTGAAGGCGATCGGCGAGGATATCGTTGCCGGCAAGATCGCGGTGCCGGAGAAGTGATGGCAGAGCCTCTGATCGACGTCACGCTCGACAAGGCGTACCCGGGCTGCGAGGTACTGCGCGGCGCGACGCTCTCGATCGCACCCGGCACGGTACACGCGCTTGTCGGCGAGAACGGCGCCGGCAAGAGCACGCTCGTGAAGATCATCGCCGGCGTTCTGCGCGGCGACCGCGGCGCGCTCGCGGTCGATGGCCGCGCACGCGACGTCGCGAGCTGGAACCGCGCGGCCGCACGCGCGGCGGGCATCGGCATCGTCCAGCAGCACGGCGCGTTCGCGGGCACGCTCAGCGTCGTCGAGAACGCGGTGCTCGGCGTCGAGCCACGGCGCGGACCCCTGCTCGATCTCGATGCGACGGCGCGAGGGCTCGCCGCGCTCGGCGAGAAGATCGGCCTGCCGATCGATCCGTGGGCGCCTGCCGAGTCGCTGTCGCTCGGCGCGGCGCAGCGCGCGGAGATCGTCGCGGCGCTCTATCACGGCGCGAAGCTGCTCGTGCTCGACGAGCCGACGGCCGTGCTCGCGCCGGTCGAGGTCGAGGGTCTGCTCGCGACGCTGCGCGAGCTCGCGAAGAGCGGCACGACGATCGTGATCGTCACGCACAAGCTCGACGAGGTTCGCGCGGTCGCCGACGACGTCACGGTGCTGCGCGCGGGCAGGACGGTCGCGACGTTTCACGGTCCCGACCTCGACGCGAAGGCGATCGCGCGCGCGATGGTCGGCGCCGAGCTGCCCGCGCCACAGCCGGTCGCGGAGCCGAGCGCCGCCGCGCCGGCCGCGCTCGTCGTCGAACGACTGACGGTCGGTGATGCACTCCGCGACATCTCGCTGGCCGTGCGCGCAGGCGAGCTCGTCGGCGTCGCGGGCGTCGATGGCAATGGTCAGCGCGAGCTCGCACTCGCGATCGCGGGCCTCGTGTCGTATCGCGGCTACGTCAGGGTCGGCGCGCGCGACATGACGCACGCGACGGCAGCGCAGCGCCTCGCCGCTGGCCTCGCCCATATCCCCGAGGATCGCCAGCACGGCGGCCTCGTCCTCGACGCGACGATCTCGGAGAATGTCGTGCTCGGCCGGCGCGACGTCACCGGTTCGTTCGTGATCGATCTCGGCAAGGTCAGCGCGCTCGTCGAGGCGCAGATCGCCGCGCTCGATATTCGGCCTCCGCTCGGCACGCGCATCGCGCGCTCGCTGTCGGGCGGCAACCAGCAGAAGGTCGTGATCGCGCGCGAGCTGTCGCGGCCGAATCTCGCCGCCGTGATCGCCGCGCAGCCGACGCGAGGTGTCGACCTCGGCGCGGTCGCGCGCATCCACGATCGGTTGCGCGCCGCGGCCTCCGCGGGCGCCGGCGTGCTCGTGATCTCCGCCGACCTCGACGAGCTGCTCGCGCTCTGCCATCGCATCGTCGTGCTGCTGCGCGGCCAGATCGTCGGCGAGCGCTCCGGCGACGAGCTGCGCACCGCCGACGCTCGTGCGGCGCTCGGCGCGCTGATGACCGGCGCCGAGACGCGCGTCGCTGCGGGAGGTGCCGCGTGATGAGCGGGCGCCGCGAGCTGCAGGCCGCCGTGATCGCGTTGCTCGTGTCGCTCGCGATCGGCAGCATCCTGATGCTCGTCGCGGGCAAGGCTCCGGGAACCGTGTGGTGGGCGATGGTGACGCGCACGGCGACGGACCCGTACGCGATGGGGCAGGTGCTCTACAAGGCGACCGCGCTGATGCTCACCGGGCTCGCGGTCTCGATCGCGCTCGACGCGGGCCTGTTCAACATCGGCGGCGAGGCGCAGCTGACCGCCGGCGTGCTCGCGTGCTCGAGTGTCGGCGCCGCGCTCCCCGCGGGCACGCCCGCCGTCGTCGCGATTCCCGTCTGCGTGCTCGCCGCAGCGGCCGCAGGTGCCGCGATCGGCGCGACGATCGGCGCGCTGCGCGCTCTGCGCGACGCGCACGAGGTGATCACGTCGATCATGCTCAACGCGATCGTCGCCGGCGTCGCGCTGTGGCTCGGCAACGCCGTGCTGTTCGAGGGCGGCACGACGCGAGGTGCTGCGATCGCGCCCGGCGCGGAGCTGCCACAGCTTGGCCTCGGCGGCAGCTCGGCGAACGCGGCGCTCGTCATCTCGCTCGCCGCCATCGTCGCGGTGTGGCTCTTGCGCTCGCGCACGACGTGGGGGCAGGCGTGGCTCGCGGTCGGTCGCGACCCGGCGGCCGCGCGCTCCGTCGGCATCTCGGTGCCGCGCGTCCAGATCCTCGTCATGACCGGTGCGGGCGCGCTCGCCGGCCTCGCCGCGACGAGCTTCGTGCTCGGCCACAAGCACGCGTTCGAGGAGGGACTCGGTCGCGGCACGGGCTTCCTCGGCATCTCGGCCGCGCTGCTCGGCCGCAACCATCCGATCGGGGTCGGCATCGCTGCGCTCCTGCTCGCGTTCTTGTCGGCGGGCGGCCTCGCCGTCGGCGATCTCGTGCCGAAGGAGCTCACCGAGATGCTGCAGGGCGTCGTCGTGCTCGCGGTCGCCGCGTCGGGCCCATGGGTCAAGCGCGCCGCGCGCCGGGCCGTTGCTGAGGTGCGCGCGTGATCGGGACGATCTTCTCGCTCGCGTTCCTCGCGCAGGTGATCCGCCTCGCGGTGCCGTACGTGTTCGCCGGCCTCGGCGGCACGATCAACGAGCGCTCCGGCGTCATCGATCTCGCGCTCGAGGCCAAGCTCCTGTTCGGCGCGTTCGCCGCTGCTGCGGTCGGCCACGCGACGGGCTCCGCGATCGCCGGTATCGCCGCCGGTCTCGCCGCGGGCATGGCCGTCGCTGCATTGCAGGCCGCGTGTGCGCTGTGGCTCGAGGCCGATCAGGTGATCGTCGGCGTCGCGCTCAACTTGCTCGCGCTCGGCGGCACACGGTTTCTGCTCCAGATCATCTTCCACGAGGGCGCGAACTCGCCGCCGGCGCCGTCATACGGCGACGCGGTGTTCACGAATCCGCTCGTGTGGGGCGCGATCATCTGTGCGGTCGTCGTTCCGCTCGCGCTCGTTCGCACGCGCTGGGGCCTCCGCGTGCGCGCCGCCGGCGATCGTCCCGACGCGCTCCTCGCGGTCGGTGTCTCGCCCGCACGCACGCGCTTTGGCGCCGCGCTCGTCGGCGGTGCGCTCACCGGCGCCGGCGGTGCACAGCTCTCGCTCGTGGTCGGCGGGTTCTCGGCCGACATGTCCGCGGGCCGTGGCTACATCGCACTCGCGATGGTGATCCTCGCCGGCTGGCGTCCTGCCTACGCCGCGCTCGCGTGCCTCGGCGTCGCGATCTCGCTCGCGATCAGCTTCCAGCTGCAGGTGAGCGGCGCCGGCATCCCCGGCGAGCTCGCGTCGCTGCTTCCCTACGTGCTGACGCTCGCGGTGCTCGTCGTGTATGGCGGTAAGGGTCGCCGGCCGCCCGCATCACTCGGCAAGCTGTAGCGTCGGCTCCCTTACCGACGCGCCCGTTCACCGCGACTACTGTCGCGCGCATGCGGTACGTGCTGGTTCTCTCGCTCGTGGTTGGTGTTCGTGTGGCGGCGGCCGAAGATGCCGAGCCAGCGCCGCCGGGTTTCACGCTCCTCGATCGGTTCGACGAGGACTCGCGTGTCGGCGCCGACGTCACCTACCAGACGGTCGTCGGCAACCGGTACTTCGTGCGCGGCGACGTCCACGCGCACTACATCGACGATCGCTATCACATCGGCGGCTACGCCCAGGTCCAGCGCTGGTACTCGCGTCGCCCGACGCCGACGGAGACCGAGCGCTACGACGGGACCGGATCGCCCGAGCTCGGCCTCCTCTACGCGATGCAGCCGTGGACGCGCACCTCGCTGGTCCTGCGTGCAGGCGTGACGCTGCCGACCGTCGAAGAGAGTGGCACCTACATGGGCGTCAACGCGCAGGTCAATCGTCCGACGGATCTGTTCCAGCACCGCCCCGGCGGCTCGATTCGTCTCAGCGCGTCGTCGATCACGCACGCCGGAGCGTGGTTCGGCCGCGTCGATGTCGGCATCGACCAGGTCTTCATGCAGCATTACGATCACGATGCGAGGACCGGCGTGCGCGGCAATCTCGGCGCCGGCTACGATCTGGAGCGCGCCGCGATCATGGCGGAGGTCTCGACGCTGACCGTCCGGACGAACGGCGAGCTCGAGATGGTCCCGTCGGGCGCGTTGTCGGTACGTGGCAAGCTCGGACGCGTGCAGCCGTACGCTTGCGTCAGCCTGCCGGTCTTCGCGAGTTACTACGACTGGGCCGCGATGCTCGGCGCCGACGTCTCGCTCTGAGCATTAACGCGTAGCGCGGACGAGATCTGCGAGCTCGAGCGGCTTGGGCGGCGACGGCAGCTTCTCCCAGCGCGACTCGTAGTCCGCGACCGTTGCACGATACGCGATGCCCTCGGCGGACGTGCACCACACGAGCTCGCCGCTCGCGCCGAGGTCAGCCGCCGCGCGCCACGCGATCGCGAGACGCTGCCACGCCTTCTCGCTCGTGATCTTCGCGCGCAGCTTCACGCCGGTCTCGGTCGTCGCGAGCGCGAACGGCGCGGCGTCGAGAAACTCCGCGATCGTTTCCGACGACGGCTCGAGCTTCGCCGGGAGGAATCCCTCCCAGTCATCCCACCGCGATGCATCGATCGACATCGCCCGCCACACCGCCACGAGC
>JABFXX010000176.1 GCA_013368795.1 Kofleriaceae bacterium
GACGCGTCGACGCTGAACGACTTGTCGGGGAGCGTCAGATCGAAGTTGGTGACGTCGGACGAGATAAGCCCGCACCCGGTGGCACCGGACGCCAGCAATACCCCAACGAGAGCAAAACGAAGGCAAGTCATAAGTACCTCTCCAACTGACGAGGTACGCCCAGTCTATCACCCGACTCCGGCGCGAACCCAGAAACCGGCGCCGGCCGTGATTGGCGCCACTGGCACCTACAGCGGCTCTGAGACGGATTTCTAGAGTTTCTCGACGAGCTCTTCAGCGATCGTCCACGGATCGCGCTGCCGCTCGGCGACGGACTGGGCAATTTCGTGCAGTCCACCACGCGCCGCCATCGCGCGCGTCGCGCGGTCTGCGAGCTGCGCACGGACGAGCTCGGCGAGCTGCGCGGTCGCGCGATTGATCGCACGCTCCGCGGCGCCCTCGCCCTGCCACGCCTTCCCGCGATGCGTCTCGATCGCGGCGGCGAGCTCGGCGATTCCCGAGCCTTCAGCCGTGCCGCGCGTTGCAATCGTCCTCACGATCTCGACGTCCTTGCGATCGCCGGTACGCAAATCGAGCATGTGCATGAGGTCACGCTCGGTACGATCGGCGCCCTCGCGGTCCGCTTTGTTGACGACGAGCACGTCGGCGACCTCGAGCAGGCCCGCCTTGATCGCCTGGATGTCGTCGCCGAGGCCCGGCACCGTGACGACGACGGTCGTGTGCGCGGCGCGCATCACCTCGACCTCGTCCTGGCCGACGCCGACCGTCTCGATCAAGATGCGCGTGTAGCCCATCGCATCGAGCACGTGAGCGACGTCGAACGTCGAGCGCGACATGCCGCCGAGGTGGCCGCGCGTCGCGAGGCTGCGGATGAATACGCCCGGATCGAGCGCGTGGCGCTGCATGCGAATGCGGTCGCCGAGGATCGCGCCACCGGAGAACGGCGACGTCGGGTCGACCGCGACGACGCCGACCTTCTCGCCGGCCGCGCGGTAGTGAGCGATCATCGCGTCGACGACGGTCGACTTGCCGGCGCCCGGGTTGCCCGTGATGCCGATGACGTACGCCTTGCCCGTGTGCGGGAACAGCGCCTTCAGCATGTCGAGTGCCTCGGGGCGGCGGTCGTCGAGGTCGCGCATGAGGCGCGCGGCGGCGCGGACCTCACCGTTCAGGATCGGCTGGATGTTCGTCATTGCTTCTTGAATCGCTGTTCGGGGCCCGCGGGCGTGTAAACCTGGACGGCACGCACCGCGGCGGTCGCGGCGAACGCGTGCTTGATGCCCGGTGGAATCTGGATCACCGACGTCGGCGTCACCGCGATCTGTTGCCCCGCGATGGTCATCGTGCCTTGACCCTCAACGACGTAGAGCATCTCGGTCTCCTGCGCGTGGACGTGCTCGGGGACGTTCGCCCCGGCGGCAAGCGAAAGCACCGACGCGGCGAACGGAGCGCCCTTCGCGAGCGCGGGCTCGAGATAGATCGTCGCCGGGCCGTACGTTTTCGCGGCACTCGCCGGCAGGATGCGCACGGCCTTCTTGGCCGGCTGCGCGCTCGGCGTCGGCAGCGCACCGGCACGCGCACTGCCCTCGCGGCCGCCCGGCGCCGTCACGATGACGGCGTGGACGTCCTGGACCGCCGCGACGTCGCGAACCTCGCCGGCCTCGACGTACATCATGTCGCCGGCGGCGACGTCGCGATACGCGGCCTTGCTCGACGGCGGGTTTGTCACGCGCGCGGGACCGAGGAAGTACCAGACCTCGGGCTTCTCCGCCTTGCGCCAGCCCGTCGAGCCGCCAGCCGCGATTGCGACCTCGAACATCGACGCCGCGCCATTGCCGGTGTTGTTCTCGTCGAGCAGCACGGCGACGCGGACCTTGTCCTGGCCGCGCCACGTGACGTGCTGGCGATCGATGACGCTCTGCCCGTCGGGCGCGCGGAACTGAAACGGCAGGCGGATCGTCTGGCCGTGGAGCGGCGGCGCCCAGCGGTACGCGCCGAGCAGCTGCTGGAGGCAGCCGGCGAGCTGCGCGTTGTGCGTCGTGTCGCTCGTGACGGTCGCCTTCGCACTCGTCGGCTCGATCTCGATCGTCATCTCGATCGTGCCTTCGATGTCGAACCGCTCGGTCGCGGCGACGGCCCAGCAGGCCTGCGCGGCCTCGTCGAGCTCGTTCATCGCCTTCTGGATCGCGGCGAGCGTCTCCTCCTGCGAGACCGCTGGCGCGTCGGCAGGCGCAGGCACAGAGGCCGCGCTGCCACCCGGAGCGGGCGATACCGGGGCGATCGGGCTTCCGGCCGGTGCCGACGCAGGCTGGCTGCAGGCGGCGACGATGAGCGCCGCGGCGGCGCTCGCGCGGAACATCACGCGACCTTCGGCCGCAGGTAGTTCTCGACCCAGTCGATGATCTCGTTCGTGCTCGCGCCCGGCGTGAAGATGCGCGCGACCCCCATCTGCTCGAGCTTCGGCAGGTCGTCCTTGGGCACGATGCCGCCGCCGAACACGACGACGTCGGTCGCGCCGCGCGTCTTGAGCGCCTCCATGACGGCCGGGAACAGCGTCATGTGCGCGCCCGACATGATCGACAGGCCGACGGCGTCGACCGCCTCCTGCACCGCGGCCGCCGCGATCATCTCGGGCGTCTGGTGGAGACCGGTGTAGACGACCTCGTAGCCGGCATCGGCGAGGGCGCGGGCGACAACCTTGGCGCCACGGTCGTGGCCATCGAGACCGGGCTTGGCGACGAGGATACGGAGCTTGCGATCACTCATGTCAGACCTCTCAAGAGATTACGTGCGATCACGATGCGCTGGATCTCGCTCGTGCCCTCGTAGATGCGGGTAACGCGGACGTCGCGCAGGGCGCGCTCGACGGGGAAGTCACGGACGTACCCGTAACCGCCGTGAACTTGCAATGCGATGTCGCAGATCTTCCAGGCGTGCTCCGTCGCGAACAGCTTCGCCATCGCAGCCTCCTGCGAGAACGGCTTCTTCTGCTCCTTCAGGAACGCCGCGCGGAGCGCCATCAGCGCCGAGGCGTCGAGCCACGTCGCGGCATCCGCGAGCATGTTGCCGATCGCCTGGTGCTTGATGATCTCCTGGCCGAACGTCTTGCGGTCCTTGGCGTACGTGACCGCCGCCTCGAGCGCGCCGCGCGCGATGCCGATCGCCTGCGACGCGATACCGATGCGGCCGCCGTCGAGCGCCATCATCGCGAGCGCGAAGCCGCGGCCGGTCGCGCCGATCACGGCATCGTCGCCGACCTCGACGTTCTCGAGCACGAGCTGCGCGGTCGCCGAGCCGTGCAGGCCGAGCTTCTCCTCGAGCCGGGCGACGCTGACGCCGGGCGCCTTGCCATCGACCACGAACGCGCTGATGCCCTTGTGGCCCGCGCTCGGGTCGGTGACCGCCCACACGACCATGCAGCCGGCGTGGCCGCCGTTCGTGATCCATTGCTTCGTGCCGCTGATCTTCCAGCCGCTCGCGGTCTTCGTCGCGAGCGTACGCATCGCCGCCGGATCGCTGCCCGCCTCGGGCTCCGACAGCGCGAACGCGCCGGTCACGAGCTCGCCGCTGGCGAGGCGCGGCACCCACTGCTTTGCGAGCGCCGGGCTGGCGTTCAGCGCGATCAGCTCGGCGACCATGTTCGTCACCGACACCGCGACGGCGACCGATGCGTCGCCACGCGCGAGCTCCTGCATCGCGAGCGAGTACGCGACCGTGCCCGCGCCGGCGCCACCGAGCTCGTCGGGGACCGAGATCGCGAGCAGGCCGAGCTTGGCGAGCTCCTTCAGCTCGGCGGTCGGAAACTCGCCCGACACGTCGCGTGCGGGAGCCTTGGGGATGAGGACGCGCTCGGCGAAATCGCGCGCCGTGCGCTGGACAAGCAGCTGCTCTTCAGTCGGGGCCAGATCCATTATTCCGCTCTGTAGCGCACGGCCAGCTTTGCGATCTGGCCGCGCGGATCGGGAAGCCGCCACGTCTGCGCGGTTTGCTCCGCGCAGGCCGCCCACTTCTCGCCGACCTCGGATGTCGACGACGAAAAACCGATCGATTGCGTCTTGCCCTGCGGGCCGACGTACAGCGTGATCGTCACGTTGCTCGGCGGCCGCTCGGGACGCGCCGGCTTGTCCACGTTTGGGTTCTTGGCGGGCTTCGGCGCCTTCCGCGGCTTCTTGCCCGGCTTGCCCGGCTCGAAGTCGTCGCAGTCATCGAGCGCGGCGAGCTGGCCGCCGACCGCGCGCAGCGCCATGTCCTCGTCCCAGATCTTCGTCCCGCTCGGCGGCTGGAAGTCGAGCGGCAGCGTGAAGTCCGCGTCGCCGCCTTTGGGCTTCTCGAACGTCGCCGACCACGCGATGTCGAGGAGGCACTTCTCGACGGGCCACGCCCCGAGGTTGCTCTCCGCCATCTTCACCGACGCGACCGTGCCGTCGGCCTTGAGGTCCCAATGGAGGACGACGTGACCGCCGAGCCATCGGCGCTTGCCGACGTTCTGCGTGTAGCAGTCCATCATCTCCTGGTTGTGCGGCGCGAGCGCGGCCTGGATCGCCTCGGCGCTGATCGAGCCCCGGGTCTTCGTGAACGTGACGCCGTCCTCGGGCTCGTCGTCGCTGTCGTTCTCGATCGGCACGCGCGTGACGCGCTTGGGCTCGACGGACGTCGGCTCCTGCGGAGGCGGCGTGCTACCGCCACCGCACCCGATCAGCAGCAGAGGTACTACCCAGCGCATTCAGTTCGCTTCCATCGCGTAGGTCCACGACGTCTCGATCTGCTTTGGCAGCTCGGGGAACGCGATCTCCTCGACCTTCTTCACGACGCAGTCGGACACGCTCTGCGCCTTGAACGACGACTTGATCACGTTGACCTTCGAGGCCTGGCCCGACGGCGAGATGCTGATCTCGAGCGTCACCTTGCCGTGCGAGTTCTTGGGCTCGTCGCCGGACTCGACCGCGGAGGCCAGGCACCGCGAGACGATCATCTGCTTGCGCTGGAGCGCGCGGTTGATCTCGTCCATCTTCTCGGGACCGACCATCTGCGACGAGCGATCTGTCGTGTCGGCGGTTGTCGCCTGGGTGTCGATGGTCGCACCACCGCCACTCTCCTCGACGTCGTTCTTGTTCTTGCCACCGCACGCAGCGGTCGCAGCGAGTACTACGACTAGAAGGCTCGTCTTGGTCATCGTCATCCACCCTTTGCTAAGTAACCGGCGATCACCAGGCGCTGGATCTCGCTCGTACCCTCGTAGATCTCCGTGATCTTCGCGTCGCGGAAGTGGCGCTCGACCGGGAACTCGGTCACGTAGCCATTGCCGCCGAAGATCTGGATCGCCTCGCGCGCGGCGCGGTTCGCGACATCGCTCGCGAACAGCTTCGCCATCGCGGCTTCCTTGCCGTACGGAAGCTTGTTGTCCTTGAGCCACGCGGCGCGATGGATGAGCAGGCGCGCGGCGTCGATCTCCGTCGCCATGTCGGCCAGCTTGAACGAGATCGCCTGGTGCTGGATGATCGGCTTGCCCATCGTGCGGCGCTGCTGCGCGTAGGCGAGCGCGTCCTCGAGTGCGGCGCGCGCGATGCCGAGTGCCTGCGCGGCGATGCCGATGCGGCCGCCGTCGAGCGTCGACATCGCGACGCGGAAGCCGCCGCCGACCTCGCCGAGCACGGCGTCGGCCGGGAGGCGAACCTCGTCGAGGTAGATCTGGCTCGACTTGCTGCCGCGGATGCCGAGCTTGTCGTCGGGCGGACCGGTGCGGACGCCCTTCGTCTTCATCGGCAGGATGAACGCGGTGATGCCTTTGTGGCCGAGCGACTTGTCGTTCATCGTGAACAGGACGCACGCGTCGGCAACGGGGCCGTTCGTGATCCAGTTCTTCGTGCCGTTGATGACCCAGCTGCCGTCGGACTGCTTCTCGGCGACCGTCTTCTGCGCGGCGGCATCGGACCCTGCCTCGGGCTCCGACAGCGCGAAGCAGCCGAGCAGCTTGCCGCTCGCGAGCGGCGCGAGCCACTCCTGCTTCTGCTGCTCGGTGCCGAACCGATAGATCGGGTCGCACACGAGCGAGTTGTTGACGCTCATGATGACGCCGGTCGACGCGCACGCGCGGGAGATTTCCTCCATCGCCAGCGCGTACGACACGTTGTCGAGGCCGGCGCCGCCGTACTGGTCGGGAACGGCGATGCCGAGGAAGCCCAGCTCCGCCATGCGTTTCACGAGCTCGGCAGGGTGGCGATGCTCGCGATCGATCTCGGCGGCCTTCGGCAGCACCTCGTTCTGGGCGAACTCGTGTGCGGTCCTCTGAACTGCGAGCTGGTCTTCGGTCGGCGTGAAGTTCATCTACGTCTACTTCCCTTTGAACTGCGCAGCGCGCTTTGGCTTGGCGAGGAACGCAGACATGCCCTCGCGTTGATCGGCGGTCGCGAACAGCTCGCCGAACGCCTTCTGCTCGGCGGTCAGCGAGTCCTCGAGCGTCATCGACTGACCGGTGTGAATGAGACGCTTGCACGCGGCGACGGCCAGCGGGCCATTCGCGGCGATGCGGCCAGCGAGCGAAGCGACCTTCGCCATGAGCTCGGCCGCCGGAAACACGGCGTCGGCGAGACCGATGCGCAGCGCCTCGGCTGCGTCGATCGTGTCGCCGGTCATGCACAGCTCCTTGGCCTTCGCGACGCCGACGCGGCGCGCGAGCCGCTGCGTACCGCCGAAGCCGGGGATGACGCCGAGCTTGACCTCGGGCTGGCCGAACTTCGCGTTGTCGGCGGCGTAGATGAAGTCGCACGCGAGCGCGAGCTCGCAGCCGCCGCCGAGCGCGAAGCCGTTGACCGCGGCGATCCACGGCTTCTGCGACGTCTCGATCGCGGTGCCGAGCTTGCCGCCCTGCTCGGAGAACATCTGCGCCTTGTCGGGCGCGAGCTCGACCATCTCGGAGATGTCGGCGCCCGCGACGAACGCCTTGGCGCCGGCACCGGTGACCGCGACGACGCGAACGTCATCGGCGGCCTCGATCGCGCCGGCTGCAGCCGTCAGCTCGCGAATCACCTCGCTCGACAGCGCGTTGAGCGCGGCCTCGCGGCTCACCGTGACGATCGCGAGCGGACCGTCCTGACGGATCTGGATCGTGTTGTACGCAGGGAAGCCCATCTCAACCCGCCTTCTTCTGGCCCGAGGAGTCGTACTCGTAGAAGCCGCGCAGCACCTTCTTGCCGAGCCAGCCCGCGGCGACGTACTGGCGGAGCAGCGGGCACGGACGGTACTTGTCGTCGCCGAGCTCGCGGTGCAGCACCTCGGCGATCGCGAGGCACGTGTCGAGCCCGATGAGGTCCGCCAGCTCGAGCGGTCCCATCGGATGGTTGAGACCGAGCTTCACGCCGGTGTCGATGTCCGCCGCGGTGCCGAGGCCCTCGTAGAGGCCGTAGCAGGCCTCGTTGAGCAGCGGCAGCAGCATGCGGTTGACGATGAAGCCGGGGATGTCGCGCGCGCCGACCGTCGTCTTGCCGAACTTCTTGGCGAGCGTGGTGACGGTCTCGTTCGTCGCGTCGCTCGTCGGCAGACCGCGAACGATCTCGACGAGCTTCATCAGCGGCACCGGGTTCATGAAGTGCATGCCGATGACGCGATCGGGACGTCCCGATGCGGTCGCGAGCTTCGTGATCGAGATCGACGACGTGTTCGACGCGAGGATCGCGTCGTCCTTGCAGACCTCGCCCAGGCTCTTGAACAGCGCGAGCTTGAGCTCTTCCTTCTCGGGCGCGGCTTCGATCACGACATCGCACTCGTTGAGATCGCGATGCGCGCCGCCCGCCTTGAGGTGCGCCATCGTCTGGTCGCGCGATGCCGCCTCGAGCTTGCCGCGCTCGACGAGCCGGTCGAGCGTCTTCTTGATCTTGCCGATGCCCATCTGGGCGAAATCTGGTGCGGCGTCGACGATGATCACGTCGATACCGGCCTGTGCGGCAACCTGGGCGATGCCCTGCCCCATCTGGCCGGCGCCCACCACGCCGAGCTTCTTGACCTCCATATCAGGCGCGTTCCACGAGCAGGGCGATGCCCTCACCGCCACCGATGCATAGCGACGCGCCGCCGGTCTTGGCGTTCTTCGCCGCCATCTGGTGCAGGAGCGTGACGAGGATGCGAGCGCCCGAGGCGCCGATCGGGTGGCCGAGCGCGACCGCGCCGCCCCAGATGTTCACCTTCGCCGGGTCGAGACCGAGGAGCTGGTTGTTCGCGATCGACACGACCGCGAACGCCTCGTTGATCTCCCAGAGGTCGACCTTCTTGGTGTCCCACTTCGCCTTGGCGAGCGCGTTCGTGATCGCCTGCGCGGGCGCGGTGGTGAACCACTCGGGCGCCTGCGCGTGGTAGCCCCACGAGACGAGCTTCGCGAGGACCTTCGCGCCGCGCTTCTTCGCCTCGTCGGCGCTCATGAGGACGACCGCCGCGGCGCCGTCATTGATCGACGACGCGTTGCCGGCAGTGATCGTGCCGTCCTTCTGGAACGCGGTGCGCAGGCCGGCGAGCTTCTCGATGTTGCCCTTGCCCGGCTCCTCGTCGTTCTCGACCGTGATCTCGCCCTTCTTGTCGGCGATCTTCACGCCGACGATCTCGGCCTTGAACGAGCCGTTCTTCTGCGCCTCGAGCGCGCGGCGGTAGCTCTCCGCGGCGAACTCGTCCTGGGCCGAGCGCGGGATGTTCTTTTCCTTCGCGCACAGCTCGGCGCAGTTGCCCATGTGCTGGTTCGAGTACGGATCCCACAGGCCGTCGTTGACCATCGTGTCGACGGTCTCCATCGGTCCCATCTTCGTGCCGTTGCGCGAGTTCTTGATCGCGTGCGGCGCGTTCGACATCGACTCCATGCCGCCGGCGACACCGATCTCGATCTCACCCGCGGCGATCGCGCGAGCGACGCCGAGGACGGCCTCGAGGCCCGAGCCGCACACCTTGTTGACGGTCACGCACGGCACGCTCTGCGGCAGACCGGCAAACAGCGCGGCCTGGCGGGCCGGCGCCTGACCGGCAGCCGCCGGCAGCACCATGCCCATGTGCACGAGGCCGACATCGCCCGCGGCGACGTTCGCGCGCTCGAGCGCTGCTTTGATCGCGGTCGCGCCGAGCTTGGGCGCAACGACCGAGGAGAGCGAACCGAGGAATGAGCCGATCGGAGTCCGAGCGGCACCGACGATGACGACGTCACGCATGGGGAGGGCTTACCTCCAAAGGCTCGGAATTTCAACGATTGCGGCGCGCTCGTTCGACGACGCGGGGAAGCACGCGCAAGGTCTCACCGATCTCGACTTCAGATGTGGTCCGACCGAGCGAAAAGCGAACGGCCGAGCGGGCCTCGTCGGCGGACAGGCCAAGGCCGAGCAGCACCGGCGACGGCTGGACGCTACCGCTCGTGCACGCAGCGCCCGTCGCTACCGCGATGCCCTCGAGGTCGAGCGCCATCACGATCGATTCGCCGAGCGCGCCGGCGAACCCCGCGTTGATCGTGCCACCGACGCGCGCGCGTCCCGCGCCGTGAATGCGGGTGCCCTCGATCGCGAGCAAGCCGCGCTCGAGCTGTTCGCCCAGCGCGGCTACGTGGGACCACGTAGACGGATCAGCCGAAGCCGCGGCCGCGCCGAAGCCGACGATCCCGAGCGTGTTCTCGGTGCCGGCACGGCGGCCTCTCTCCTGGTGCCCACCGTCGGCGCCCCCGACCGGCAGGCCGTCGTCGACGGTGATCGCGAGCGCGCCTACGCCCTGCGGGCCGCCGATCTTGTGGGCGGAGATCGCAATGGAGTCGGCGTCGAGCGCGGTCAGATCGAGCTTGCCGGCGGCTTGCACGGCGTCGAGATGGACCAGGGCGGATCGTGCACGTGCACGTGCACGTGACACGTCCACGTGCACGATCGATCCCAGCTCGTGGTTGACCAGGGCCACCGCGATCAAGCCGGCCTCATCGGGCATCGCGTCGACGTCGACGATCGTCCAGCCACGAGCGCCGAGTGCCGCGACCGGCGCGCGCAGCGACGGATGCTCGAGCTTCGTGGTCGCGACGATCCGCGGGAGTCCGCGTGCCTCGGCCGCCGCGGCCAATCCCATGACGCCCAGCCAGTTCGCCTCCGTGCCTCCGGAGGTGAAGACGATCTGCTCGCGGGGCCTCCCGACCAAGGCCGCGATCTGATTGCGCGCCCGCTCGACCCGGTCGCGAATCCGGCGCCCCTCGGCATGGATGCTCGACGGATTGCCGACCTCCGACATCGCCGCGACCATGGCGTCCCGCGCAACAGCCGAAAGCGGCGCAGTCGCATTGAAGTCCAGGTAGATCCTTCGGTTCGTTGACATGGGCGCGCGCCTGACTCGATGATCTACGACGGGCCGGGCGTTTGTCCCGTACCACATTCAATGGCCGATGACGCTGGTGCGCTGCTGGTTCGCTCGGGGCTCGTCTCGTCCAGCGCACTGGATGCTGCGCGCGCGCGAGTCGTCGAGCACGGCGGCACGCTCGGCGAGCAGCTCGTCGCGGCCGACGTCGTCACCGATCAGCAACTCACCGACTTCTACAAGCAGCGGCTGCTCGTCCCTCAGGTCAACCCGAACATCCTCGCGCGCCTGCCCGCGAAGGTCGTCGCGGTGATCCCGAGCGACATGGCGATCGAGCTGCGCGCGATCCCGGTCTCGCTCGACGGCGACAACAACCTGACGATCGCGATGAGCGATCCGTCGGATCGTCATGCGGTCGACGAGATCGCGTTCTTCACCGGCGCATACGTCGTGCGCGCGGTCGCGACGCAGATGCAGATCGCGTGGTGCCTCGCGCACTACTACGGCCACGTCACGCACCTCGGCCAGCGCCTGTTGCAAGACGGCAGCGCGCAGCCGAGCACGCGCACGCGTCCCGACACGAATCGGCAGCGCACGAAGGGCGTCACCGCGAAGGTCGAAGCGTCGCGCCACAAGGGCCTCGTGCCCGGTCAGGCGAGCGTCACGGCGGCCGGCGAGCTGGTCGAGACCGCGCGCGACACCCTCGAACAGCCCGCGATGACCGGCGACGAGCCGACCGCGATCGACCCGCCCGTCGTCGATCCGTCCGCCGTCGACGCACCGGCGCCCCGCGCGCGCAGCATCTCCGGCGAGATCCGCGTGCCGACCAAGCGCGCGCCGTCGATCAAGCCGCCGCTGCCCGACGACTCCGGCGAGATCGTCGTGATGGAGGTCGACAGCGGCCCGGTCGTGGCACCGCCGGCGTCCGCGTTCGACGTCGACTCCGGCCCGGTGGTGACGATCGAGGCCGACATGGGCGAGGAGCTCGCGCTCGAGATCTCGACGCCGCCGCCCGAGGACCAGACCGATCCGGCGCTGCCGAAGCCGAGGCGCAAGCGCCCCGCCGAGCCCGATCCGCCGGAGCTCGCGGCGCGCGCCGGCGAGGTGCAGCTCGCGACCGGCGAGGCGATCAAGAAGATCACGTTCGACGAGCCGCGCATCATCATCTCCGACGAGCTCACCGAGCCGCCGCCCGCGCCGGTGCGTCCCGCGCACCTGCCCGTCGAGCCGTCGATCGAAGTGTCTGGCGAGCTCCGCGCGCGCGACACGAACGAGCACGGCCTGCCGGAGGCGCTGAGCAGCGTGTTCGTCGAGCTCGACGACGAGACCGACGACGTGCCCGTCGAGATCCACGATCGGCGCGTCGACGAGTCGGCGCCGGTGCTGCTCGATCGCCGGCGCGCGAGCGATCCGCCGACCGACGTCAACCATCACGCGGCGCCCGCGGGCGAAATCGATGACGATCCGTCCGACGTCGTCGTCCTGCATTCCAAGAAGCCGGCGACGGCGCCGGTCGGCAAGCAGCGCGCGGGCTCGCGCATCACGCAGGTCGGCATCGGCGCGGTCACCGCCTCGACGCGCGCGCGCATGATGGCCGAAGGCATTCCGGTCGACGCGCTCGACGATATGCCGACAGGCTCACGCGCCGCGGCCATCGACAACGATCCGACGCGCGTCGAGACCTACGCGGCGCCCGCGCGCGACGACGACATGTCCGACGAGCACATCGCCGCGCCGCCGTCGCCATACGACGACGACGACACGAGCCCGCACGTCATCCCGCTCGCGACGAAGGCGGTCCCGCCGCCGAGTGGCCACGTCCGCCTCGACGCGGTGAAGCCGGCGAGGCGCGCGCCCGACGAGGGAGACGACGAACCGGGCAAGCGCAGCAAGGCGACGCTCGTGATGAGCACGACCGAGCTCGACGCTGCGGTGCCCGGCCGCCGCAGCGAGCCCGAGCATCTCGGCAAGCGCGTCGACTACGATCCCCTCGACGAGGGCTGGGGCCAGACGATTCCGCCGCCGCTGCTCGGCGCGATTCCCGGCTCCAACGACCGACACTCCGGCGTGATCCCGATCGCCGACGTCGATTCGGCGCCGCTGATGGTCGCCCCGCCGGCGCCGCCCGAGCGTGGCCCTCGCCCGCAATCGATCACGCAGGCGGGCCTGTCGCGCGCGCTCGAGGCCGCGACGTCGCGCGTGCTCGAGCTCATCCACACGCTCGATCACACCGAGAACCGCGACCAGGTCGTCGCCGTGATGATCGCGCACCTCGCCGAGACACATCACCGCGCCGGCTTCTTCGCCGCGCGCGCCGGCGAGCTGACGCTATTCGCGATCACGCCGCGCGTGCCATCGATGCCGAGCGCGACGCTGCGCCTCGATCGGCCGTCGACGCTGCAGGATGTCGTCGGGACGCGCCTGCCCTATCGCGGGCCGATGCACGACGACGCGAGCCGACAGTTCCTGACCGCGACGCTCGGTGCGTGCCCGCCGGAGATCCTGCTCGTGCCGGTCGCGGTGCGCGAGCGCGTCGTCGGCGTGCTGTTCGGCGACCACCGGCTGAAGCACACGTTCGACGATCAGCTCGCGCTCGGATCGCGCGCGGCGGGCATGGCGCTCGAGCGCATCCTCAAGGCGAAGCGCTAGATACCCGCGAGGGGCTCCTTCGCGCTCAGTCGTCGTCGTCGTCGAGGCCGAGCCGATCGCGCG
>JABFXX010000081.1 GCA_013368795.1 Kofleriaceae bacterium
GCAGGCGCGTCGCGCCCTCGCCGTCCGACGCGATGTCCTTCGCGAGCTCGGTGCACAGCGAGGTCAGCGCTGCGGTGAACGCGTCGAAGTCGGCGCCGAGCGCCTCGATCGGCGGGTTCTGCGCCTTGCCGTTCGCGAGCGCGATGCAGGTGTCATTCGTGCTCATGTCGCCGTCGACGACGAGGCAGTGGAAGCTCGGATCGACGGCGGCGCGCAGCGCGCGATCGAGCAGGCCCGGCGCGAACGCGGCGTCGGACGTGATGATCGCGATCATCGTCGCGAGCTGTGGCGCGATCATGCCCGAGCCCTTCGCGATCGCCGAGATCGTGACGTCCTTGCCGCCGAGCGAGAGCGTGCGGAACGCGAGCTTGGTGCGCGTGTCGGTCGTCAGGATCGCCTCGGCCGCGGGCTCTGGCTGGACGGTGAGCGAGCCGACGAGCGCCGGGACCGCGGCGACGAGCTTGCCCGCGGGCAGGCGCACACCGATCACGCCGGTCGATGCGGTCAGCACCTGCTCGGCGGTCGCGCCGAGCGCGTTCGCGACAGTCGCGCGGATCTGGGCGACGTCGGCGAGCCCCTGCTCGCCGGTCAGCGCGTTCGCGTTGCCGCTGTTGACGAGGACGGCGCGGATCGCGGGCGACGGCACGCGGGTGCGCGCGTCGACGATCGGCGCGGCGGCGGCGCGGTTGATCGTGAAGATGCCGGCGGCGGCCGCCGGGACATCCGAGACGACGAGCGCGACGTCGCGCCGCACCGGCTTGAGACCGGCGTGTGCACCAGCGAAGCGAAAACCCAGGGGTACCTTCATGGATGAAAGCTCCGCAGACCCGCGAGGCCTGCTTGCTCCGGCAGTCCGAGCAGCACGTTGAGGTTCTGGACCGCCTGACCGGCGGCCCCTTTGACGAGGTTGTCGATCGCCGAGGTGATGACGAGCTCGCCGTCATCGCCGGTCGTCCAGCCGATGCGGCACTTGTTCGTGCCGACGACGTCGTGCAGCGCCACCTTGTCGGCACTCGGCGCGAGCGACACGAACGGCTCGGCGCCGTAGCGCGCCTCGAACGCCGCTGCGACATCGGCCGCCGAGTGGCCCGGCGCCAGCTGCGCGTGACAGGTCGCGAGGATCCCGCGGTTCACCGGGAGAAGATGCGGCACGAACGTGACGGGCACGTCGCGCGCGGCGAGCTGTGCGAGGCCCTGCGAAATCTCGGGCGTGTGCTGATGGCGCAGTACGCGGTACGCGCGGAGGTCGCCCGCGATCTCGGCGTAGCTGTACTCCTCGCTCGCCTTGCGCCCGGCGCCGGTGACGCCCGACATCGCGTCGACGATCAAGCGGCCCGGCGCGACGAGACCGAGGATCGGCGCGAGCGCGAGCTGGATCGCCGTCGCGTAGCAGCCCGGATTGGCGACGAGCCGCGCGTTCGCCAGGCGCGCACGGAACAGCTCCGGGAGGCCATACACGGCCTCGGCGAGCAGCTCGGGTCGCGCGTGCGAGAACCCGTAGTAGCGCGCGTAGTGCGCGGCATCGCGCAGGCGGAACGCGCCCGACAGATCGATCACGTGCGCGACTCCACGCAGCTTCGGCACGAGCTCGTACGACGCCTCGGCCGGCGTCGCGAGCATCACGACGTCGCAGCTCGCAGCCTGCGCGAGTGCGTCCTCGAGCGAGGCGTAGCGCAGATCGCTCGCCACGCCGGCGCGCGCCGCGAGCGACTCGCCGACCCAGCGGTCGCTCGACGCCACCGCGAGCGCTACACCTGTGTGACCGGCGAGGAGGCGCGTGAGCTCGAGGCCCGTGTAGCCCGACGCACCGATGACAGCGATCCGCGCTTGCATAGTCGATGCATGAATATGCGATTGATATGCATGAACGCAAGGGCTGATCGCGCGTCGCCGTCGCTCGCCGCGCGTAGGCGCCCATCAGTCGCGCTGGCACACGCCCTGCTCTACCTCCGGTCATGCTGGAAGCCGAGACCGCGAACGAGCTCATCAAGCCACACATGCCGGTCGTCTGCTCCGAGAATGCCCAGCTCGCCGTCGTCGATCACGTCGAGGGCCTGAGCAGCATCAAGCTCACCAAAGACGCAAACGGCAACCATCACTACATCCCGCTGGAGTGGGTCACCTCCGTCGACGACAAGGTGCACATCGATCGTCCCTGCAGGCAGGCAATGCAGGATTGGTCCACCACTCCGCCGAAGCAGTAGGAGTCGCCATGAGCGGAATCTTGAGCAACAGCCTCGAGAACTCGGTCGACGCGACGCGCGGTCAGCCGCTCGCCGCTCGCATCCTGGCACGCAAGGACGAGCTCGAGGATGCGCTCGCCGAGCTCGGGCCGTACGAGAACATCGAGAGGGTCGCGATCGAAACGGCCCTGGCGACGGTCTATCTGCTCATCACGGGCGACCTCGCGCATCCATCCGATGTCGTCGCCCGCGACCTGAACCGTTGGCTCGAACGCAACAAGCACCTGGCACAGGACATCACCCGCCGCCAGCGCGCCGCCCGGATGGCACGCGCTGCGTGAACGGCGGGCACGTTGCCCCGACCGGTGAGCGTAGCCGCGCTGTGCCTTGACGCTCGGTCAGCTGCGCTCCCGGTCGGCGGAGCTGCGTCTATCGTGACCCGAAGCACGCGGCGCGGTGGTAAGAAGCTCCCCCGTGCGCGTGCTCGTTCAGCATCGCAGTCGTTACCACTACCCGCGGCCCGCGCTGCTCGGACCGCATTTGATCCGGCTGCGGCCATCGGATCACGCGCGAGCGCGCATCGAGAGCTATCGCCTCGACGTGACGCCCGAGCACCGGCTGCACTGGCAGCGCGATCCGCACGGCAACCGCGTCGCGCGCGTGACGTTCAAGGCGGGCCAGATCGTCGAGGCGCTCGACATCGTCGTCGAGCTCGCGGTCGACGTCGGGCCGGTCAATCCGTTCGACTTCTTCGTCGACGATCGCGCGAAGACGGTGCCGTTCACGTACCCCGACGCACTCGGCGTCGAGCTCGGCGCGTTCCTCGATCGCAACGACCCGGCGTATCGCATGGGCGAGCGCGCGAACGAGTTGCTCGCGAAGCTGCCCGACCGCGTCGATACAGTCGGCCTGCTCGTCGAGGTCAACCGCGTCGTCAAGGAGAAGGTCGCGTACGTCATCCGCGACGAGGCCGGCGTGTGGACGCCCGAGGAGACGCTCGCGAACGGCCGCGGCAGCTGTCGCGACTCGGCGGTGCTGATCGTCGCGCTGTTGCGCGCACGCGGCATCGCGGCTCGCTTCGTCTCCGGCTACCTCATCCAGCTCACCGACGAGGGCATGATCCCGAACGAGCCCAAGGGCGTGTCGCGCGACGTCGTCGACCTGCACGCATGGGCGGAGGCGTACGTGCCCGGCGCCGGCTGGATCGGCCTCGACGGCACGAGCGGCCT
The DNA here is from genome assembly GCA_013368795.1 of Kofleriaceae bacterium. GTDB lineage: Bacteria > Myxococcota_A > Polyangia > Haliangiales > Haliangiaceae > JABFXX01. Next base: position 3,413 of record JABFXX010000081.1, read on the forward strand.
GCTCACCGGCGAGGGTCACATCCCGCTCGCGTGCACCGCGACGCCGCTACACGCCGCGCCGCTCGACGGCACGAGCGACGTCGGTGCCGACAGCGTCGAGTTCTCGACGACGATCGCGCGCCTCGGCCACGAGGCTCGGCCGACCGCGCCGTTCACCGACGAGATCTGGGGCGAGCTGCTCGCGGCCGGCGATCGCGCCGACGCGTCGCTGACCGCCGCCGGTCTCACCGTCACCGTCGGTGGCGAGCCGACGTTCACCGCACGCGACAACGTCGCCGCTGCCGAGTGGCAAGGCGGCGCGCTCGGTCCCGACAAGTGGCAGCGCGGCCGCGCGCTCGCCGACGAGCTGCGCGATCGCCTCGCGCCGGGCGGCGTCGTGCTGCATCGCACCGGCAAGCACTATCCCGGCGAGAGCCTGCCGAGGTGGGCGCTCGACGTGATCGCGCGCCGCGATGGCGAGCCGCTGTGGCCCGATCGCGCCGCCGACACGCGCACGATCGGCATCGCCGACGCCCAGCGATTCGGCGAGGCGCTCGCGGCCGCGCTGAACGTCCAGCCGCTATTGCAGCCCGCATTCGAGGATCCGTGGGAGGTCGTGCGCACCGAGGCGCAGCTGCCGCCCGATCTCGATCCGCGCAAGGCGGGACTCGACGATCCCGAGGAGCGCCGCCGGCTCGCGAAGGTCCTCGGCCACGGCGCGGGCAGCGTCGTCGGCTTCGTGCTGCCGCTCGCGCGCAGCGCCGCGAGCACGTGGCTCACCGAGAGCTGGACGTTCCGCCGCGGCCATCTGTTCCTGCTTCCCGGCGACAGCCCGATCGGTCTGCGCCTGCCGCTCGGCAGCCTCGCCGCGTCGCCGTCGCCGCCGCTGTGGGCGGACGACCCGACGGTGCCCGATCCGCGCCGCGATGCGACCGACGAGGACGAGCAGGACGCGCTGCACGCGAAGAGTGCTCCCGCGAAGAAGACGCCGATCGCCGAGCCCGGCATCGGCATCCGCACCGCGCTCGCGCTCGAGCCGCGCGACGGCGAGCTCTGGGTGTTCCTGCCGCCGGTGCCTCGGTTCGAGGACTTCTGCACGCTCGTCGCCGCGCTCGATGTCGCGCGCGTCGCGACCGGCCTGCGCTGTCACCTCGAGGGCTACGGTCCGCCGCCGTCGCCGAATCTGCGCCGGTTCGCGGTGACGCCGGATCCGGGCGTGCTCGAGGTCAACCTGCCTCCCGCGTACGACTCGCGCGAAGCGGCGCAGCTACACGCGACCGTGTTCGACGCCGCGCTGTCGACAGGCCTCACCGCCGAGCGCTACATGCTCGACGGCCGCATGGCGGGCTCGGGCGGCGGCAACCACATCACGATCGGTGGACCGACGCCGATGACGTCGCCGTGGCTGACGCGCGCCGACGTGCTCGCGAGCCTCGTCACGTTCGCCCAGCATCACCCGTCGCTGTCGTACATGTTCACCGGCCTGTTCGTCGGCCCGACGTCGCAGGCGCCGCGTGTCGACGAGGCACGGCACGACGCGCTCTACGAGCTCGAGATCGCGCTGCCGCATCTGTTCGACTCGCCGCCGGCGTGGCAGGTCGACGCGCTCCTGCGCCACCTGCTCGTCGATGTCGCGGGCTCCACGCATCGCGCAGAGATCTCGATCGACAAGCTGTTCGATCCGCAGACGCCGTTCGGCCGGCAGGGCCTCGTCGAGCTGCGCGCGTTCGAGATGCCGCCGCACCCGCGCATGGCCGCCGCGCAGGTCGTGCTCGTGCGCACGCTCGTCGCCGCGCTCGCCGCCGAGCCGTATCGTCACGCGCTCGTGCGCTGGGGCGCCGAGCTCCACGATCGCTTCCTCCTGCCCTACTACATGTGGCGCGACTTCGAGGACGTGCTCGGACATCTCGCGAAGTCCGGCGTGCCGCTGCCGACCGAGGCCTACCGGCCGTTCGTCGAACTGCGCTGCCCGCTCGTCGGCACGCTCGATGTCGATGCGGCGCGCGTCGAGATCCGTAATGCGATCGAGCCGTGGCACGTGCTCGGCGAGGAGACGACCGCGACGGGCACCGCGCGCTACGTCGACTCGTCGATGGAGCGGCTCGAGATCCGCGCGCACGGCCTCGACGAGGAACGCTACATCGTCGCGGTCAACGGAATCGCACTGCCCATGCGCCGCGCCTCCGGCCGCGATCTCCGCGTCGGCGGCGTCCGGTTCCGCGCGTGGTGCCCGCCGCACGCGCTGCACCCGCACCTCGGCATCCATCATCCGCTGCGGATCGACATCGTCGATACGTGGGCGAAGCGGGGCGTCGTCGGCGGCGCGTATCACGTGTGGCATCCCGAGGGTCGCGCGTTCGACGCCCCGCCGCTGACGCGCGTCGAGGCCGCCGCTCGCCGCGCGCAGCGCTTCACGATCGAAGGTCCAGCGCCGTGGCCGCTCCGTGCGCGCACCGCCGATCCTCATCCCGAGCAGCCGTACACGCTCGACCTCCGCCGGCTCGATGCCGGTCGGCCGATGCCGCGCGCGCAGGACTGGGCGACCGAGTGACCGACGAGCTCGATGCGGTCCTCGAGATGCACGACGAGCTGATCGCGCGTCGCGGGGTCGAGATCTGGATCGGCGCAGAGCCGACGTTCACCCGCGCCGACTCCGTCGAGCCGGCGTGGACCAATGCCGCCGAGGGCGACGACAAGCTCGCGCGCGCCCACGCGCTCGCAAACCACCTCGCCGACATGCTGCCCGGCGCGTCGACCCAGCGCGTGCTCGGCCGCCAGTTCCCCGGCGAGGATCAGCCGCGCTTCGCGTTCGGCGTGCGGTGGAACGACGTCGCGTGTGACTCGGTCGCGCCGCGCGCGAACGTCGACGACGAACCCGTCCCTCCGCCGACCGACCTCGCGACGGATCGCTGGCTCACGGTCGCGCCCGATCCCGGCGTCGTCGAGGTCAACATGGCGCCGTGCGCGACGCTCCGCGCGTTCGCGCATCATGCATTCCAGGTCTGGGATGCAGCCGCGCTCGCCGGCCTGTCTGCGACGCGGTTTCGCTTCAATGGCGACGTCACCGACTCCGGCGGCGGTGGCCAGATCACGCTCGGTGGCTCGCGCCCCGAGGCGTCACCGTTCATTCGCTACCCGCACGTCCTCCCCGCGCTCGTCCGCTACGTCAACAACCACCCCTCGCTCTCGTACTGGTTCGCGAGCGAGTGCGTCGGCTCCGCATCCCAGGGCCCGCGTCCCGACGAGGGCGCGCGCGAACGCTGGGACGAGCTCGGCGTCGCGCTCGACTGGCTCGAGCGTCTCGCCGATCGCGGCGAGCTCGCGCCCGATCAGATGCAGCTCGCGCTCGCGCCGCTCCTCGTCGACTCCGCCGGCAACTCGCATCGCGCGGAGCTCAACATCGAGAAGCTGTGGAACGCACACATCCCGGTGCACGGCCCGCGTCACGGCAAGATGGGCGTCGTCGAGTTCCGCGCGGTGCGCATGCCCGAGCGACCGGCCATGCTCGTCGCGCTCGCCGCGCTCCTCCGCTCGATCGTCGCGCGCCTCGTCGTCTCCGACTACCGCGAGCCGCTGGTCGACTGGCACGACGAGCTCCACGATCGGTTCGCGCTCCCGCAGGCGCTCCACCGCGACCTCCGCCACGTCCTGGGCGATCTCGACGAGCACGGCCTCGGCGTACCCGCGCAGCTCCGCCGCGAGCTCGAGGCGTGGCGCGCGCCGGAGATCATGTGCCGGCTCGGCGACGCGACGCTCGGCCTTCGCCCCGCGCTCGAGTTCTGGCCGCTCGTCGGCGATGTTGCATCGCAGGAGCGCTCCGCTGCGCGCTGGGTCGACGCATCGACGCAGCGCTGGGAGCTGACGCTCGACGGCCACGGCCCCGATCGCGTCGCGGTCAACGGCAAGTGGGTGCAGCTGCGCACCGTCGGCGACAGCGTGCGCACGATCGGTGTGCGCCGCCGCGTCTATCAGCCGTCGCCGGGCCTGCACCCCGGCTTGCCGGTCACCGATCCGCTCGTCGTCGAGTGGGCGTGGGCCGGCCGCGCGCAGCGTGTCGAGCTGTGGGCGTGGCAGCCGGGCGGCGGTCCGTATTCGGGCCTGCCGCGCGACGAGCAGGACGCGTTCGAGCGCCGGCAACAACGGATCCAGGTGACGACGCGCGACGGCGAGGTGACCGCCCAGGGCTACCGGCGCGAGTCGCGGCCGTTCACGATCGATCTGCGGCGCGACGAGACCTAGGCCGCGTCGAGCTTCGCGCAGACAACCGCGACGAACGCCGCCCAGTCGCTCGCGAGCGGGATCCCGAACCGCGAGCACACGACCTCGATGTTGCCCTTGCGCCAGAAGCCGTCGGGACACCCGACGACGAGCTTGTCGGCGCGCGCGGTGAGGCCGAGCTCGAGCAGCGTGATCGGCGCCTTCGTGTCGGGGACAAACCACATCGCGACGAGGTCGGCGCGCTCGAGGCCGTCGAGCTCCCACTCGACCTGCTCGCGAAACTGAGGCTCGTCGATCGACTGGCGCCAGCTCGAGTCCCAGTCCGCGCGACGAGGGTTGAGGATCGTGACGTCGCGCGTGCCGAGCGCCGCGACCAGCTCGCTCTGCCAGTCGACGGCCATGCCCATCTCGATCGAGCCGGCGAGAAACATCGTCGAAACATCCGCGCGCGGCGTCCAGGGTTTCGGCGGTAGATGGATGGTGATCACGGAACTGGAACGTTACGATGATTCTCATGTTCCAGCGCCAGAGCCAGGGCGTAGCCGGGCTGTTCAGCGGCTACCCAGCTTTGCCGGGTACGTATGACGAGATGTTCGACAGCGGCGCCGCGCGGAGTGCGTTCACCCGTGTCGCGAGCCTGCTCGATGCGATGCCGAAGGAAGACCTCGCCCGCGCGCAGGCGCTCGCCGAGCACTCGCTGCTCAAGCAAGGCGTGACGTTCTCGGTGTACGGCGATTCCCGCGGCACCGAGAAGATCTTCCCGTTCTGTCTGTTGCCGCGGCTGATCGCGGGCAGCGACTGGTCGCGCCTCGAGCGAGGTCTGCAGCAGCGGCTGCGCGCGCTCGGCATGTTCCTCGACGACATCTACGGCGAGCAGAAGATCCTGTCCGCCGGCGTCGTGCCCGCCGAGATGGTCCTTGGCGCGGCCGGCTATCGCGAGAACCTGCGCGGCATCAAGCCGCCGGGCGGCGTGCGCATCCACATCTCCGGTATCGATCTCATCCGCGATCCGGCGGGCACGTGGCGCGTGCTCGAGGACAACCTGCGCACGCCGAGCGGCGTGTCGTACGTGATGGAGAACCGCCAGCTGAGCAAGCGGATGTTCCCGCGCGTGTTCGATGCGGCGCGCGTGCACCGCGTCGATCACTATCCGACGCGACTCGCCGAGACGCTGCGCTCGGTGTCGCCCGCGCCCGACGGCGATACGTACGCGGTCGTGCTGACGCCCGGGCCATACAACTCGGCGTACTTCGAGCACAGCTTCCTCGCGCGCACGATGGGCCTCGAGCTCGTGCAGGCGCCCGACCTGTTCGTCGAGGGCGACAAGGTGTACTGCCGGACGACGCGAGGCCCGCGGCGCGTCGACGTGATCTATCGCCGCACCGACGAGGCGTTCCTCGATCCCGAGGTGTTCAGACCCGACAGCGTGCTCGGTGTGCCCGGCCTCATGCGCGCGTATGCGGCAGGCAACGTCGCGCTCGCGAACGCGCCCGGCAACGGTGTCGCCGACGACAAGGCCGTCTATCCGTTCGTGCCCGACATGATCAAGTTCTACCTGGGCGAGGAGCCGCTACTCGACCAGGTGCCGACGTACGTGTGCCTGCGCGACGACGATCGCCAGTACGTGCTCGAGCACCTCGGCGAGATGGTCGTGAAGGCCGTCGACGAGGCCGGCGGCTACGGCATGCTGATGGGCCCGCAGTCGACCGCCGAGCAACGCGACGAGTTCCGCCGGCGCATCACCGCCGAGCCGCGGCGCTACATCGCGCAGCATCGCGTCGAGCTGTCGAGCTGCCCGACGTGGATCGGCGAGAAGAACGCGGTCGAGCCGAGGCGCGTCGACCTCCGGCCGTACATCCTGACGTCGCGCGAAGGGCCGTGGGTATTGCCGGGCGGCTTGACGCGCGTCGCGCTCGTCGCCGGCAGCTACGTCGTCAACTCGTCGCAAGGCGGCGGCAGCAAGGACACCTGGGTCATGAAGGAGACGACATGATCTCGCGCGTCGCCGATCACTGCTTCTGGTTCGGCCGTTATGTCGAGCGCGCCGAGGCTACCGCGCGCACGCTGTCCGCGACGGCGAGCCTCGCACTCGACGCCGAGCTCGAGCCCGCGCAGGTGTGGCGTCCGGTCGTCGTCGTGTCGGGCGAGGAAGACGAGTTCCGCGAGCGCGTCGCCGAGGGCGCGGATCATCATCCCGCGTGGGGAGACGGCGAGATCGTCCAGCGCTTCATGGTGTGGGACGAGCAGAACGGCGTGTCACTCGACCGCTCGATCAGCGGCGCGCGATGGAACGCGCGATCGATCCGCGAGGTGCTGTCGCTCGAGGCATGGGAGACCGTCAACGAGCTGCACCTGTGGTTCACGACCGAGGCGCAGGGCGTGTACGCGCACCAGCGCGATGCGTTCTACCAGCACGTGCGCCGCTCGACGCAGCTGACGCTCGGCCTGCTTCGCTCGACGATGCTGCACGACGAGCCGCTCGACTTCATCTGGCTGGGCGTCCTGCTCGAGCGCGTCAGTCAGACCGCGCGCATGCTCGACGTCCATCACCACGCGTTCACGAACCTCTACAAGCGCCACGATCTCGTCGAGACCGCGCTGTGGCTGTCGCTGCTGCGCGCGCTGTCGGGCTCGGAGGCGTACATGAAGCGGTCTGCGGGCCGCATCTCGAGCGACGCGGTCGCGAGGTTCCTCATCTGCGAGGACGCGTTCCCGCGCTCGATCGCGTACTGCGTTCACTCGGCCTACGATCGGCTCTGCGATATCCGGCCACCGGAGAAGCACGAGCTTCCCGGCGGCATGTCGCTCGAGCGACTGAGGGTCCTCGATGCGTGGGTAACCGCGCGCACGAAAGATCCGCTCGCTGGAAGCAGCGTTCACGATCTGCTGACTCACGTCGTCGACGAGGTTCATGCGATCTGCGGAACGCTCGGCAAGGAACTGCTAGGCGCCGGTTAGCCGCGACCTCCGTTGACTTCTCGATTTGGCGTCTCGTAGTAGAGTCTGACCGTGCCGAATCTGCTCGCGATGTCGTTCGAAGGCGAGCTGGCGCCGTCGTTCACGCTGCACTGTCTGGACGAAGGACGCACGCTGCCCGACGGCTGGGGGCTCGGCTACTACCCGGCCGGTGAACCGTCGGCGGCGATCCTCAAGGAGCCCGCGCCACCGCAGGGCTCGATGCGCAGCCAGCTCGCGCTCGCGTGGGAGCAGGTCGCGTCGTCGTTGTTCATGCTCCACATCCGCCACGCGACGTGGGGCGCGCTGTCGGATGCCAACACGCAGCCGTTCGCGCGCACGTGGGGCAAGCGCGACTGGCTGATCGGGCACGCCGGCAGCCTCGATCAACGCCTGCCGCCGATCGCGGGTCCGTTCGAGCCCGTCGGCTCGACCGATACCGAGGAGCTGTTCTGCCAGCTGCTCAACAAGTGCGTCGAGCGGAACTGGCGCAACCTCGCCGAGGTCGATCTCGAGGTGCTCGTCGGCTGGATCACCGACCTGAACGAGAAGGGCGGCATGACGCTCTGTATCTCCGACGGCCGCGACCTGCTCGTCCATGCCGATCGCCGCGGCACGCCGCTGTGGCTCGGACAGCTGTCGCCGCCGTACGAGCGCATCGCGTTCGGCGACGAGGATCTCGAGGTCGATCTGACGAGGCGTGGTGCGAAGGCGCGCAAGGGCGTCGTGATCTGCACCGAGCGCCAGGAGCCGCGCGAGGGCAACGCCGACACCGCGCTCGTCTGGCGTCAGCTCGAGCCCGGCAAGCTGCTCGTGATCCGCGAGGGCGCGGTGATCGCCGAGCGCTCGACGGGCGGTGCGATGGACACGCCGCGCAGCCATCGCGTGCCTGCGCGCGCCGAGCCTCGCGTGTTCGACATCGTGCACAGGACGGTCTATCGCTACGCGCAGCCGATCGAGCGCTCGCAGCACGTGCTGCGTCTGACGCCGGTGCACGATCGCTTGCAGACGGTGCGCACGCACACGCTCGATGTCTCGGTGTCGGCGGGCGCGCGCGACTACGAGGACGTGTTCGGCAACCGCGTGCGGCGGCTGCTCGTCGAGTCGCCGTTCACCGAGATGGTGATCGAGGCGAAGAGCACCGTCGAGGTGCTCGATACCGATCCGCTCGGCTTCGGCCCACTCAAGGTGAAGTCGACGATCCCGCTCGTGTGGATGCCGTGGCAGCGCCAGGTGCTCGATCCGTTCCTCCTGCCGCCCGAGCTGCCGGAGACCGAGCTCTCCGAGCTGGCCGAGTACGCGATGAGCTTCGTCAAGCGCAACGAGTACGACCTGCTCGACACGCTGCTCGACATCAACCAGACGATCTACAAGGAGTACAAGTACACGCAGGGCGCGACGACGGTGTTCACGACGCCGTTCGAGGTCTACGTCAACCGGCGCGGCGTGTGCCAGGACTTCACGAACCTCATGATCTGCCTGGCGCGCCTGCTCGGCGTGCCCGCGCGCTACGTGTGCGGCTACATCTATACGGGCCCGAAGGCCGCGAACACCGCGCAGAGCGAGGCCTCGCACGCGTGGGTTCAGCTGTACCTGCCGCAGGTCGGCTGGAAGGGCTTCGATCCGACGAACGGCATCCTCACGCAGACCGACCACGTCCGCGTTGCCGTCGGCCGCAACTACCTCGACGCGACACCGACGAGCGGCACGATCTTCGTCGGCGGTGGCGGCGAGACGCTGTCCGTCGACGTACGCGTCGAGCCCCATCAGGGCTGACACACTCGTGGCCGATGCGCCTCGCGCGCACCCGGATGCCGGTGTAACGCTACGGCCGTGGAGCCGCTCAACCTGCACGACCTCGAAGCGCTCGCGCGCGCTCGCCTGCCGCAGCTGACGTGGGACTACTACGCGAGCGGCGCCGACGACGAGCGCTGCGTCGGTCGCAACTGCGCGGCGTTCGAGAAGCTCGCGCTCCACTACCGCGTGCTCGTCGATGTCTCGAAGCGCGATCCGCAGACAACCGTGCTCGGTCATCGCGTGGCGATGCCGATCCTCGTCGCGCCGACCGCGTTCCATCGCCTCGCGCACCGAGACGGCGAGCTCGCGAGCGTGCGCGCCGCCGGCGATGCCGGCACGATCTTCACGCTGTCGACGCTGTCGAACACCGCGGTCGAACAGGTCGTGGCCGCCGCGACCACGCCCGTGTTCTTCCAGCTCTACGTCTACAAGGATCGCGCGGCGACCGAGGCGCTCGTCCGTCGCGTCGAGGCCGCCGGGTGCAAGGCGCTCGTCCTCACCGTCGACGCGCCGCTGCTCGGCCGGCGCGAGCGCGACGTCAAGAACCGGTTCGCCCTGCCCACTCACCTCGGCGTCGAGAACATGCACGCGGCCGGCTACGCGCAGGTCGCGCGCACCACGG
>JABFXX010000564.1 GCA_013368795.1 Kofleriaceae bacterium
TACTTCCAGATGCAGTGGGACCTCGTCGATGCCGCCACGAACGCGCCGCTGAGCTGCGCCCAGGCCGGTGCGACGAACGGCGTCGAGTCGATCGCGACCGACGTCTCGACCCCGAGCAACTCGGCGTCGGATCAGTTCGATTGCGAGGACCACTACGGCGTGACGTCGGGCTTCCTCGCCGCGACGTACACGATCTCGGTGGCGGCGCTCGGCTCGGGTGACGCTTCGGTCGGCACCGCGCCGGCGATCACCAACAAGCCGATCCGTGACAAGAACCAGGTCACGGACCTCGGTACGGTCATCATTCCGATCGACTGATTGCACGGCTGGAAAACACCGGCACGATGAGCGCCCGCCACTCGGCGGGCCTTGTCGTTTTCGGCGACGAGCTTCGATCGTGTATCGTCGTCCGAGGAGGACCAATGATTCGATTTTCGGCATTCGTGAGCTTGCTGCTCGTCTCGGGCTGCATCATCGAGACGTCAGACGATCAGCCGGGGCCGTCGCACTACTGCGGTGACGGCATCGTCGATCCGCCAGCCGAGACCTGCGACGACGGCAACAATGCGGCCGGCGACGGTTGCTCCGCGACCTGCAAGCTCGAAACGCCAGGCAATGACGCGGCGATCACGGCCAACTGGAGCCTGAAGAGCCTCGCGACGAACTCGAACGCGACGTGCCCGCCGGGCTACGACACCGCGGCCGTCTACAACCAGCCGGTCGACGCCAACGGCAACAACGCGGGAACGCCGATCATCGACCTGTTCGATTGCGCCGCCAAGACGGGCACGGCGTCCAACCTGCCGCCGACGACGTATCTCACGTGGGTCGAGATCGCCAACCACGACAACACGAGCGTGTACGCGAAGTCGTTGTCGGCATTCGTCGACGTCACGAGCCAGGACAAGACGTTCTCGGCCGAGATCCTGATCGACGGTGGCTACTTCCAGATGCAGTGGAACCTCGTCGGCAAGACTTCGAACCAGCCGCGCACGTGCGCGCAGGCGGGTGCGACCGGCGGAGTCGAGTCGGTGGCGACCGACGTCTCGACGCCCTCGAATACGGCGTCGGACCGATTCGACTGCGAGGACGGCTACGGCGTGACCTCCGGGTTCTTGGCCGCGACCTACACGGTCTCGATCGCGGCGCTCAACGGGGCGGATCAGTCCGTCGGAACCGCGCCGACGCTGACAAACAAGCTCATCGGCGAGAAGAACGCGGTGACCGACCTCGGCACCATCACGATTCCGATCGACGGCCAGTAATCAGCGCGAGAACCGGCCGACGAGCCGCACGAACAGCTCGTTGCGCTGATCCTCGTTGTCCGTGATCTCCGGCGCGTCGTGCAGCGAGATGGCGAGGCCGACCTCGCCACCCCACGCGAAGCCGCCGACGTCGAACAGCACACCGAGCGCGCCCTCGTACGTCATGCCGAGGTCGCGGTCGTGCGTCGTCATGTGCGGCAAGTTGACCGGGAATGTCCCGCGCTGGGTGAGTCGTGCGAGCTCGATGCCTGCGCCGAGCCGGATCGACATCTTGGTGTCGCGGCCGAGGTGGAACGGCAGGACGCCGCTCGCGAGCGCGCGAAACCGGTCGCGGTACTCGTAGGCGTCCACGGTATTGAAGCCACGGACGTAGGTCCAGTCGGCGCTGACGAGCGCACCGAGCGCGTCGGTTTCGAGGCCGGCGCGCACACCGAGTTGCGGGCTGGCTGCGCGGCCCGCGACGCCTGCGACGGCATCGCCCACGACCTCGGCCGACGCGGGTCGGGTGGCGAGCGAAGCGAAGGTCAGCGTGAGAATGGCGGCGCGCATAGGCTGAGAATGCCTCGGGCCGCACCCGGATCGTGCGTGCTAAGGTCACATCGTGAGCCCACGGCCACCGCCACAGAGAAAGCGAATCGACTGGAGCCAGACGCGGATCACGCGCGGGGCGTTGCTGATCATCGGCGTCCAGATCGGTGTCTCGCTGGTGTGGCTGATGGCCGACAAGGCCACCAGGGCGACGATCGGGGAGTACGTGCTCGCGTCGCCGAGTCAGGTGTTCGAGCACGGCCGGGTCTGGACGCTGGTGACGAGCCCGCTGCTCCAGCCCGACTTCTTGTCGCTGCTGTTCACCGCGCTGCTCATGTGGATGCTGGTGCCGATCCTCGAGCGGTTCTGGGGGACGCGGCGCTTCTACCGGTTCGTCGCGATCACGTCGATCCTGGGCTCGGCCGCGGGCGTGCTGCTTGGCTATGCGCTCGGCCGCGACGTGCCGATCTACGGCCTGACGCCGTTCACGTATGCGGCGACGGTCGCGTTCGGCGTGATCTACGCGCGCCAGCCGGTGCAGTTCTTCGGCGTCCTGCCGCTGTCGGGACGCCAGTTCATGTGGGGCATCATCGGGTTTCTGGTGCTGTTCGTCGTGCTCCAGCAGTTCTGGGAGCAGGGCGCGGCGTACGCAGCGGCGATGCTCGCTGCGGCGGTGATGACCTCGAAGCGATGGAGCCCGGCGCTGGCGTGGAAGCGATGGCGCATCGCGCGGGCGAGAGCGCGGCTGAGCGTGCTCGAGGGTGGGGCGCCCAAGCCCAAGCCCAAGCGCAGCGACGAGCGCTTCATCAATTAGCGGATCCACCGTCGGAAACATCCGCTCCCGGAGGCGTGATACCGTGGGGAGCGATGGAAGAGGGTGACCCACAGTTCGAATCCGGTACCGGGTTGACCACGCTGTTTGAAGGCGAGTGGGCAACCGTCCGGCGAATGCGCAAGGGCAAGCTGGTGGTGGTCAGCGGGGCGGATCAGGGCAAGGAGCTCGAGATCTCGAAGCCGCGGGTCACCGGCGGGCGGAGCATCATCAGCGACCTGGTGGTGCAGGACAAGGCGGTCTCGGGCACCCACTTCGAGGTCAGCGCGCGCGACGACGGCTATCGCCTGCGCGACCTGAACTCGCGCAACGGCATCTTCGTCGGCGACCTGCGGGTCCGCGATGCGTACCTGCGGCCGGGCACGGTGTTCCGCATCGGCCACACGAACATCCAGTTCCAGACGCTGCAGGACGTGGTCGAGATC
>JABFXX010000599.1 GCA_013368795.1 Kofleriaceae bacterium
CCCTCGGCGGCGGGCGTGACGAAGGCCTTGGCCTCGCGATCGTCGGTGTGGCCGACGAGCACGACCTTGATCGAGGGATGATCGGTCATGACCTTGACGATCTTCGCGAGGTACTTCATCGCGGAGTCGCGCACGACGGTCTCGCCCTCGGCGTAGAGGAGACCCTCGATGCTGCCCTTGAGCTCCTCGACGTCTTCGGGGACGCGGTCTGCGCAGCCGTCGTCGTCGGCGTAGCCGTTGAGGGTCTCGACCTCGGTCGGGCACTTGTCGGCGATGTCGAGGACGCGGTCGGCATCGTTGTCGATGTCGGGGCAGCCGTCGCCATCTTCGAAGTTGTCCATGTCCTCGGCCCGGTCGGGACACTTGTCGTCGGCATCGATGATGCCGTCCTCGTCCTTGTCGGGAGGAGGGGCCTGGACGACGACGGTCTCGGTGGGCCGGCGCCGTTTCGGGCCGCCGATGCGCAGCTCGATGCCGAGCGTGACGTCGCCCTCGAACGTGACGTTCTTGTTGGTCTCGGCGGCGGCGGGCTGCACGGCGAAGCGGCCGTCGAGGCGGATGACGAAGCCCTTGAGGGTGTCGAGGCGGACGCCCGCGCCGACGTAGCCCTCGCCGCTGACGCCGCTGTTGAACGACTTGCGTGCGCCCGAGAGGGCGACCGGGGCACCGCCGCCGACGAGGAGGAACGGCTCGACGCGGCGCTTCGGCGCGAGCTCGATGCGGAGCTGGAAGCGCGGCTCGAGCCACACGACGTCGGCCGGTTGCAGGCACATCGTGCCGATGCACGGGCTGTCCGTGCCGGTCGGGACGACGACGGCCTCGAGCTCGGGGACGAGCCACGGGAACCCGAACGGCTTGCCGACGCGAATGCCGAACCCGACCGAGTTCTTGAGCGACGCGTGTGTCGGCGCGTTGTCGATGTAGCCGAGCTGTGCGCCGCCGCTGAAGATTCGAGGGCCGAAGAAGCCGCCGAGCTGGGTCTCGGCCGCGGCCGTAGCCGGGACGAGCGCGAGCGCGAACGCGAGCCAAACCCTTCGCATGGGCGGCGAGTATAGCCTTACAGGGGCCTTACACGCGCGGCTGGGGTGCGTGACACAATCCAGACGTGCGCATTCTCGTGGTCGAAGACGAACCCGCCCTCCGCGACGGAATCGTCGACCTGCTCGAGGGAGATGGCCACGACGTGACCGCCGTGGGGGATGGCATGGCCGGGGTGGAGATGGGGTTGCGCGACCCGTTCGAGCTGGTCGTGCTCGACCTGATGCTGCCCCGGCTCGACGGGATGGAGGTGTGCCGGCGGCTGCGGGCGGCGCGGCCGGGGATGCCGATCCTGATGTTGACCGCGCGAGGCTCGGAGGACGACAAGGTGCGCGGGCTCGTCGAGGGCGCGGATGATTACGTGACGAAGCCGTTCTCCGCGCGCGAGCTTTTGGCGCGCGTGCGCGTACTCGGGCGGCGTGCGCCGGTGAGCGAATCGCTCGACGAGGTGCAGGTGGATGGGGCGGTGATCGATCTGGCGCGGATGACCGTGGTGCGCGGCGAGCGGCGGACGGCGCTGACCCCGCGCGAGGTCGGGATCGTGCGCTGGCTGTATCGGCACCAGGAGCGCGTCGTGTCGCGCGCGGAGCTGCTCGAGCAGGTGTTCGGCCAGCGCGGCGATCTGCAGACGCGCTCGGTCGACATGGCGATCGCGGTCCTGCGCAAGAAGGTGGAGGCCGACCCTGCAAACCCGACGCTGATCGTGTCGGTGAAGGGTGCGGGCTACGCATGGCGACTCGCACGCTAGGCATCGCGAAGCGCGGCGCGCCTCGTGCGGTGTACGCGGCGGCGCTGCTGGCGGTGCTGGTCGGTGCGCTGCTCGGCGCGTGGTTCCTGTCGGGCTGGCACGACGTGCGGATGCGCCAGCGCGAGGTTCGCGATGCACCGTCGCGCGCGGCGAGTCAGCGCGCGGAGCAGCTCGCGCGCGACCTGCACGGCGAGCTCGAGAACCTGATCGCGCGCGAGACCCGGCGGCCGTACTTTCACTACCAGAACCTGATGCACGACCCGAAGGCGTCGCTCGGCATGAGCGTGTCGCCGTCGCCGCTCGCGCAGGCACCCGAGGACAAGCTCGTGGCCGGCTATTTTCAGATCGATGGCAACGGCCGCGCGTCGACGCCGACGATCAACGACGATGTGCCCGAGCTATCGGAGTCCGGCAACCTCGCCGGCAATCGCGCGTTCCGCGATCAGGTCGTCCGCGATCTCGTGCGCGATCTCGCACCGCCGAAGGTGGTCGCGGAGAGTGCCGTGCTCGTCGCGGAGGCGCCGCGGCAACAGGTGGTACCGCCGCAGCAGGGCGCTCAGGAGGTGATCCAGATCGACGCGAACAGCTACGCGCAGAACATCACCGCGAACGCGGTGTACTGGCAGCAGTGGGACAACAACATGAACGCCAGCCCGCAGGGCGGGAGCACGACCGGCAACGACGGCGGCACGAAGAAGGACCCGCCGAAGAATCCGCCGCAGAAGATCGTCGCGCCGCCGCCGGGAACGACGAGCGCCGTGACGGTCACCGTGTCGCCGCTCGAGTGGCGCACGCTGACGTTTGGCGGCGTCGCGTCGCTGTTGGCGGTTCGCCAGGTGCAGACGCCCGATGGCAACCTCGCGCAGGGCTTCGTCGTCGATCGCGCGACGCTGACGAGCCGGCTCGCCGGCAAGGCGGGGGAGATGGTCGCGGAGCTGCGGACGGGCTCGCAGATCGTCGCCGGAACCGCGGCGAGCGTCGACATCGCGCCGGGTTGGCACCTGTCGGTCGTGCCGAACCCTCGCACGATCGCGCGGGCCGCGCGCGATGCGGCGTCGGTCGCGCGCGACTTCCTCGTGCGGTTCATCGGCATCGGCACGATCGCGATCGTCGTCGCGGGCTGCGTGCTGTGGATCGTGATGCGCGCCGAGCGGCTCGCGCGCGAGCGCAGTCAGTTCGCCGCGGCCGCCGCCCACGAGCTGCGCACGCCGCTCGCCGGTTTGCAGCTGTACGGCGACATGCTCGCCGACGGACTGGGCGATCCGGGCAAGATGAAGGACTACGCGCGGCGGATGAGCGAGGAGGCGGCGCGGCTCGGTCGGGTCGTATCGAACGTGCTCGGGTTCTCACAGCTCGAGCGCGGCAACCTGTCCGTCGATCCGCAGGTCGGCTCGCTCGGCGAGGCGCTGTGCGAGCTGGCCGAACGCGCGGAGCCCGCGCTCGATCGCGCCGGCGCGGTGCTCGAGCTCGACGTCGCGCCCGATCTGCGCGCGCGGTTCGATCGCGACGCGCTCGCGCGGATCGTCGGCAACCTGCTCGACAACGCCGAGAAGTACACGCGCGGCGCCGACGATCGCACGATCCGGCTCGCCGCGATCGACAAGGGCGATGCTGTCGAGGTCATCGTCGCGGATCGCGGTCCCGGCGTGACGCGCGGCGCGCGGCTGTTTCAGCCGTTCTCGCGCGGCGTGGCGAACGACGGTCCCGCAGGACTCGGCCTCGGGCTCGCACTGTCCCAATCGCTCGCACGCGCGATGGGCGGCGAGCTCGCGCATCGCGATGCCGACGGCGGTGGTGCGGCTTTCACGCTCCGCCTCTCGCGCGCGTGATTGGTCGCGTGTTTGCAACGTGGTCGGTCCACGAGGTGAACCATGCCGACACAGAAGCAAGAGGATCTGGATCAGCGCGACGAGGAGCTCGACAGCGAGATGGCCGACGAGGAGCTCGACGTCGAGAGCGAAGACGAGGCTGCGAGCGAGGCGGCCCAAATGAATTCGCCGATGGGCTCGGCGCTCGATGCGGAGGATGCAAAGAAGGGCGACGTTCACATCGACGAGGACGAGAGCGACGAGGACATCGGCGAAGACGCGACGGACTAGCGTCTCGGAGCCTGGCTGATCGCAAAGCGTGCGTGGCCGGGCTTTGGCTGGCATCCTGACGAGGTGATCGAGGAGACCGTCCGTGCGCCCGACGCGCGACTCGCACGCATCATCGGCGAGCTCTGCGGCGTCGCGTATACGGCAAGCGTGACCCCGTCGCTGATCCCGCCGCACTGGACGGTGTCGATCGTCGCGCGTGCGAGCCGCGGGGCAACGCCGACGCTCTGGGTTCAGGGACCTTCGCCTCGCATCCGCCCGTTCGTGCGAGGCGAGCTCGCGTGGGCCGCCGGCGTGGAGCTGCGTGTCGCGAGCGCGCGCGAGATGCTCGGTGTGCCTCTCGCGGCGCTCGGCGCGCTGTCCGTGCCGCTCGACGACGTGTGGCCGCGCGCACGGGTCGCTCGGCTCGCGGATGGGCTCGCCGCTGCGTCGACGATGAGCGCCCGCCTCGCCGCACTACACGCCGCGCTCGAGGCACACGCGACCGAGGCGCGCGTCGTCGCCGCGTCGGCATCTGCGGCCACGATCGCCGCGGCCGTCGCTGCACTCGATCGCGATGACGCCTCCGTCGCCAGCGTAGCTTCCGGGCTCGGCCTGAGCACGCGCCAGATGCTGCGCCTGTTTCGCGATCGCGTCGGCGTCTCGCCCAAGGAGTGCGCTGCGTTGCTCCGCCTCACGCGCGCGCTCGCGCTGCTCGACACGCAGGATCTCGCGCAGGTGGCGGTGACCGCCGGGTACTACGACCAGGCCCACATGAACCTCGAGTTTCGCTCGCGGCTCGGGATGTCGCCTGGAGCCTGGCGCGCGCGCGCCGCGGCGTGACCGATCTTTCCAAGCCGCCGGCGTCGCCGTCGGCCTAGCGTGACGACATGGCGTCGTTCATGTCACTCGGAACCAGCGGCCTTCGCGTCAGTAGCTCGTGCCTCGGAACCATGACGTTCGGGCAACCGGGGTGGGGCTGTGATCCGGAGACCGCGCACGCGATCCTCGCGCGCTACATCGCGCGGGGTGGCAACTTCATCGACACCGCGAACAACTACAGTCGCGGCTGGGCGGAGCGGATCGTCGGCGACTACCTCGCCGCGACGCCGCGGATCCGCGAGCGCCTCGTCATCGCGACGAAGTTCGTCTCGACGTTGTTTCCCGGCGACCCCAATGCGGGCGGTGCCGGCCGCAAGGCGATCGTCGCGCAGCTCGAGGGCTCGCTCCGGCGACTGCGCTGCGACTACCTCGACCTGTACTGGATGCACGCGTGGGACGCGCTCACGCCGATCGACGAGACGATGCGTGCACTCGACGATCTCGTCGCCGCGGGCAAGGTCCGCTACGTCGGGTTCTCGGACACGCCGGCGTGGAAGGTCGTCCAGGCCCACACGCGCGCGACGCTCCGCGATCGGATCGCACCGATCGCGATCCAGATCGAGTACTCGCTGCTGCAGCGCACTTGCGAGCGCGAGCTGATTCCCGCGGCGCGCGAGCTCGGCCTCGGCGTCGTCGCCTGGTCGCCGCTCGGCAATGGCATCCTCGCCGGACGCTACGACCGCGCGGCGAAGGGCTCGCACGCGCCGGCGCGCGGCTTCATTTCACCGGCGCTCGCGCGCGACTCGACGTACGACGTCGTCGAGCAGACGGCCGCGATCGCGCGCGAGGTCGGGGCGACGCCCGCGGCTGTCGCGCTCGCCTGGCTTCGCACCCGCCGGGTCGCGACGATCCTCGGCGTGCGAACGGTCGCGCAACTCGACGCGAACCTCGACGCCGAGCAGCTCGAGCTCGCCGCCGCCCACGTCGAAGCGCTCGAGGCAGCGACGCGGCCGAGCCTCGGGTTCCCCGGCGAGCTCCTCGCGATGATCCCGCGCGTCGCGTACGGCGGCTCGACGATCGACGGGATCGCGTACGAGCCGACGCCGTATGCCGCGACGGACGACGACCGAGCTTAGCCTTTAAAGTTGTCCTTGCCGGTGCGGCGCTCGGCAAACTGTGCGGCGTCCTTTGCGCGCATGAATGGATTGGTCGCGAGCTCGTCGCCGATCGTCGACGGCGTCGACGGCGTCACGAGCGAGCCGGCGCGCGCCTTGACCGCCTCGTTGTCGGGCTCGGCATGCGCGGCGAACTTGAGGTTCGATGCCGTGTACTCGTGGCCGAAGAAGACGCGCGTCTCGGGCGGCAGCGCGGCGAGCTTCTGCAGCGAGTCGTGCATCATCTCCATCGTGCCCTCGAACACGCGGCCGCAGCCCGCGGCGAACAGCGTGTCGCCGGTGAACACCGCGTCCTCGATCACGTAGCTGATCGCGCCGAGCGTGTGGCCGGGGTTGTGGATGATCTTCGCAGTCAGCGGGCCGGTCGTGACCGTCTGGCCATCCTCGACCTTCTTGGTGACCTTCGGGACCTTCGCCTTCTCGGCATCCGTCGGATGCGCGACGACCTCCGCGCCCGGATGCATCTGGAGGATGCCCTCGACCCCGCCGACGTGATCCCAGTGATGGTGCGTCAGCCAGATCGCGCCGATATCGACACCCTCGCGCGCGGCGGCATCGAGCACCGGCGCCGGCTCACTGGGGTCGACGACGGCCGCGTACGTGCCGTCGATGACGAGGTAGGCATAGTTGTCCTTGAGGCAGGGAACAGGAACGATGCGCACGGCCAAACTCTACGCCGCAAGGGGCGTCACGGCTGCTCGCTCCCGCGCTATATCGCGGGGCATGGCGAACATGACCGCGATGGTGCTCACCGAGCACGGCGGCCCCGAGGTCCTGCACCTCGCGGACGTGCCGCTCCCCGAGCCGGGGCCCGGCGAAGTCCGCGTCCGCATCCGCGCGGTCGCGCTCAATCACCTCGACATCTGGACGCGCAAGGGCGGCCCCGCGTTCAAGGTCGAGTTCCCGCACCGGCTCGGCAGCGACATCGCGGGCGAGGTCGACGCGGTCGGACCCGGAGCGACCGCGAAGGTCGGCACGAAGGTGGTCGTCCAGCCCGGCTTGTCGTGCATGCGCTGCGCGCAGTGCCTCGGCGGTCACGACAACCTGTGCCGCTACTACAAGATCCTCGGCGAGAACACGCAGGGCGGCTACGGCCAGTTCATTGTCGTCCCCGAGGTCAACATCGCGCCGTATCCCGAGCGGCTCGACATGGCGCACGCGGCCGCATCGATCCTGCCGTTTCTGACGGCGTGGCAGATGGTCGTCCACAAGGCGCGCGTCCAGCCGGGCGACACCGTGCTCGTCCACGGTGCGGGCTCGGGCATCGGCGTCGCCGCGATCCAGATCGCGAAGCTCCACGGCGCGCGGGTGATCGCGACCGCGTCGAGCGACGCCAAGCTCGCGCGCGCCAAGGACCTCGGCGCCGACGTCGGCATCGACTACGTCAAGCAGGACTTCGTCGCGGAGTGCAAGACGCTGACGGGCAAGCGCGGCGTCGATGCGGTGATCGAGCACGTCGGCGGCGACGTGTTCGCGGCGAGCATTCGCGCGGTGCGTAGTGGCGGCCGCATCGTCACGTGCGGCGCGACCGCGGGCTTTCACCCGGCGATCGATCTGCGTCACATCTTCTTTCGCCAGGTCGAGGTACTCGGTTCGACCATGGGCAGCAAGGCCGACCTCCTCGCGGTGCTCGGACACATTGCCGCAGGGCGGCTATCCCCCGTCGTCCACGAGGTCCTGCCGCTGGCGCGCGCCGCCGATGCGCACCGGCTCCTCGAAGAACGCAAGGCATTCGGTAAAGTCGTTCTCGAGCCCTGAGGGGCGCGAGTCGTGCAAGGAATAGAAGCTATGAGCGAGAACCGGCGAGAGCTCGAGGCCAGCATCCACGTCGAGCTGTCCAAAGGCGGCACCTACGGAGATTACCTGCGCCTGGACGACCTGCTCGCGGCCCAGCGTCCCGTGACCGACGTGCACGACGAGATGCTGTTCATCATCCAGCACCACACGAGCGAGCTGTGGATCAAGCTGCTTCTCCACGAGCTCGATCGCGCGGTCATGCTCGTGCGCGAGGACCGGCTCGTCGAGACGTTCAAGATCTTCGCGCGTGTCGCGCACATCCAGCGCATGCTGTTCGAGCAGTGGGCCGTCCTCGAGACGATGACGCCCAGCGAGTACAGCCAGTTCCGCGACGCGCTCGGTCGAGCGAGCGGGTTCCAGAGCTACCAGTACCGCGCGCTCGAGTTCGCGCTCGGCAACAAGGACGCCGCGACGCTGAAGCCCCACGTGCACGACGAGCGGATCCACGGCGAGCTCCTGCGGCGGCTCGCGACGCCGTCGCTCTACGACGAGTTCTTGCGCTGGCTCGCGCGCCGGGGGTACGCGATTCCCCAGGACCGTCTCGAGCGCGACTTCACGCAGCCGTACCAGGCAAGCGCCGCGGTGACCGAAGTGTTTCGCACGATCTACAACGAGCCCGACCGCCACTACGCGGCGTACGAGATGTGCGAGAAGCTCGTCGATATCGAGCACCGCTTCCAGCTCTGGCGGTTCCGGCACATGACGACGGTGAAGCGCATCATCGGCTTCGCACCGGGGACGGGCGGCAGCTCGGGCGTGAGCTTCCTCAAGAAGGCGCTCGATCTGACGTTCTTCCCGGAGGTGTGGGACGTCCGCACGCATATCGTGGGCAAGCCGCAGGGCTGAGCGCTGCCATGGCGTGCGGTCTGCAGCAGGACCGATCAGCAGGACCGCCATGATCGAGATCAAGCGCACCTACGAACCACCCGGGGCCCGCGACGGCCGCCGCATCCTCGTCGAACGACTGTGGCCGCGCGGCATCAAGAAGGATGCCCTCGACGCGGACGAATGGCTGAAAGACGTCGCGCCGAGCACCGAGCTGCGGAAGTGGTTCGGCCATCGCGTCGACCGCTGGCCGGAGTTTCAACGCCGCTATCGGGCCGAGCTCGACGCGAATCCCGACGCGTGGCGTCCTCTGCTCGCTGCGAGTCGTCGCGGCCGACTCACGCTGCTGTACAGCGCGCGCGACGAGGAGCA
The DNA here is from genome assembly GCA_013368795.1 of Kofleriaceae bacterium. Taxonomy (GTDB): domain Bacteria; phylum Myxococcota_A; class Polyangia; order Haliangiales; family Haliangiaceae; genus JABFXX01. The sequence continues at coordinate 8,853 of JABFXX010000599.1, forward strand.
CAACAGCGCGCTCGTCCTGCGCGCCTACCTCGAAGCGCACGACGGACGCCGATCGCACTAGGGCGGAAATCGCCGAACGGCGGTCGATCGCTCGGCCGGCGTTGGTCGTACGATGGACGACCATGAGTCAACCGCCTCCGGGGTCGATGGGTGTGCCGTTTGTTGGCGAGGCCTTGAAGTTCTTGAAGGACCCGTTCGCGTTCCAGCTCGCACGGACTCGCCAGCACGGGAACGTGTGGAAGACGCGAATCCTCGGCGACACGATCGTGTTCTTCGCCGGGCCCAAGGCATTCGAGTTCTTCATGGACGAGGCGAACTTCACCCGCGAGAACGGCTCGCCGAAGTTCATGCAGGCGATCCTGCACGCCGATGCGGTGCCGTTCCTCGACGGTGACCGCCACAAGAAGCGCAAGCGGCTGCTCCTCGCCGCGTTCACACAGGACGCGCTCGCTAGCTACCTACCGGGCATGACGCGGATCTTCGAGCGGTTCGCGAACACGTGGGCGGCGGGCGGCGAGCAGACGATCGGCGGCGACCTCTCGCAGCTCGGGTTCGACGTCGCCGACATGCTGTTCGCCGCGGCCGACCCCGACACGAGCAACACGACGACGGCCGGCGACTTCTCGACGATGATCAAAGGCACGTTCTCGCCGCCGGTGAACCTGCCGTTCACCGCCTACGGCAAGGCGATCAAGGCGCGCGATCGGCTGCGCGTGTACATCAAGGACGCCGTCGCGACGAAGGACGGAGCGGGCACCGCGCTCGGCTACCTCAAGGCGGCGCGCGGCCCTGGCGGCGAGCAGCTGACGCCGCAGGAGCTCGAGATCGAGCTGCTCCACTTCTACTTCGCGGCGCACGGTGGACTCACCGCGGCGATCACGTGGCTGCTCGTCGTGCTCGGCCAGCATCCTGATCTCGCGGCGCGGCTGCGCGCCGAGGCCGATCAGGTGCTCGGCGATGGCGCGCCGACGCTCGCGCAGGTCAAGCAGCTCGCGAACGCGCGCGCCGTGTCGCGCGAGGTGCTGCGCGCGTATCCGATCGCGCCGACGACGTTCATCGGGGTCGCGAAGAAGGACCTCGAGTGGGGCGGTTACGCGATCCGCGCCGGCTGGAAGGGCGCCGGTGCGATCTGGGCGACGCTCCAGGATGGCACGACGTTTCAGGATCCGACGAAGTTCGACGACGCGCGGCTCGACGATCGCAACCTCGGCAACCTCCCGCACGGCGCGTTCGTGCCGCAGGGCGGCGGTCCGGTCGACGGTCATCGCTGCGCCGGCGAGGCGCTGATCCAGATGGCGATGCCGGCCTTCCTCGGCTGGTTCACGAAGCACTACGACCTCGCGTTCCCCGCGCAGGACGTGACGCCGGCGGGGCAGGGCCTCGGCCCGCTGCCGAGGAGCGGGGTGCGCGTCGCGATCACGAAGCGTCGCTAGCGCGTCACCTCGTAGATGTCGCCGCCGCGCTCGAAGATCATGTAGCGGTCGGACTGCAGCACGAACGGCGCGGCGTCGCGTCCCGTCGTGTTCAGCTCGGTGACCGGCACCGGAGTCGTGTACGTGCCGTTGCCCTGCAGGTGGGCGACGTAGAGATCGCGGGTGCTGCCGGCATGGAAGTAGATCGTCTGCGCGTCGTTCGTGATCGTCGGCGCTGCGATGTCGGCGGTGATGTGGAGCTCGGCGTGCTGCGCGGGCGCGCCGAACGGCGCCGTCGTGCTCGCGCGGGTGTGGAACAGGAACTTGTTCTGGCCGGCCGTGTTCAGCACGACGGCGGTGAGGCCGTCGGGTGACACCGCGAGATCGCCGTCGTTGCCCGTCGACGACAGGGACGCGACCACGGTCGGCATCGACCACGACGAGGTGAACGTCGACACGTAGATGTCGTCGCTTCCGGCGGTCACCCGATCCGACGCGAAGTAGATCGTCTTGCCGTCGGCGCTGATCTCCGCGCTGTCCTCGTCGGCGGGCGAATTCAGGGCGGTGAGCTTCGTCAGCGTGAACGGCATCGCCACCTGTGTTCGGGTGGCGAGCCAGAGGTCGGTGTCGCCCGCGGTCGTCGTCGCGGACAGGACGGCGGTCAGCCGATCGCTGGAGATGCTCGGATCGGTCTCGCCGCTGTCGGACGTCTCGAGGCTGGCAATGACCGACGGCGTGCCCCACGGCATGGCGTCGACCGTGGCATCGTTCGGCGCATCGCGGTCACGTGCCATGTCGTCGGCATCCGCCGGCGTGCCGACGGCGAAGCAGTACCCGCCGCGGCACTCCTGGCCGCTCGGGCACGAATCCTCGGGGCCGCACGGCGCACCGGGCGATGGCGCGGGCTGGTAGCACGCCGCCACGAGGACAGCAGCGAAGGCCCACGAGCCGCGCATGCGAGCATGCTACTCCGATCCGGGGCAGCTAACGCATCCCACAGATTTCGCCGGCCATCCGGCAGCTCCGCAGCATGCAGCCGTTGTCGAACTTGCACCCGGTCGCACATGCGTCGACACGCAGCAGGAACAGCGCCTTCGACGGGTCCAGCGACTCGGCACACTTGCAACCGCAAGCAATGTCGCCTGCGGCGCAGTTCGTCATCTGACAGCGCAGCGAGTCGGCGCACGTGCCGCTGCCGTGCGGCGCGTCGCCCCGACAGATCGCGCCAAACGTGCACAGGGCCGCGGCGTTGCAGTCGGTGCTCGCCTGCGTGAGGCAGGTGCGGACGGCCTCGCTCGCCTCACACTCGGCCATGCACGTCGGTGAGCCGAAGCCGCAGCGCCAGGCGGCGCGGCAGCCGCTGGCACAGCTCGGGCCCTCGGGGGTGGTGGTGGTCGTGCGCGCAGGGGCCGGTTGCGACGAACCGCGCGTGAGCACGATGACGACGATCACCGCGAGCACGCACGATGCTGCGACCGCTGCGATGAGGATGCGGCCGCGAGCCACGACGGGCGATGGTAACGCACTACGCTGGCGGGACGTAGACCACCGCGGTGCGCGCGAGCCGATCGTGGAGCGCGCGGCGATGCGGATCGACGAGGATCTGCAGGTAGCCGAGGTAGAGCGGCAGCGCCGAGATCACGTAACCGAAGACGCGGATCACCGCGCGCACGAATCGGATCTCACCGCCGTCGACCGAGACGACGCGCAGGCCGAGCGTCCACTTACCGATCGTCTGACCGGTGAAGCGCCAGAACATGACGAAGTAGCCGACGACGAGGAACGGCGCGGCCGCGTACAAGACCGCGTTGAGGTCGGTCTGTCCCCACGGCCGCAGGATGTCCTCGAGGGTCGAGAGGAACCAGTTCACGCCGCCGACCATCGCGGCGACCACGATGATGTCGATCGCACCGGCCACCATGCGGCTGACGAAGCCCGCACGTACGAACCGTGCAGCACCCGTTCGGGATACGAGCACGTGGCGGGCGTCTTCCGCCGGCATCGCGGCGAGAGACGAGCTCGCCATCACATCCTCTTCTTGAGCTTGCGGATGATGTCCTCGGCGTGCGTGTCGGCATTCGCGCTACGCCGCCGGAGCTCGGCCATCATGCCGCGTGAGAGGCCGGCGCTGCTCTCCTGGATCAGGTGGCGCAGCTGTCGGCTGTCGCCGAGCCAGTCCATCGTCTCGACATAGATCCGAGCGAGCGCGGCCTCGGCGAGCTCGCGACCGGCCGCCTCCTCGGCGAGACCGAGGATCGCGAGGCGCTGGATCACGAGGTCCGTGCGCGCACGAAGGTGCGCGAGCTCGCGCCGGATCGGGTGACGGCCGAAGAGCCACAGCCCGACGTTCGAGAGCGGCCGCAGCACGCGCGCGGTTGCACCGAGGACGCGCCGGCCGGCCGTACCGAGCACGGCGAACGTCGCCGGCGCCGCGACGAGCGCGCCGATCAGCGGGTGGCGTAGGCCGAGCGGCGAGGCACGGGCGGCATCGGGCGGCGGCACCGCGCGCAGCTCTTCGACGAGGCGGTCGCGGCCGACCCGCAGCGCGCCGATCGCGAACCGCAAG
>JABFXX010000379.1 GCA_013368795.1 Kofleriaceae bacterium
AGCGATCCTTCTTCGCCGTCGGGAACCGGGTGGCCGTCGTCGCCGCGCAGTTCGAGCTCGTAGCCGGGAACCGGCCGGCCGGTCGTGCCGTACGCGATGTCGCCCGGCAGGTTCGACAGAAAGATGTGCAGCATCTCCGTCGAGCCGATGCCGTCGAGGATGTCGCTCCCCACCCTCTCGCGCCACCGCTCGCCGACGTGCCGCGGCAGTGCCTCGCCAGCCGAGGTCGACACGCGCAGCCGCTCCTGCCTCGTCAACGCCGGGTCCGCGAGCAGCTGCGCGAACAGCGTCGGCACGCCGCAGAAGATCGTCGGCCGGTGCGTCGCGAACATCTGCATGACCGCGGCGGGCGTCGGCCGATCCGCGAGCAACGCGGCCGTCGCGCCGACCGAGAACGGAAACGTCAGCGAGTTGCCGAGCCCGTACGCGAAGAACAGCTTCGCGGCCGAGAACACGACGTCGTCCGGCCCGATGCCCAGGATCGCCTGCGCGTACAGCGCCGCCGTCTGGACCGCGCTTGCATGAAGATGCATCGCACCCTTCGGCTTGCCGGTCGAGCCCGACGAGTACAGCCAGAACGCGATGTCGTCGGGTGTCGTCGCCGCATACGCCGCGAGCGGCGGTGCCTCGTCGACCAGTGCCTGCCAGCGCGGATACTTGCCGGCCTCGCCAGCGACCGCGACAGCGCGCAGGGCCGGAAGGTCCGCGAGCGCGGGCTCGAGCTTGCCCACGAGCGCGTCGCTCGCGACGAGCACGCGGGCGCGGCAGTCGCGCAGCAGGTAGCGATAGTCGTCGGTCGTGAGCAGCGTGTTGAGCGGGATCGGCACCGCACCGAGCGCGATCGCGCCCAGAAACGCAGCCGGCAGCTCCACCGTATCCAGCATGCAGAGCGCGACGCGCTGCTCGGGCTCCACGCCCAGTGCCCGCAGGGCCGATGCCGCCTTGCGCGCCCGCTCGGCCAGCCACCCATACGAATGCCGGCCGTCGCGGTCGATGACCGCGATCCGATCTCCACGCCCCTCCGCGACGTGACGCTCGAGCAGGTCGGCCGCCATGTTGTAGTCGCGCGGCAGCGTGACCCGCGGCGGGGACACACTGGCGTCGACGTTCGAGTAGCTCGGCATCGCTCCCGTTTTGACCCCGGTCGCCTCACGGTGCCACGTGATCGCGCCGAACCGTGCGACTTTCCCGTCGAGGAACTGCGTTCTGTTGTTCTTCTTCGATCAGCCGCTTGACTTGGTCGGCGTAGGCGGCTAGAAACACGCCCATCTCCACTGCGGGAGTAACTCAGTGGTAGAGTGCAACCTTGCCAAGGTTGACGTCGAGGGTTCGAATCCCTTCTCCCGCTCGGTAGCGCCCGGTTGAACCTCAACCGGGCGCTTTGCATTTTCGGAGCTCGAAGGTTGCGGCTCGCCCACCACTTGGCCGTGGCTCGGCGCTAGCGATCGTGCACGAACTTTGCGAGGAGCGTGCGAACGCCATCTACGAACTCGATACGGAGCTTGGCGTTCTCCCCGGTGCCGTCCTGAGCGACCACGCGGCCGACGCCGAACTTCGGATGCACGACGTCCCGCCCGATGGCGCTCGGACGGGCGTCGGCGATGGCGGGCGTGACTGAGGCATCACGAGCCGACACGAAGCTGGGCGTCACGAGCGGGAGGTTCAAGTCCACTGCGCGCGCGTCCCATCCTCGCGAGCTCCGAACGAGAGTCTGCGCGCGAACCCCGTTGCCGACCCACACCTCGCGGCCGCCCTCACGCGCATCGAGCCCCGGGTAACCCTGGTACGGGGACACGTTGGTAGGCACGACCTCCTTGATCGTGAGAGCCGGCAGCGACGCGATCACGAGCTCCAAATCACCAGAGCAGTCCGCTCTCTCGCGCATGAAAATCGCCGAGAAGCCGACGACGCAGATATCGCTGACGTTGCCGGAGACAGCGATTGTCCCCAGGTGGCGGCCATTGACGGCAAAGTGATTCACTACACCGGCGCCGCGACCACCGCTGTAAGCGACGAGGAAGCCGTGAGCCGTCGCATACGCGGTGAGCGTGACCGCGGAGTGCGGCCCTTCCGATGGCACGCGGTGCACAGTTGGTTCGACGTCAGCTGCACCGACGCGGATGATCAACCCTGCTTCGGAGTCGACGACCATGTGACCATGATCGTTCGAGAACATCGCCGCATCGCGCGTTAGTGTGCCGGACGCAGTCGGCACGTCCGACTCCCATAGCCTACCTTCGCCGTCGGGCCATGCGACCGCGATTGCATCTGGTAGCGCGATCTGTTCCGGAATGGCACCGTGGCGCCCGCGATGCAACGCGAGCGTAGGCTCCATACCGTCGGTGGGACGCAGCGACAGCAACACCTCATCCGTCATGAACGTCAGCGCGTGCGCCGTGGATCGTGACGCGACCTGCGTTCCCACGTCGATGACCGACAATCCGCCGTCTTCGCGCCGAACCCCGACGCGTGTGCCCGATGGCGACACCGCCAGGTGCTCATGCTCGAACACCGGCTGGAGCTCTTCGGGCCCACCGACGACAGGTGCCCAAAAGCGCTGAGGCGCGAGGACCATACGAAACGGGCTCGGGCCCAGCACCGCGAGCTCATAGTGCGTATGGATCGCCGTCGTGTTCCCGCGGCACACGATTCGCATCCCGCAAACCTATCACGTGGGGATCAGGCACTACCTTCGAAGCTAAGCGTCCCGCTGCGAACTGGGGACGGTGTCAACTTTGACAACTTTGCGAACCCGCGGCCGACACGAAGTCCATGGCTCGCACCCCACGCGTCACCCCAACCGGCGCTCTGCATCACGTCATCTCTCGTTTCGTGGATCGCGAGTGGTTTCTGACCTCGGACAACGAACGCCGCTACTACCTTCAATTGCTCGCGCGAGCGCTCAGGCAAACGGACTGGCGCTGCGTCGCGTACTGCTTGATGAGCAATCACCTTCACTTCGCGATGATCGCGGGCGAGAAGAACCTCGAGTCCTGGGCGAAGAAGGTTAGAG
>JABFXX010000222.1 GCA_013368795.1 Kofleriaceae bacterium
CGACATCTATGCGCTCGGCATCCTGCTGTTCCAGATGATGACCGGCCTCTTGCCGTTCGACGGCGAGACGATGGGCGAGGTGCTCGTCAAGCAAGTGACGCAGCTGCCGCCGCCGCCGCGCGGGCTCAACCCGAGCATCCCGCCGAGCGTCGAGCAGATCCTGCTGCGCTGCCTCGCGAAGAACCCGGACGCGCGGTTCCCGACGATGATCGCGCTGCGCGAGGCGCTGCTCGATCCCGAGGCCTACCTGCGCAACTCGCCGCCGATGGCACCGGCGCGCTCGCTCGCGCCCGGCGAGATCAAGGTCGATGCGAAGACCGTGATGGCGTACGCGGCGCAGCAGCAGCAGAGCAGCCACGCGACGCAGATCGGGATGATGGGCGCGCCGCTGCCGCTCGCGGCACCGCCGCCGTCGCTGCCGGGCAATGCGGGTGCGAAGACGATGATCGCCGACGGCGCGCAGAACCTGCCGCCGCGGGCGCCGCCGGCGCCGGAGATGATCGCGCCCGCGCAGCCGAAGATGAACACGATGCGGATCGCGACGCCGCTCGGCTACTCGTCGCGGCCGCCGCGCAAGATGTGGCCGATCGTGCTCGTGCTCGCGCTGCTTCTCGGACTTGGCGGCGGCGCGTTCGCGGTCGCGTACTTCGGGAAGAAGGATGGCGGTTCGTCGTCGGAGGAAACGAACGGCGGTTCGGCGGAAGAGACGGCCGGCGGTTCGGATGCCTCGGGTTCGAGCTCTGCGGCCACTGCCGGCTCGGGCGGGCAGGGGCAGGGCTCCGCCGTTGCGGTCGCGCCGCCCGATGCCCAGGTCACCGCGATCGACGCGGGCTCGGCGACAAACACGGGAGCGGTAGCGACGAAGACCGCCGTGATCGTCCTCGACAGCACGCCGCCGGGCGCCGAGGTGGTCGATGCGGACAAGAAGTCGTACGGCAAGACGCCGGCACAGCTCACGCTGCCCATCTCGGATCTGCCGCTGACGTTCGAGCTGAAGCTGGCCGGCTATCGCAAGAAGACCAAAGAGATCGTCGTCACCGGCAATGCGGTCGTCCAGGTCACGCTCGACAGGCTCCCGGCCCAGAACACCGGCACCCCGAAGGGCAGCGGGAAGGGCAGCAGCAAGGGCGGGCCCGACGAGCTGATGAACCCGGACGACCTGTGAACAAAACGTTCCCCTGACGGGTCGCTTCGGCGTCCAATCGCCGAGTCCCATGCGCATCGCGATCCTGCTGATCGTCCTCGTCGCGGCAGCCACCGCACACGCCGAGCCTGCGCCGGATGCGCCGACCTGCGATGCCGTGGCCCTCGAGAAGGACGCGAACCGTCTCGTCAAGCGCGGACACTCGCTGGCCGCGTTCGAGGCGCTCGACAAGCTGGCTCGCTGCAAGCCGACCGCGAAAAACTACTGGAGGCTCGGCGTGTCGGCCTGCGAGATGTGGAACCGGAGCAAGCACCCTCGGTTCAAGCTGGCCGTCCGGCGTGCCGTGCGAGGCACCGACGACACGGGCCGCCGGCTGATCCAGAGGGCCTGTCGATCGCGCGATGACGATTGCCCGGAGTGTTTGCTCGAGTGAACTCGGGCTAGACTGGGCGCATGATCGTCGCCATCGTCGCCGGGCTCGTCGCGCTCATCGCGACCGCGCTGATCGCGGCGCGCGCGGCGAAGGCCGAGGCGATCCGCAAGGCGAGCACCGCCATCGACGAGGCGCGCGTGCAGGCCGCCGCCGAGGTGAAGGCGGCAGAGCTCGAGGCCGCCGCCGTCCAGAAGCAGCTCGAGACCGCGGCTCGCGCCGAAGTGCTCGACGCGATCGCCAGGGCCGACGAGGCGCTCGGTGCCGAAGAGGGACGCGTCCAGCTTCGCGAGGATGCGCTGCAGGAGAAGCGTGCCGAGGTCGCGTCGCTCGAGGACGCGCTCGACCAGCGCGAGGCCCAGCTCTCCCAGATCCAGCGCGAGGTGCAATCGCGGCACGATCGCGCGCGCGGCGTCGATCAGGACGTCGGCCGCAAGCGGAACGCGGTGCGCGGCGAGCTCGAGAAGCGCGCCGGCATCGCCGCCTCCGAGCTGATCAAGCAGATGACGACCGAGTGGGTGCAGGACGCGAAGGCGCGCGCCGCGGCGCAGATCCGGCTCGCCGAGCAGAACACGTCGGACCCGCAGCACGATCGCGACGCGCGCCGGATCATGGAGATCGCGGCCGCGCGCTGCAGCATGCACTTCCTCACCGAGCGCAACCTGTCGACGTTGCGCGTCGGTCCCGAGATCGTCGCGGTCCTCCTCGACGACAACGCCGCGATCCACGGCGCGCTCGAGAAGGTCGCGGGCGTCCAGCTCCAGATCAACGACGACAAGGATGTCGTCCGCCTCGATGGCCTCGACGGCGTCGGTCGCGAGGTCGTGCGCCGCGCGCTCGCGCGGATGATCAAGAAGCCGGAGACGATCGATGCCGCGCGCAAGGCGCCCGACGAGTGGGCCGCGAAGGCGCGCGAGCACCTCGAGCAGGAGATCCGCTCGCTCGGCAAGAAGGCGTTCCAGGCGCTCGGCATCCAGAAGGCGCATCCCGAGATCGTCGAGCTCGTCGGCGCGCTCAACTTCCGTACGAGCTACACGCAGAACCAGTGGCTGCACGCGGTCGAGGCGAGCTTCCTCGCCGGCATGATGGCGGCAGAGCTCGGCCTCGACGAGAAGCTCGCGCGCCGCGCGACGCTGATGCACGACATCGGCAAGGCGCTGACGCACAAGATCGAAGGCAGCCACGCCGTGATCGGCGCCGACATCGCGCGCCGGCTCGGCGAGAGCGAGCTCGTCGCGAACGCGATCGGCTCTCACCATGCGGACGAGCCGCCGAACTCGGTCTACGCCTACCTCGTCGCGGCCAGCGACGCGATGAGCGGTGCCCGGCCCGGCGCGCGCCGCGAGCAGGCAGAAGGCTTCTCGACCAAGCTCGAGGACCTCGAGCGGATCGGCATGCAGCGCCGCGGTGTGAGCCACGCCCACGCGGTCCACGGCGGCCGCGAGCTGCGCGTGTATGTCCGCGAACGCGAGGTCGACGATCTCACCGTGGTCGAGATGTCGACGGAGATCGCGAACCAGATCGCCGAGGAGATGACGTTCCCCGGTCAGATCAAGGTCACGGTCATCCGCGCGTTCGAAGCGGCGTCGACGGCGAACTGATCGAGCGCGCGAGTTCGTCACAGCGCGCGCAGGCCGCCGAGCGGTCGTGCATCGAATGCCGTGCGTGATCTGCTCGGCTGCTGCGGGAGTGCACGATGTGCGCGGGGCACGCGCGATGCACACGAGTCGCTCGCAATGGCGAATCGACAGGGTAGTGGAGGCAGGCACGCTCGAAACGTGTCGATGCCCGACGAGAACCGACCAACGTGGCGTCCGCAGGACGAGCGCGGTCAGCGCGCCCGCCGCAGCATGAGCGAGGATGATGATCGCGACCGCGAGCGCCGCTATCGCGATCGCGAGCGCTACGAGACCGATCGGGAGCGCTACGCCCAGCACTGGGACGAGATGCAGCGGCGCGACTTCAGCGGCGACGAGCCCGAGTATCACTATCGCGACGATCCGGAAGCGCACTACCGCGCCGCGGAGCGCGAGTCGGGGGCCCGCGGCGTCGAGAGCTACGGCCAGGGCCAGAGCGGCTACAGCGCGGGACGGTACGCGTCGGATCGCGCACTTCGTTCGCAGTCGCGCGGCAACCAGTACTACCCCGGCGGCTCCGAGGAACGCTCCCGCGATCGCGGCGCCGACGATCGCTTCACGATGGGCCGCGGCGGCGAGAGCTGGAGCCCACACGATCGCGAGAGCCCCGGCCAGCAGTACGACGAGGATCGCTACGAATCGGATCGCGGCAGCCACTACCTCGGCCAGGGCGGCCAGGAGATGGGCCCGGAGACGTCAGCGTCGCGCGGGCGCGAGCCGTGGAGGCCCCAGCAAACGATGTGGCGGCCGGAGCCGCAGGAGCCGTGGGGACGCCACGGATCGGCGCAGCCGCCTGGCCCGCACTACGACGAGCAGACCCGCTATGGCACGCGCGGCTACCAGGGGTATCGCCAGGGCGAGCACCGCGGCAAAGGTCCGCAGGGCTACAAGCGCAGCGACGAGCGGATTCGCGAGGCGATCTGCGAGGCGCTGACAGATGACGCGCATGTCGACGCGACCGACATCGAGGTGACCGTTCGCGACGGCGAGGTGACGCTGTCCGGAACCGTCGATGATCGCTACCAGAAGCGCGCGGCAGAGGACGCGATCGAGCACGTCTCCGGGGTCCGAGACGTCCACAATCAGATCCGGATCGGTGGCGCGAGATCGAGGGACTCCGGGCAGGAGTCGGCCGCGCATCGAACGCGGGAATACGACGACGCGTCCAACGGTCAGGATCGGCGACATCGGGCGTAGCGCCCGGGCACGCTGTACACATCGCGCACGCACTCACCTCTCCGGCACGGCGAGCGCGGTGTGGTCGGGCAAGACGAGTGACGGCGTCTTGCCCGACTTTTTTTTTCGGCACCGGCAATGCATCACCGCCTCACGCCATGCCGTTTTTCGAGGACGACGAAGATCCGAAAAAGCCCCGGCCCGTCGAGACGCGCAAGAAGGGCGACGGTCATCTCGAGCGCTGCGAGTCCCGCAAGGACGACGATCGCGACGACCACCGTCACGTCCACGTGCGCTGCTGATCGCCGGCAGCGGGTGTTGCCGATTCCCACGCGCCGTCGTGAAACCCGGCACGTGTGCCCGCGGGAGGGCTGAAATCGTGGCCCCGGGTTCACGAGCTGGCGCGAGAGGTTCACGGCGCGCCGGCTGCTGAGACGGCGGGCCATGCGCAATTCCCTGCTGGCCCTCGCTGTCCTGATCGCTCCCTCGCTCGCTGCCGCCGACGATCCGAGCCCGTTCGAGATCGGCGCCCGCGTCGGCGGCTACGGCTTCCACCGGGAGGGCGCGACCGATCCGACGCAGACGTGGAGCGAGTGCCGGATGAACGGACTCGGCGTGTTCGGCACGCGCGCGCTGGCCGGTCCGCTGTTCGTCGAGGCCGGGCTCGACCTCTACGCGTCGACGAACGGCGGCGAGCCCGGTGATCTGCCGATCGATCGTACGAGCGGGCTCGTGTCGACCGCGATCGGCGCGCGAACGCAGGTGACGTCCTGGCTGCGCGGCTACGTCCAGCTCGGTGCGGGCGTCGAGCTCGCGCGGATGAGCGTGCCGTACGGCGACGAGCGGATCCGCGATAGCAAGGCGATGCCCGAGGGCTTCTTCGGTCTCGGCGTCGACCTGAGGATCGCCCGCGGCACCTACGTCGGCTCGGCGTTCCGCACGCTCGTCATGGGCAACTTCGACTACGACCCGGCGCGCCTCGACATGAGCCAGGGCTGGGTCGCCGCGCCGTCGTCGGGCGAGGTGTTCGACGCGTCGCCCGACGTCGCGAACCAGCTGCAGTTCTACGTCCGCCGCGAGCTCTAGATGCGCGCGTTGCTCGTCCTCGCGATCGCCGCGTGCACCGAGCCGCGCGTCGGCGACACATGGCAGTGGGAGCTGCCGGCGCAGTTCCCGGTGCCGCGCGTGCCCGCCGACAACCCGATGAGCGCGGAGAAGGTCGAGCTCGGTCGCCATCTGTTCTTCGATCCGCGTCTGTCAAACACGGGCACGCAGGCCTGCGCGAGCTGTCACGATCCGGCGCGCGCGTTCACCGACGGCCGCACGACGGCAATCGGCGCGAGCGGCGAGCGCGGCATCCACAACACGATGAGCCTCGTCAACGTCGCGTACAACAGCTCGAGCACCTGGGCGCATGACGTGCGGCGTCTGGAAGAGCAGGCGAGGCTGCCGATGTTCTCGCCGCTCGAGATGGGTGCGAGCGAGAGCGAGGTGCTCGCGAGGCTGTCCGCCGACGCGATCTACGCCGAGCTGTTCGCTGCGGCCGGCGAACCGATCACGATCGACGGCGTCACGCGCGCGCTCGCGAGCTTCGAGCGCACGATCATCTCCGCGGACACGCGCTTCGATCGATTCATCGCGGGCGACGAGTTCGCGCTCGACGCGAGCGAGCAGCGCGGCCTCGCGCTGTTCGAGTCCGCGCGCCTCGGCTGTGCGCACTGTCACGGCGGTTTCAACCTCGCATCCGCCTACGACCACGCTGGCATGGCCGCGCCGCAGATCCAGCTGTTCAACACCGGGCTCTATGACGTCGACGGCCGCGGCGCGTATCCGGCGGGTGACCAGGGCCTCGTCGAGGTCACCGGCGACCCTGCCGACATGGGCAGGTTTCGCGCGCCGACGCTTCGCAACATCGCGCTCACGGCGCCGTACTTCCACGACGGCAGCGCGCCCACGCTCGATGTGGTGATCGATCACTACGCGGGGGGCGGCGTGGCGAGCCCGCTGGTATCGCCGTTCATCACGCGCTTCACGCTCACCGCGTCCGAACGGGCCGATCTGCTCGCGTTCCTCGGTGCGCTCACAGACGACAGTCTGACGAGCCCGCAATTCACGAGCCCGTGGTGACGTGCCGGATCGCCGACAGGTGTCGTCCCTGCGGCTGTAGGACGACAAAACACCTGCACGAAAGCGACACCTTACTGGGCGCGTTCGGCACGTTTCGAACGCGTGCGAGGGCGCGCGCACGCGTACCAGTTTTCCGGCCTTCACGTTGCACTGCATCGAACGCACATGCGTCTTGCCTTGCTGTGCGTCGTCACCATTGCGTGCACGGACGCGACGCTGCCGGATCCACCGGTAGTAGAGCGCCTTGCAGACATCGGCCAGCTGTCGTCGGGCTGGAACGGTGAATTGATCGCGACGGTGGACCAGAGCTACGCCGGCTGGGACCTCGAGCTCGCGGATCTCGACGGCGATGGCGTCGACGAGATCCTCGCCGGCACCGCGCCGAATAGCCGCGTCGACATGTATCAACGCCACGACGGGCTGTGGTCGGCGACCACGCTCGCCGAGGACCTCGCGACCGCAACCCCCGGCATGGTGCTCGGCGTGAAGGTCGCCGACGTCGATGGCGATCGCATGCCCGAGCTCGTCGCCGGAACCGGCGAGGAGAACGGCGAGGTCGCGCGGCTCGCGGTGTTCGAGCTCGACGGCGATCGCATCACGCAGATGTCGAGGATGCACGCGCCGCAGAACAACTCGAGCTACACGCACGGCCTCGCGCTCGCCGATCTCGATCACGACGGCAAGCAGGAGATCGTGTCCGCGTACTGCGGCGACGGCGAAGTGATTCGCTACGACCTCGAGCACGACGGCAGCATCGCGTCGCGCAAGCTCATGCAGGTGTCGGGATCGGGCGAGGATGCGTGGATCGTCGACGTCGATGGCGACGGGGTGCGCGAGCTCGTCGTGTCGAACGCCTATCGCGCGCGCGCGGCGCAGATCGAGATCTACGATCTGGATGAGGCCGGCGAGCCGGCGCGCTATCCGCGCCTCGTGCTCGACTCGTTCGAAGGTCACCGCATGTTCTACGCGTCGCTCATGGTCGGTGACCTCGACGGCGATAGCCGGCCCGAGCTGATCGTCGGCTGGAAGGAAGTCCAGTCCGACAACCGCGCGACCATCGTCGCGTATCGCGTCGACGGTTCCGACGCGTCCGTCGCCTACGTGCTCGCGCGCCGGGACTCGACGTTCGACATGGCGTACTTCCAGAACATGATGGGCATCGCCGATGTCGATCTCGACGGCAGGCCCGAGCTGCTCGTCTCGACCCGCGGCGACAACGAGAGCGAGGGCATCTCGAGCACGCACGCGGGCCAGGTGTTCGCGCTTCACGTCGAGCCGGACGGCACTGTCCGCCGCGACCTCGTCATCGACTTCGATCCGCTATTTGCCGAGTCGTCGTGGCTGACCATCGGCGATATCGAGCGGGACGGCCGACCGGACGTGGTCGTCGCGACCGGGCGGGGAAACCGCCGGGATCCGGGTTGGTCGTACGTCGTCCGGCTCTGGCGCGAGTAACCCGAGAGAATCTCGTCCGCCAGGCCCAATTCTCACGTAAAGGTCAGGTTCGGCATTGACACCCAGAGGCCACCCGACCATAGTCCGTCCAGATAGATAGAACCTTACGTTTACGTGAGGGTTCAAGATGCAGGACGGGAGTAACTCCAAGAACGCCGACAAGCTCATGCGCGTCGGCGAGCTCGCAAAGGCGGTCGGCAAGACCGTACGCGCGATGCACCTCTACGAGGAGCTGGGGCTACTCGAGCCGCGGGCGCGGTCCGAGGGCGGGTTCCGTCTCTATGGAGCCGAGGCGGTCGACCGCATCCACTGGATCGTGAAGCTCCAGGCGATCGGCTTCACGCTCGCCGAGATTCAGGGCTTCGTGCGCGACTTCCAGTCGGCCGGCTCCGCGCCGGAGGCGAGCGCGCGGGTGAGGGCGCTGTTTCTCGAGAAGCAGCAGCAGATTCGCGAGCAGATCACGCAGCTCTCCGTGATCGAGAACGACCTCTCCGAGGCGCTCGAATACCTCGATTCCTGTCAGACGTGCTCGTCGGACTACGCGCCGACCGAGTGCGGTGCTTGCGATCACCAGGGCCATCACAAGGGCGAAGCGCCGCCGCTGTTCGCCGGACTCTCGAAGCGACCCACTTCCGACGGTGACAAGACGTACGACGTCCCGGTCACCGTGCTCTACCGCGAAGGAAACAACTGATGTCGGACGTAAAGCTCCCCATCTTCATGGACAACCACTCGACCACGATGGTGGACCCACGTGTGCTCGAGACGATGCTGCCGTTTTTCACGACGCACTTCGGTAACGCCGCGAGCCGCAACCACGTGTTCGGCTGGACGGCCGAGGCGGCGGTCGAGAACGCGCGCAATCAGGTCGCGTCGCTGATCGGCGGCGACGGCAAGGAGATCGTGTGGACCTCGGGCGCGACCGAGTCCAACAACCTCGCGATCAAGGGTGCCGCGAGCTTCTTGAAGAAGCAGGGCAACCACATCATCACCGTCGAGACCGAGCACAAGAGCGTCATCGATACCTGCAAGCGCCTCCAGCGCGAGGGCTGCGAGGTCACGTACCTGACGCCGCAGAAGGACGGCACGGTGACGCCGGAGATGGTGACCGCGGCGATGACCGACAAGACGGTCGTCGTCAGCATCATGCTCGCGAACAACGAGATCGGCGTGGTCCAGGACGTCAACGCGATCGGCGCGGCGATCAAGATGAAGAACAAGAAGACCTTGTTCCACATCGACGCGGTGCAGGGCGCGGGCAAGATTCCGTTCGACGTCGAGGCGGCCAAGGCTGACCTCGTCGCGGTGTCGGCGCACAAGATGTACGGACCGAAGGGCGTCGGCGCGCTGTGGGTGCGCCGCAAGCCGCGCGTTCGCATCGACCCGATCATCGACGGTGGCGGTCACGAGCGCGGCATGCGCTCGGGCACGCTCGCGGTCCCGCTGATCGTCGGCTTCGGCAAGGCGGCCGCGCTCGCGAAGGAAGAAATGGCAGCCGAGGCGATTCGCCTTGGCGCGCTGCGCGACCGGCTCTACCGCGGCATCACGGCCAAGCTCGAGGAGACCTACGTCAACGGGTCGCTCGAGAAGCGGCTGCCGGGCAACCTCAACATCTCCTTTGCCTTCGTCGAGGGCGAGTCGCTGCTGATGGCGCTCAAGGACGTCGCCGTGTCGAGCGGCTCGGCCTGCACGTCGGCATCGCTCGAGCCGAGCTACGTGCTCCGCGCACTCGGCGTCGGCGACGAGCTTGCCCATACTTCGATTCGCTTCGGCCTGGGTCGGTTCAACACCGAGGCCGAGGTCGACTACGTGATCGACCTCGTCGTGAAGTCGGTCGACCGCCTGCGCGCGCTGTCTCCGCTCTGGGAGATGCATCAGGAAGGTATCGACATCAACTCCATCCAGTGGACCCCGCACTGAGGATCAGGACATAGCCATGGCGTACTCAGACAAAGTCATCGAACACTACGAGAACCCCCGCAACGTCGGCACGTTCGCCAAGGACGAGCACGAAGATGTAGGGACGGGCCTCGTCGGCGCGCCGGCCTGCGGCGACGTCATGCGTCTGCAGATCAAGGTCAAGGACGGCCGCATCGAGGATGCGAAGTTCAAGACCTTCGGTTGCGGCTCGGCGATCGCGTCGAGCTCGCTCGCGACCGAGATGATCAAGGGCATGACGCTCGACCAGGCGGCCCAGATCAAGAACACGCAGATCGTCGAGGAGCTGAACCTCCCGCCGGTCAAGATCCACTGCTCGGTGCTCGCGGAAGACGCGATCAAGGCAGCGATCGAGGACTACAAGAAGAAGCAGTCGAGGTAGCTATGAACGCAGCAGCAACCAGCGACTCCTCCAAGACGGCGGCTCCGGCTGTTCCGTCGAAGAAGGAGATCGTCGTCACCGAGGCGGCGGCGCAGGAGATCGCGCGTCAGCGCGAGAAGCGCGGCACGCCGAACGCGCGCATTCGCGTCGGTGTGCGCGGCGGCGGCTGCACGGGGTTCACCTACGTGTTCGAGTGGGCCGACGAGCTGAAGCCCACCGACAAGGAGTTCATGGGGCCCGACGGCAAGATCGGCATCGTCGTCGATCCGAAGAGCCTCGTGTACCTCGGCGGGATGACCCTCGATTTCGTGCGCGGGATGATGGGTCACGGGTTCAAGTTCAACAACCCGAACGCGAAGGGCTCGTGTGGCTGTGGAGAGAGCGTCCAGTTCTAACGACGCCTTCGGACTGCTCGGTCTGCCCGCGCAGTTCGATCTCGACCCGTCCGTGATCGAGGCGGCGTTCTTCGACAAGTCGAAGGAGCTCCACCCCGATCGATTCGCGAGCGCACCGGCCGCCGAGCGCGTCGCTGCGCTGTCGCGGTCGCGCGCGCTCAACGATGCCTACCAGACCCTGAAGAAGCCGGTCGCTCGCGCCGAGTATCTGCTCGCGCGCGCAGGGGTGACGATCGGCGACAACGAGCAGCTCGATCCCGCGTTCCTGATGGAGATCCTCGAGCTGCGCGAGGAGCTCGCCGAGGCGCGCGTCGCCAAGCGCACCTCCGAGATCGAGAAGCTGTGCGCGGCGATGAAGGCGCGGCGCAAGGCATCACTCGACTCGCTGCCGAGCCTGTTCGAGGCGAACGACCTTTCTGCAATCAAGACGCAGCTGATCCTGCTGCGCTACATCGATCGCTATCTCGAGGAGTGCGACGCCGCACTCGACGAGGACTGAGACCACCAATGCTGATGCAGATCGCCGAGCCGGGCCAATCGACAGAGAAAGAGGCCTGTAAGCCCCGCGTTGTCGGAATCGACCTGGGGACGACGAACAGCCTCGTCGCGCACGTCGAGGACGGCGGCCCGTTCGTCATCGGCGAAGATCCGATCGTCCCGAGCGTCGTCTACTACGGCAACGGCGAGGTCGTCGTCGGTCGTGAGGCCGTCGATCGCGCGGTCCTGGCGCCGCGCGAGACGCTGTCGAGCGTGAAGCGGCTGATCGGCCGCGGCATGAAGGACGTCGAGGGCGTGAAGAAGCTCCTGCCGTACGAGCTCGTCGGCGACGACCGCGCGGTCAAGCTGCGCGTCGACGGCAAGGACATCTCGCCCGTCGAGGTCTCGGCGGAGATCCTGAAGGCGCTGAAGAATCGCGCCGAGGGTGCGCTCGGCGGCGCGATCGAGGGTGCGGTCATCACGGTACCCGCGTACTTCGACGATGCGCAGCGCCAGGCGACGCGCGATGCGGGCCGGCTCGCGGGGCTCGAGGTCATGCGCCTCATGGCGGAGCCGACCGCGGCGGCCGTCGCGTACGGCCTCGATCGCGGCAGCAAGGGCGTTTACGCCGTGTTCGACCTCGGCGGCGGCACGTTCGACGTGTCGATCCTGAAGCTCGTCGAGGGCGTGTTCGAGGTGAAGGCGACCGGCGGCGACAGCGCGCTCGGCGGCGACGACCTCGATCGGCTGATCGCGCAGGCGAGGTTTGCCGACGATCTCGCATCGGGCGATCGCAGCCGCGTCGCGCACGCGGTCGCGATGGCGAGACAGCTCAAGGAAGCGCTCACCGCGAACGACGACGCGATCGTCGTGTGGGAGCGCGAGGGCAAGCGCCACCAGGCATCCCTGACGCGCGCGCAGCTTCGCGAGATCGCGCAGCCGCTGCTCGATCGCTGCGGCAAGGCGTGCCGCCGCGTGCTGAAGGACGCGGAGATCGAGAAGGCGGACCTCGACGGCGTGATCCTCGTCGGCGGCTCGACCCGGTCGCCGGTCGTGCGCGACTTCGTGGGCGAGCTGTTCGGCAAGGACCCGCTGTGCGACCTCGATCCCGATCAGGTCGTCGCGCTCGGTGCGGCCGTCCAGGCCGACGTGCTCGCGGGCGGCCAGCAGCAGATGGTGCTGCTCGATGTCGTGCCGCTGTCGCTCGGCATCGAGATGATGGGCGGCGTCGTCGAGAAGCTGATCCATCGCAACACGACGATTCCGTGCGGCGCGACCGAGACGTTCACGACGTACGCCGACAACCAGACCGGGTTCGACGTCCACGTCGTCCAGGGCGAGCGCGAGACCGCCGATGCGTGTCGCTCGCTCGCGCGGTTCACCCTGAAGGGTGTGCCGCCGATGATCGCCGGCATGGCGCGGCTCGAGGTCACATTCCTGATCGACGCCGACGGCCTGCTCAAGGTCATGGCGAAGGAGCAGACGACCGGCCAGGAGGCGCACGTCGAGGTCAAGCCGAGCTACGGCCTGTCCGACGAGGAAGTCGAGCGCATGCTGATCGAGTCGTTCGAGTTCGCCGAGGA
>JABFXX010000165.1 GCA_013368795.1 Kofleriaceae bacterium
GGCATCGCCGCCGGCAAGGGCTTCTTCGTCGGCCCGGTCGTCCGCGCGACGAAGTCGCCGATGGACTGCGCGCCGCTCAACTCGCACGAGGTGTTCGGTCCGGTGTCGACGGTCGGCCAGTACTCCGGCGACGCCGCATTCGCGGCCGCGTTCATCGCACGCGGTGAGGGCTGCCTCGTCAGCTCGGCGTACTCCGACGACCGCGACTGGGTCGCGACGTTTGTCGGCGCCGCCGCGCCGTGGGCAGGCCGCCTCTACCTCGGCTCGTCGAAGATGGCATCGCAGTCGCCCGGTCCCGGCACCGTGCTGCCGTCGCTGCTCCACGGCGGCCCCGGCCGCGCCGGCGGCGGAGAGGAGCTCGGCGGCGACCGAGGCCTGCACTTCTACATGCAGCGCTGCGCGCTCGAGGGCGACGCCAGCGTCCTCAAGTCGCTGCTCGGATGAAGCTGCGGCTCGACCGCCTCGTCGTTCCCGCCGCCACGCTCGCGACGTCGATCGCGATCACCGCGGTGGTCGCGACGTGCGGCCACCCGGCGCGCGGCGGCTATCCGAACGACCTGCGCAGCCGCGCGCTGACCGAGGTCTCGAGCTGCGACGCCGGGCTCGCGAACATGGGTCGCGCCTACGCGAAGGCCGCGCCCGAATTCGACCGCCTGCTCGCGACCGATCACGCGGCCGCGCGGGTCTATCTCGAGCAGCGCATCGCACCGGCGCTCGCCGGCCCGCTCGGCAGCTGCAACGCGGCGCGCGCGATGCTCCACGACCTCTACCAGGCCGGCCCCGTCGACATGCGCGTCCGCATCGACGCAGGCCGCGTGTCGATGCACGCCGTTCGCCTCCAGAAGGCCGAGGAAGCCTACGTGACGCTCCACACGACGATGGAGCGCAAGCAGACCGATGACCTCCGTCCGCTCGTCGCCGCGCTCGCCGACGCGATGCGCTGATCAGGGCTGCGTCGGGCGGCGCGGACGCGGGCCGAGTGCCGCCGGCGCGTCCGGATCGGGCTCGAGCAGCGGCAGCAGGTTGCACAGCTCGCGCGCGACCTGGCGGCAGCGATGGCGCACGAAGTCGACGCCATACGGTTCGGCGAGCAGCACGACGAGCGACGCGTCGTACCAGAAGCTCATCGCGTAGGCGTCCGGGTCGACGATCTCGCCGTGCGAGCTGCCCGGTGCGTGCGTCGCGAGCGCGCGGCGCGCGAGGAACGGCCAGCGCGCTGCCTCGAGATCGTCGGGCTTCTTCGCCGCGGCGACGAGCTGCGTGCCCTTCGTGACGAACGCGTTCGACGCGCGCTCGATCTGAGCGAGCGCCTGCATGTACGCCTCGATCCGCTCGAGCACGCGGCCGCCCGGCGGCAGCTGGCCCGGCGCGACGCGGATCTCCGGCAGACGCGCGACCTCGTAGCGGCGGCGGATCGCGCGCAGCTGGCGCGTCACCCGCTCGAACGCGGCCTCGATGTCGTGCTCCTTGCCGGTCTCGCGCTCGACGCGCGTCGGCAGCTCGACGCGCAGGTACTCGCCACCGCCGAGCGCGAGCGTGCGCGCCGGTACGCCGGTGCGGATGTCGTCATCCTCGACGATGCGCGCCGACACCGCGCCGATCTCCTCGACGAGCGACTTCAGCGCGTCGCGGACTTCCTCCTCGAGCGAGGTCATCGGGTCTCCGGCAGGTAGCTCGTCGCGACCATCGTCGTCGGCTGCGGATAGAACAGGTAGTTCGCGATCGACGGCTCGCCGCCGAACAGGTCGCGCCACGTGCCCGCGGCGAAGCCCGGCGGCGCGTGCGCGATCTCGCCGAAGTCGACGTGGAGTAGCTCGTACGCGGGCAGGATCGCGACGAGCTTCTGCATCCGGCGCAGGAGCGGCGCGTCGTAGACGCCGGCGCGCGGTCGCTCGCGGACGAGGAAGCCATCGCCGGTCTTCACGAGGTCGACGCCGACCTGCTGCACCGCCGCGACCCTCGCGCGCTGGCTGACGACGACGCGCAGGTAGAGCTCCTCGATCGCGTTGGTGCCGTCCCACTCGGCGGGCACCGCGACACCATGATCGCGCACCTGCACGACGCACGGCGTGCGGCCCATGCAGAGCACGTAGATGTAGTCGCACGGCTCGTCCTCGCCGCCCTCGCGGACGAACGTCGCGGCGCCGAGCTCCTGTGCAAGCTCGTCGGCGAGCGCGTCCAGCTCGTCGCGCGGCATGCCCGAGACGACCGTGTCGTCGGGCTCGCCCCAGGTCTTCGTCGGGTACAGATCGGCGAGCGCGCGGTCGACCGACTCGAGCATCGCGCCCTTGCGATGGTCGCAGCCGGCCTTGCCCTTGCAGTTCGTGCAGCCGCCCATTTGTCCCGACTGTACCGGGAAAGCGGGCTAAAGCCCCGTGCGTTCCGACGCGGGCAGCGAGAGTCCGAAACCTTCGTGCAGCGTCCGCACGGCCAGCTCTGCGTACTTGCGCGCGATCACGCACGAGACCTTGATCTCGCTCGTCGAGATGAGCTGGATGTTGATGCCCTCGTCGGCGAGGAGCGTGAACATGGTCTTCGCGATGCCGGCATGCGAGCGCATGCCGACGCCGACGACCGAGACCTTGCTGATCTCGTCGTCGAACACGACGCGCTCGCCGTCCTTGCCGACGAGCTCGGGCACCTGCTCCTTGAGGAGGTCGACCGCGCGCTTGCGATCGATCTTGGGGAGCGTGAACGTGAGGTCGGTCGTACCGTCGTACGCCTGGTTCTGGACGATCATGTCGACCGAGATGTTGGCGTCGGCGAGCGGCGCGAACATGCGGGCGGCGATGCCGGGCTGATCCGGCAGGTCTTCGACGGTGATCTTGGACTCGTCACGCGAAGCCGTGACGCCGGAGACGGTGACTTTTTCCATGGCTGCATCCTCGGGAACGACCCACGTTCCTTCGACATCAGAGAAGCTGGAGCGGACGTGGATCGGCACGGCGTACTTCATGCCGAGCTCGACCGAACGGATCTGCAGGACCTTCGCGCCGAGCGATGCGAGCTCGAGCATCTCCTCGTAGCTGATGCGCTCGATCTTGCGCGCGGTCGGGACGATGTTCGGGTCCGTCGTGTAGACGCCGTCGACGTCGGTGTAAATCTCGCAGACGTCGGCCTTGAGCGCGGCCGCGATCGCGACGCCCGTGGTGTCGGAACCGCCGCGGCCCAACGTTGTAATGTTGCCCTTCTCGTCGACGCCCTGGAATCCGGCGATCACCGCGATCTCGCCAGCCGCCATCGCATCGCGGATCGGCCCCGCATCGATGTCGACGATGCGTGCGCGTGCGAACGAGCTGTCCGTCAGGATCTTGCACTGGTGGCCGAGGAACGAGCGCGCCTTGCCGCCGGCCTTGCGGATCGCGAGCGCGACGAGGCCGACGGACACCTGCTCGCCGGTCGAGACGATCACATCGACCTCGCGGTCGTTATGGTCATCGTGAATCTCGTCGACGAGCTTCAGCAGGCGATTGGTCTCGCCCGACATCGCTGACACGACGACCGCAACCTGGTGACCCTGGCGCTGCGACGCGAGGCAGCGCGCCGCGACGTTCTTCATGCGCTCGATCGAACCGACCGACGTACCGCCGTACTTCTGTACGATTAACACGGTGCGGCACTCTACATGATAGACAGCCGCAAATGGCAGACTCCTCGAATCCCGGCCCGGTTGTCGTCGCGTTCTCGACGTTTCCAAGCCCCGAGAAAGCCGCAGAGGTCGCGCGAATCCTCGTCACCGAGGGACTGATTGCCTGCGCGAACCTCGTGCCCGCCGTGCGCTCGATCTATCGCTGGCAGGGCGAGGTTTCCGACGACACGGAGACGCTCGCGATCCTGAAGACGACGCGCGCGCGCTTCGACGAGATGAAGACGAGGCTCGTCGCGCTACATCCGTACGAGGTCGCCGAAGTGATCGCGCTGCCGGTCGACGGCGGCCACGCGCCTTACCTCGCGTGGGTCATCGACTCGACGAAGTGAATCAAGGGCAGTCAGACGGGCAGACCGTGCTGTCTTCGTTCGCGCTGCACGTGCCATCCGGCGCGCCGCCGTCGCAGAGGATGTCGCCGGTGGGGAAGCCACCACCGCACGCCGCGCACGACGTCGGGTCGAGCGGCGGAATGCAGGACGTCGGGTCGGAAGTGCAGAGCACGCAGCCGAACGTCGTCAACGGGTCGCTGCAATCGAGCGTGCTCGAGCCCGAGCCGGAGCCCGAACCGGATCCCTGACCACCGCAGTCGCTGAAGCACGACGATGCGGTCTCGCCCGGATCGCACGTGCCGTTGCCATTGCACGGGTTGTTGTTGTTCCCGTTGTTGTTGCCGCCGCCTTCACCGCAGTCGCTCGTGCAGAACCCGACCTCCGAGGCAGCGCAGGTGCCGTCACCACACGTGACCTGTTGCGAACCTCCGCCTCCGGTGTCGTCGTCGTCTCCCGTGTTGCCCGAGTCGGCACACGCGACGGCAAATGCGAGCGACATCGAAAGCGCGCAGATGATCCCCGACTTGATCCTCATCATCGGTGGCCATCCTACGTTTCGGTTGTGGGTGATCAACGGAAAAATGAGTATCGCTCGCGGATCAGCCGCTTTCAGATCCGTACACAGATTGTGCAAGACGACGCGCAAGAGCGAGCCGTAAAGCAGCGTGCTCCGGTCGAACCAGGTCCGGATCGCGGACGAGGATTTGCTCTGCATGTCGTCGAGCTTCAAGCAAAAGCTCGGTGTGCTCGGCGAGACTTCCGAAGTGGAGTCTAGGGACCCCAGCTTGGCGCGGTCCCAACAACTCACCTGGTCCGCGGAGTGCCAGATCCGCTTCTGCGATCTTGAATCCATCGGTCGTCGCGACCATCGCATCGAGACGCTGGCGTCCGTCCTCGCTGATCGTGCCGTGCACGACGAGCAGGCAGTGCGAGCCGCCTCCTCCTCGACCGACGCGGCCGCGCAGCTGATGGAGCTGCGCGAGGCCGAAGCGCTCGGCATCGTGGACGACCATCACCGTCGCCGCGGGCACGTCGACGCCGACCTCGATCACCGTCGTCGCGACGAGCACGTCGAGCTCTCCCTGCTTGAACGCGCGCATCGCGCGATCGCGCGTTTCGGTATCGAGCCGGCCGTGGACGAGCCCGACGCGCAGCTTCGGCATCGCCGCGCGCATCTCGTCGGCGACCGTCGTCGCATCCTTCCAGTCGCCTCCCGCTCGCCGGCCTCCGCCGGCTTCGCTTCGCTCGGGGCTCTCGCCGTCGTCCTCGACCTTCGGACACACGACGTACGCGCGCTCGCCATGGGCGACGCGCTCCTCGATCAGCTTGTACGCCGCGGCCTCGCCGCGCTTGCCAGCGAGCAGCTTCGTCGTCACCGGCAATCGGCCCGGCGGAAGCTCGTCGAGGATCGACACGTCGAGGTCGCCGTACGCGGTCAGCGCGAGCGTGCGGGGAATCGGCGTCGCCGTCATCACGAGCAGGTGCGGTGCGCCCTGCCCGTCTCCCTTGTCGCGGAGCTTCGCGCGCTGCGCGACGCCGAACCGGTGCTGCTCGTCGATCACGACGAGCCCGAGCGCACCGAAGCCGACGCTCTCGGCGATCAGCGAGTGCGTGCCGATCAGAACGTCGATGTGGCCCGCCGCGAGCAGCGCGAGCAGCGACGCGCGCAGCGGCTTCGGCGTCGACGCGGTGAGCAGCTCGACGCGTAGCTTCGTCGCGGCCGCCCACTTCTTCCAGGTCTCGTTGTGCTGCTCGGCGAGGATCTCCGTCGGCGCCATCACCGCGACCTGGCGCCCGCTGCGCGCGACCTGCAGCGCCGCCGCGAACGCGACCGCGGTCTTGCCCGCGCCGACGTCGCCCTGGAGCAGCCGGTTCATCGGCGTGTCGCGCTCGAGGTCATCGCCCATCTCGCGGATCGATCGCGCCTGCGCGTTCGTCAGCGCGAACGGCAACGCACTCTTCAGATCGTCGTCGAGCTTCGGCGTCCGCGGGCACGGCACAGCCGCATCCGCACGCCGCTCGCGCCGCCGGAGCGCGACCGCGACGCCGAGCGCGAACAGCTCGCCGAACGCGAGCCGCCTCTGCCACGGGCTGTCGCCGCGGTTCAGCGACGCGAGCTGCTCGATCGTGATGTCGCTCGGCGGATCGTGCAGGCGCGCCAGCGTCTCGGCGAGCGACGGCAAGTTCGCCGCCTCTTCGACCGACTTCGGCACGCCGTCGTCGACGCTCGCGCCGACGCGCTGACACGCGGTCTGACACGCGACGCGAAGCCGCGACGCCGGAACGCCGGTCACCTCGGGATACCGCGCGATGATCGTCGGCGCGGGCTTCTTCGCCTTCGCGCCCTCGAGCGGCAGCTGCGCGTCCGCGAGGTCGATCGCGAGGATGTCGGGATTCGCGAGCTCGAGCCGGCCGTCGCGCTTCTTCACGACCCCCGAGAGCGTGACGACCGCACCCGCGGGCATGCGCTTCTCGATCCCGGCCCACACGTTGAACCAGCGCACGACACAGCTCGCCGGCGCCGTCAGATCGATCGCACCGAGCCGGACTTCGGCCCAGCGCCGACCGCGCGCGAACACCATGCGCGAGCTCGCGACCTTCGCGGTGAACGTCGCGCGCTGCCCCTCGGCCATCTCCGCGACCTCGGCGAGCGGCTTTGCATCGCGAACGTCGTCGTAGCGTCGCGGCAGGCACCACAGGAGGTCCTCGACCGTCTCGAGCCCCTTCTCGGCGAGCTTGTCGGCGAACGCCGGCCCGATGCCGGGCAGCGTGTGCGTCGGCGCGGCGAGCGGATCGACGTCCTCGACGACGGGCGCCTTCTTCGGCTTCGCGGGCTTCCCCTCGTTCTTCGCTGCGGGCTTCGGTTCGGCCTTCGCTGCCTTCGTATCGGTCTTCGCAGCTGGCTTCGTCTCGGTCTTCGCAGCTGGCTTCGTCTCGGTCTTCGCCTCGATCCTCGCTGCTGGCTTCGTCTCGGTCTTCGCGACCGCTGCGGGTGCCGGTGCGAAGGGAAGGACGGCATCCTCGGGACGCTTCGGCCGCTGCGGAACGATGGGCGCGACGTTTCGCGATGGCGTCGACGGCAAGCGCGCGATGAGTCGCATGCCGCGCGCGACCTCGACGGCCTGCTGATCCTCGCCGAGCTGCTCCCAACCCGTGAGCGTCACCCGCCATGCGGCGAGCTGCTCCGATTCCCACTTCGCCAAGAGGCCATCGCAGGCGATGCGGAGGACGTGACCAAGCCCCTGCACGCGGCGCACGCCGCGAAAGTTGTCGGCTGCCGCCAGCTCGAGCGGGCGACGCAGCGCCTCGACTCGGCGCATTAGCTCGGCATCCACGCCGAGACCCTAGCACCGTGCGCTGACGCGGACGTCAGTCGGCGCGGTACGTGAACCGAAGCTCGTAGTCGCAGAGGTGGAACACGTCCCCCTCGTCGATGCGCTTGTTGTCGATGCGCATGCCCTTGTAGTCGATGCCGTTCGTCGAGCCGAGATCCTTGATGTAGAAGGTCCCGTTGCGACGGATCACGGCGGCATGCTTGCGCGAGATGTTGCCGTCCTTGATCGGCAGATCCGACGTCTTGCTGCCGCGGCCGATGATGAACTGGTCCTTCGTCACCGGATAGCGCTGGCCGTTGTAGATGAGGAAGAGCGTCGGACCGGCCGAGCCCATCATCGGCGGCGCTGCGGGCGCGGCGGCCGGCGGCGGCGAGTGCTGCTGCATCCCGGCGCCCGGTCCGTTGGAGCCGGCGACGCGGGGCGGGTTCTGGTTCTGGTAGCCGGGGGTCGGCGGCGCGGGACGGCGCGCGTTCTGCGACGGCGACATCATGCTCGCCGATTGCTGCGGCGGTGAGTTGGTCGGCGCGCCCGGGCGCGGCATCGGCTTGTTCGGCGGCGGGTACGTGCTGCCCGGGCCATTGGCGCCGGAATTGTTCGGGCCCGGCACCGGTTGTCCACCCGTCATCTGTGGACCCGGAGGCGACTGGTAGTTCTTCGAACGCGCGTAGTAACGCATCGCCTCGTTGACGAGGTAATCGATCGAGCAATCGAAGTCGTTCGCCATTTGCTCGAACGTCTCCCAAAGCACGTCACGGCAATAGAAGTGCCGCATCGTCTTCTTGCTCTGATCCATGCGCGAGGTACTCCTAGCCGCCGTGCGACAAACCGCCGCCGCTCACTCCCAAGCAGCTTCTACCTTACATCATAGCCACGAAAGACGCGAGGAAGCCGCGTAGTTGGACACTTGTTTGAGGCGGGTGGCCTGGCCGGGTCACGGACGATGGTAGCCAGACGGGTGATCTAGAGGCCGTCGGCCAGCTCCTTCGCACGCTGGCCCAGCGTCGGATCAGGCTTGCGATCCTTGGGGTCCAGGCCGCTCTGATCGCCCCAGAATCCGACGAGGCGCTCGCCGCTTTTCACCGAGGCGATCCGGGCCTTGTCCTCGACGGACTTCATCGCCGCGAGGGTCTCGATCGCCACCCAGCGCGCCATCCGGCTCTTCTCGGTCAAGAGGCCACGCAATTCGGCGACGACCTGCTCGCGCGGGGACATCCGGGCGATCGCGAGAATGACCGACCCCGCGAGCTTCTCCTTCTCGTAGACCTGGTCGGGCATCGCCTCCACGACGGGCTTGATCGCCTTGATCCCGCCGCACTTGAGGGCGGCGTCGGGACCGAAGTAGCGCCAGCGAGGGTCCGGATGCGGATGGGCGATCATGCCGACGAGCGGGTCGATGCACGCCGGTGGACCGACCACGCGGATGAGCGCGACGGCGTCGTTCGCGGCGCCGCCGGGGACGCGATCGTCCTTCGCGATCGAGACGAGCGTGCCGACATTCGGGACGAGCGCCGCCGGCGGAACGATGTCGAACAGGCCGCCCGGGTCGACGTACGCCTTGTAGAGCGCGCTCATCGCGCGGGTCGGCAGCGTGTCGTCGCCGCGGTCCATGCGGACGATGTCGAGGACGTACTTCACCGCCTCCGGATCGCCGGTCGCCGCGACGCCGAGGAGGAGCTCGTCGCCGAGGCGCTTCTTCATCTTCTCCTGGCCGGGCGCCGCGATGATGCCGTCGACGACGCGCATCATCTTCTTCGCCGCCGACGGGCCGATCAGGCGAATGACCGCCGGGCCGAGCACGGCGCCGGCCTTGGCGCGGCCTTCAAACGAGGGAACCGCGTACCAATCGACGAGGTAGCCGTCGATCTGCGTGCGCGTCGCGTCGTCAGCGTACTTACGCAGCGACACGAGCGCGTCCTTCGCCTGCACCTGGAGAGGTGCCGGCAGCTGCATCTCGCCCTCGATCCGTGCGGTCTCCCACAGCCGAGGCGCAAGCTTTGCGACCACCGCGGTCCGCCGCGCGGGCGCCATGTTGTCGAGCTCGGACCGGACCTCGGGGTCCCTGCCCTTCTTGATCATGTTCGCACCGGCGTGAGCCGACAGATCGGCATCGAGAGACTCGTCGGCGAGGGCCTTCTTGAGCTTCGCGGGGCCCTTCTTCGTCGACTGCCACTTGTCGATGGACTCGTGATCCGTCTTCTCGCACGCACCGAGCGCGACGAGCGCGATCAGTGAAGCGAATACGAGGGCGATCGGTCTGCGCGCGGACATGGCGCGAGCTTATCCCGGTGATACCTTCCGCGCGATGTCCCGCGCGATCGGCCTTGTGCTCGTTGGCACGCTAGGTGTCATCGCGCACGCAGCGGACGCGTCGCCGCGCAGCGATCCGACGATGGGACGCAGCGTGTTCACGGGCGCCACGATGCCGCACGCGACGTCGATCGACCTCAACCCCGCCGCGATCGGTCTCGGCGAGCAGAACGAGGTCTACGGCGCCGCACTGCTCGCGCTCGATCAGTACTCGATCACGCCGCGCCGGCTCGACATCAACACCGGGATGCTGACCGACGAGCCGCACGTCGGCGAGGCGCTGTTCTCGCCCGGCGGCATGATCGCGTTCATCTATCACACCGATACCGATGGCAAGGTCACGATCGGCGGTCAGTTCCGCACCGCACCTGCCCAGCAATTCCTCGAGGGCGACGCGTTCAAGTATCACGTGAACGGCGGCAGCTATCGCACGTGGGCGGCGACCGTCGCGGCGAGCTTTCGCGTCACGAGCAAGGTGTTCCTCGGCGTCAGCCTCGACGCGCAGAAGTCGTTCATGAAGATGGCGTGGGCGCGCGATACCGCGCTCGCTGCGGGTAACGATCCGGCGCGCGGGATCGCCAGCGACTGCGGCGGTGCGGCCTGCGGCGTCGCGAATCCCGGGGCGACGGAGCTGTACTCGATCGATGCATCGAGCGATCTGTTCAGCGCGTCCAACGTCCTCGCGGTCAACCTCGGCGTCGTCATCTCGCTGTGGCGCGACACGTGGCTCGGCATCGCGTACCACTCGCCGCCCGGCCTCGCGCTGCAGAACCAGCTCGTCGGCGACATGGAGGTCGTGCAGGCGCCGCGCGACGGCGGCGGCAACCTCTCCGGCGGCACGACGGTATACGTGCAGAACCCGGCGAGCGTCGATGCCGAGTTCCGCACGC
The DNA here is from genome assembly GCA_013368795.1 of Kofleriaceae bacterium. Lineage (GTDB taxonomy): Bacteria > Myxococcota_A > Polyangia > Haliangiales > Haliangiaceae > JABFXX01. Next base: position 10,511 of record JABFXX010000165.1, read on the forward strand.
GCCTTCCGTTCGATCTCGACGCCCACGTCGGCTTTCGCTGGGAGGATCAGTCGCGCCTCTCGAACTACGACGTCCGCAGCTACGGCTCGGCGTTCGCGACCGCGAACATTCCCGAGTGGCAGCCGCGCGCGCTCGGCTACCACGACTCGTTCGCGCTGTGGACCGGCGTCGAGCAGATCGAGTTCGGCCAGCCGCTGCGCTTCGGCGGGCGGATCGGGCTCGAGCGCAGCGCCCTCGACAACTCGCGGACGAGCGCGCTCGCGATCGCGCCGACGTCGTTGACGCTCGATGGCGGCATGCAGGTCCGGTTCAATCCCAACTGGACGTTCCAGCTGACCTATGGCTTCCAGTACTTCCCCAAGGTGAATGTCACCGATAGCGCGTTCGATCCGCGCGATCAGCTCGCCTGCGAGGATGCCGGCTTCGACTACAACAACCCAGCATGCCGGGCGGTTCGGTCCGGCTACGCGATTCCGACGGCGGCCGGCGAGTACACGCGGTTCGCGCACGCCGCACGCATCGCGATTCGCTATCACTGGTGATTCATGAGCCCGCCGATCGTCGTCTACGGAGCGACCGGCCTCGTCGGTGGCCGCGTGTGTGCGGCGCTCGATGCGGCCGACATCCCATTTGTCGCCGCCGGCCGGCGCAAGGATGCGCTGAAGAAGCTCGCGACGCTCGTCGGTGCCGCCGAGGTGCGCGAGGCCGGGGTCGACGATCCAGATGCGCTCGCTCGCGCGTTCTCGGGCGCGCGCGTCGTCATCAACTGCGCCGGCCCTCTCGCCGAGGTCGGCGAGCCGATCCTGCTCGCCGCGCTCGCTGCCGGTGCGCACTACATCGATCTCGGCGGCGACCAGCGATTCCTCCACGACAGCTACCAGGCGCACGAGTCGGAGGCGCGCAAGGGGGGCAAGGTCGTCGTCCCGGGCTGCGCGATCAACTGCGCGATCGGAGACTGGGCGTCCGCGTGGGCCGCCTCGCACGTGTGCGGCGAAGGCGATGCCGATGCCGAGCCGGTCGTCCGCGACGTTGCGCCGGCGAGGCTTGCCGAGGACAAGCCGCTCGACGAGATCGTCGTCAGCTACATCTACGATCATCTCGTGCTGTCGCCGGGCAGTCAGCGCGCCGTGTTCGAGAATCTGCAGACGCGCGGGCTCGTGTGGCGGCGCGATCGCTGGGAGAGTGTCGCGTCTGCGACGGAGAAGCGGCGCGTGAACGTCGGCCCCGAGCTCGGCGGCGAGCGCGACGCCGTCTCGTTTCCCGGCGGCGACGTCATCACGGTGCCTCGCCACATCGCCGCGCGCTACGTCCAGACGTTCGTGTCGACGACGCGCAACGTCGCCGCGACGACCGCGCTGCGCCTGCTCGCCCGCGCGATGCCGCTCTTACCCAAGCGCGCGAGCGAGCTCCTCGCACCGTATCAGCCAGCGGAGGACGAGTACGCGCGCACGCAGTTCGCGATCGTCGCGCAGGCGCGTCGCGGGTTCTCGGCGGCGCAGGTCGTCGTGCGCGGCGGCGATCAGTATCACGCGAGCGCGGGAATCGCCGCGTGGGTCGCGCAGAAGCTCGCGGCGCGCGAGACGGGACCGGTCGGGATTCGCGCACCGAGCGAGCTGTTTCGAGCTGCGCGCGCGCTGCGCGAGGTCTGCGAAGTCGTCGGGCTCGCGGTGGAACCCAGCTTCGCTTGATCGTGCTATCAACGATCCGATGACGCAGTCGACTTCGTGGCAGCTCGAGGCCGAAGCACCTGCGGGCCGCGGTGTCACGGCCCGGCGCTGGCGTCTCGGGAATGGCCTCGGCCTGATCTCCGCCGTCGACAAGCGCGCACCGATCGTCGCGCTGCAGACGTGGTACCGCGTTGGCTCGCGCCACGAACGGCCGGGCGCGACGGGCATGGCGCACCTGTTCGAGCACCTGATGTTCGGCCAGACCGAGAGCCTGCCGCCCGGCGAGTTCGATCGTCTCGTCGAGCGCACCGGCGGCGAGTCGAACGCCGCGACGTGGGTCGACTGGACGTACTACCGTCTGTCCCTGCCCGCCCGCGATCTCGAGCTCGGCATCAAGCTCGAGGCCGAGCGCATGCAGCACCTCGTGCTCGAGACAACGCCTGTCGAGTCCGAGCGCGACGTCGTCACGAACGAGCGCCGCGAGCGCGTCGAGGACGACGTCGACGGCTGGCTCGACGAGCAGCTGATGGCGCACGCGTTCACCGAGCATCCGTA
>JABFXX010000637.1 GCA_013368795.1 Kofleriaceae bacterium
ATGTCGACCTTGCCCTGCACCGTCGGATCGGCCTCGAGGTCGACGGCGACGTCGGTGACGATGCCGGCGAGCGCGTTGACCGTCAGCTTCGCCGGCTTCCAGCCCTGCTTCTCGATCTCGACCTCGAGCGAGCCTGCCGTGATCGGGCGCGGCGCGAGCGGCGTACCGCCGTAGGTGAGCCCGTTGATCTTGACGGTCGCGCCCGCGACGTTCGTCGTCACCGCAACGGCGGCACCGTCGCCGAGCTCCTCGCGATACGGTACGCGACCCGCCGACGCGCGACACTCGTCGTGCACCTTGCGCGTGTCGGGCGCCTCCGCCGAGCGAGGGTTTGCCTCGAGCGCCTTGCGCGCGTTGGTGATGCAGTCGTCCCACTTGCCCTGCGCCTTCGCGACCGCGGCGAGGAAGCGATACGGCCCGGGCAGCTTCGGATCCAGGTCGCGCGCCTTCTCGAGGTGGGCGCGCGCCTCGTCGTACTTGCCGAGCCGATAGGCATCGATGCCGGCCTGGAACTCCTTCGTCAGTCCTTCCGGCTGCGCGTACGCGGCCGGAGCGACGACACTCATCATGGCGACGACAAGCGCGCAGCGCTTCATCCGTCTCCTACGGTAACAGGGTGGTTTCGAAAATCATATTTACTGCGTCGGGTCGTCGCGGCCGCTTCCGCGGCTGCCGCCGAAGCGGTCCCACGTGTTGATGCTGCCGTTCCCACCCGTCTGGGTGCCCTTGCCGTGACGCTTGTCCTTCGGATCGACGATGACCTCGACGGGCTTGCCGGGGAACTGCTTCGAGAACTCGCGCGGATCGCCGCCGTCGGTCTGGACGAGCAGGCGGAGCGCGCCGCCGCGCTCGACGAGCAGCTCGCGCTCCTCGCTGACGATCTTCGCGAACGTCTCGGCATCGCGCGTCTCGCGACCGTCGACCGCGAGCACGACGTAGTGCTCGGCGGCGCCGAGCTCCTGGATCGTGCCGGGCTCGAGCGCGGTGATGATCGCGCCGCGGCTCAGCTTGCCGTACTTCCAGGCGAGCTCGGGGAAGAACGCGACGGTCGTGGCGCCGAGCGCCTTGTGCTGCTTCGTGTACGCCTCGGCGAGGCGCGTGACGTCGGCGCCGGCGAGCTTGACCTGAACGAACGCGATGAAGCGCCGGCCGTCGCGGCCGTCGAACGCCTCCCAGTAGCGCGACGACGTCGTCTGGGTGGCCGCGCGCAGCGCCTGGGCGACCGCACGGCGACCGTCGCGCACGTCGCGGCGAGCCTGCGAGCTCTGCGCGTCGCGATTGAGCGCGGCGAGCTTGGCGTCGCGCGCCGACGCGAACATCGGCGGCACGGCGGCGAGCCACGCCTTGTCAGTGATGCGCTTGCCGAGCTCGAACGCGATCGACTCGACCGCGGCGTCGCTCGCCTCGTCCTCGGCGTCCTCCTGGCTCGGCGACAGCATCGACACGCCGACGCACGCGAGCGCGCCGCCGTCCTCGTTGCAGTACGCCGCGCCCGGCGCGGTGCCGGCCTTGATCCAGTCGGGCTTGGTCGCCGCGCTCTTGTCCGCGATCGGACCGGCGCCGTACGGGCCGGGCTCGGTCTTCGCGGTCGACTTCATGTAGAACACGACGCCGGTCGCGCCGGCGACGACGATGAGGAGCGCGATCAGGATCGGCATCGCCGCCGACCGGCTCGCCTGCGCCTTCGGCAACGGCGCCATGGCGGTCGTCGCCTTGCGCTCGATCTTGCGGGCCTTGAGCATGCCGATCTGGCGCTCGAGGTCCTTCGTCAGGTTCGGCTTCGGCAGGCCGGGGAGCACCGTCATCGCGGCTTCGCTCGCCATGCACTGCATCGCCGCCTTGCACGACGGGCAGCGCAGCTCCGGCGCGGTCGCGAACTTCAGCACGTCGTAGTGCGCCGCGACGTCGATATGCTGCGCGCTCGTCGTGCCGCACGACTGACACGCGTACGGCAGCACGAAGTCGACGACGACGCCCTTCGGACCGAGGTCATCCTTGCCGCACAGCTTCTCGAGGAACGCCGGCTGCACGCCGACGAGATAGGTCTGCTCGACGAGCGGCGTCACCGCGGAGACAAAGCCACGCCACTCGGCGGCGCCCGCGGGCTCGACGCGCGTCACGCCCTCGACGTCGAGGATCACCGCGCCCTCGACGCCCTCGGCGAGCTTCTCGCGCGGGAACGTGTTGTTGAGATCGCCCGACAGACGCAGGTACGTCAGGCGCCCCTCGATGATCTTGTCGACGTGGACCTTCTGGTCGATCGTGCCGACGCGATAGTCGAGCTTCGCCGCGAGGAACTGGATGAGATCGGGCTCGAGCTCGAACGGGCCTTGCGACAGGATGTACGAGAAGTACGTCGACCCGTCCTCGTCGAAGTACATGCTCTCTTTGCACGACGGGCACGGCCGCTCGCCGAGCTTCATCGACTTGATCGTCTCGAAGTCCTTGCTGACCTCGAGGAGGACGCGATGCTCCGAGTCGCAGTAGTCGCAGCGGAACGGCGTGTAGAAGCTGAACACGCGGCCGCCGCCGGCGAAGTTGCCGACCATGTTGAGCTGGTCGACGACCTTCGGTGCGCACTCGATGAGCACCATCGTCTTCGCCTGCTTCGCCGCCGTCGTCGCGAAGTCGACCCACTCGCGAATACCGAACGACGAGATCTTCTTCACGCCGCCGAGATCGAGGACGAGTGTCTCGGCCGTGATGCCGCGGGCGATCTTCTTGCCCTCGAACGACTCGTCGATCGTGCCGCTGAACTTGAGGCACGAGATGTTGCCGTCGGCGAACTTCTCGATCGTGAGCTTCGCTGCCGGTGCGTCACCGGCTGGAGGCGCCTTCGGTCCGGAGTTCGCGGTCTGGTCTTTACGTACTGCTTCCATTAAGCGCTCCAGAAGTGCAGCGACTTGGCCTGCGTGCGCAGCTCGCGAAGATTCATGTCGAGCTCGAACATCGCGGTGACCTCGGTGTGCTTGCCCCTCACCACGTCGAAGAACATCGCCGACGAGGAGTTGTGGCAGACCATCATCCCCAGCCCCGCTCCACCGTGTGACTGATCCATCTCGCCGCCCGCGAGCCCGCGCGCGAGGCCGTCGAACACGTGGCGGCGCAGGAGGCCGCCGAACGGATCGCGCACCTGGAGCACGAGCTTCGTGCCATCGGTCGCAACGCGGACGCTCGGTCGTTCGTCGTCGAGGAGCCGGATATCCGCCTTGCGATCGCCGGCGTACTTGGGACGCCCCTGCGCGTCGACCGGCGCGTCGTACATCGCGTTCATCAGAAGCTCGTGCGCGAGCTCGCCGAACATCTCGGCGACGCGCTTGGGCAGCTGCAGCGACGACACGAACTGCTGGATCTCGGCGACCGCGCCGTCGCGATCCTGCGTCGTGCGAACCTCGAGCTCGCGCGACGTGAAGCCCCAGTCGAGGAACGCGCTGATCGGCGGCGTGCTCGCACCGGCGAACCGGCGCGCGACCATCAGCACCTCCCACGCGCGCGGCGGACTCTCGAAGTCGCGGCGACCGAGCACGTGATTGATCGTGTGTGTCTCGACGAGATAGCGCAGCGATCGACGCAGCGGCTCGGCCGTCCACAGCATGCCGCGCAGGCGCGGATTGCTGCGCACCTGCTCGGCGACGAAGTCACCGTCGAACGTGTCCGCGCAGAGGACGTCCGCGTGCTCGAGAGCCGCGGCGACCTCCTTGGGATCTTCGACCGTGGTCGCCGTCGCGCCGATCGACAGGAACAGTCGCGCGACTTTGCGGCCCACGAGCTTGTTGCGTTCGAGAATGACCGCGTGCAATCCGCACCAAAATACCATGTGCCCGCCGACAAAACCTTTTTAAGTCTCGGGGCTTCGACCGGGTTTGGTAATCGCCGTGGTCCGTCCTACGTTCCGAGTCGGGTGCACGGATGCAAGGTAGGTGGACGGTCTCTGCTACGATGGATCGAGTGAGGGTTTTGCGCGCGTCTATCGCGCTGCTCGTGTTCGCGCACGGTGCGGCCGTTGCCGACGACGATCCGACAACGGTCGCGTCGGTCGAAGCGGTCAACGCCGCTGCGCCGAGCGCTCCGTCGGGCGAGCTGTATCAGACCGTCGCGACGAAGAAGTCGCGCAAGGAGATCTCGCAATTCCTCGTGAAGCCCGCCGAGAAGGCGGCGAAAGCGCGCGACTGGGCGCGCGCGATTCCGCTGTACCAGGCGCTCGCCGTCGCGCGAGGTCCCGGCAGTCCGGAGCAGAAGCAGCTCGCGACGCTGTGGACGCTCGCGGGTCAGAACGAGGAAGCAGCCGAGGCGTGGGCGATCTACGCGAATTCGGCGATCGAGACGAAGAGCAAGGACGAAGCGCTCGCCGAGGCCACGCGCCTGTCGAGCACGCCGGATCCATTCGCCGAGAAGCTCGCGCTCGCAGATATGAGCAAGGACGCGAAGACCGCGTTCACGCAGGGTCGCGCCGCGATCAAGGCAAAGAAGTACGGCGACGCGCTCGTGCTGTTCCACATGGGCTACGCGCTCGCGCCGGATCTGCCGGGCTTCCTTCGCGAGCTCGGCTCGACCTACGACAAGCTCGGCGCGACCGATCGCAAGCGCGAGTTCTATCGCCGCTACCTCGTGCAGCGGCCGTTCGGCGCGAATGCCGACGTCGTCCGTGCCGAGCTCGCCCGCGACAAGGACTCGCTCGGCACGCTGCTCGTGTCGTCGAGCCTGCCATGCGAGGAGATCTGGGTGAATCGCCAGCGGATCGTCGGCAAGCTGCCCGACAAGGGCCTGCTCGTCGCGCCGGGTAGCTACAAGGGACTGTGCTTCAGTCCGAAGTACGCGATGGCGCTGTTCGAGTATGCGACCGTCGAGGCCGGCAAGCCGGCGGCGATGTCGTTCCGGTGGGCGATCGTCGTCAACAAGCTCGAGCGCCCGTTCGGCCGCATCGCGCTGGAGGCCCCCAAGTCGCCCGGCGTCATGATCGACCTCGGGATCACCTCCCCCGAGGTCGGCGTCGAGGTGCCGAAGGACGGCCGCACACTGAAGATGGTGCTGAAGGACGATTCAGGGATCCGAACCGAGGAGCGAACCGTGCAACTCGTGGCGGGACAGCGGCTCACGGTTCAGTGGTAAGGTCGCGAGCGGCGTGGTCTCCGAGCGGCCATCACAGGAAGGGAAGTTGTCGCCGGGCGCACCGAATGATCCGGTGGCGTTCGGCAAGTACTACTTGCTCGGCCTGATCGCGCGCGGCGGTATGGCCGAGGTGTATCGCGCTCGCCTGCAGAACGGCGACAAGCGCCTCTACGCGGTGAAGGTGATGCGGCCGCAGCTCGCTCGCGAGGCGCGCTTCATCGACATGTTCCACCGCGAGGGCAAGCTCGCGCTCGTGCTGAAGAACCGCTGCATCGTCGAGACGATGGAGATCGGCCAGCACGACGGCCGTCACTACATCGCGATGGAGTACATCGGCGGCCGCGATCTGACGCAGGTGCTGCGTCGCTGCCAGGAGACGCAGCAGCGCATCCCGGTCCCGCACGCCGTGTACATCGCCGCGCGAATCGCCGAGGGCTTGCACTTCGCGCACACGCTGCAGGGTCCCGACGGCCGTCCGCTCAACATCGTCAACCGCGACGTCTCGCCGTCGAACGTCCGCATGAGCTACGACGGTGACGTCAAGCTGCTCGATTTCGGCATCGCGCAGGCGCTCATGAAGTTCACGAGCGAGATCGGAATTCTCAAGGGCAAGTTCAGCTACATGTCCCCGGAGCAGATCCGCGGCATGCCGCTCGACGCGCGCACCGACGTGTTCTCCGCCGGCATCATCCTCCACGAGATGCTGACGACGGAGAAGCTGTTCCGCGGCGACACCGAGTTCGCGCTCATGGAGAAGGTGCGCAAGGCCGAGGTGCCGCCGCCGTCGAACTTCAATCGCCGCGTCACGCCGGAGCTCGACGCGATCAGCCTCAAGGCGCTCGCGCGCGACGTCGCCGATCGCTACCAGAGCGCGGCGCAGCTCGCGCAGGACCTCGACGCGCTCATCGCGGGCTACCGGTTCGATCCGAAGGAGCTGCGACAGTTCATCCGCCAGCTGTTCCGCAAGGAGTACGCGAAGGAGCTCGAGGAGACCGAGATGGCGCTCGCCGCCGAGCCGGGCCTCTCGTTCGCGATGCCGTTTGCGGGGCGTACGCCGACGGGGCAAATCACCGAGACCCCGACGGACACGATGCCCTCGGTCAAGATCGAGGTCCCTCCCGACGAGCCCCCGCCCGTCGACGAGTCCGGGAATAACGGGGGCAAGCCCCGAGGTTTTTGGGGTTCGTTGTTCAAGCGGAAGAAGTAAGCTAAGGACCAACGCATGGCCGAGGTTGTACGCACCACGCGCAAGCAGTCGCTCCAGACGGCATATGTCATCGCCGGCGCTGCGGTGACGTTCAACCTGCTGTTCTCGCTCTGCTCGTACTTCTATTACGACGGCAAGCCGGCGTTCGAAGTCGCCGACGCCGGCAAGGTGCGGTTCGCCGCCGCGCTGATGTCCGTGATCGTCGCGGGCATGGGCTACCTCGCCGCGCTTGCACCGCGCGCGATCGGCCACGGCCTCGCGTTCGTGATGGGCGTCGCTTCGATCGCCGGCGGTATCGTCGCTTACGCGAAGGGTCTGCCGCCGGTGATGGCGACGACGCTCCTCATCACCGGCGCGATGGTTCCGGTGCTCGCGTATCGCTCGCTGATCGCTCACTCGCGCGGCGCGTGGTCGTTCCTGATCGCGATCATGTCGGTGTTCGCGACCGTGTACTTCTTCGGCGCGCCGAAGATTCGCCATCTGCTCGGCATCGGGCTGTGGCACGCGATGATCATCCCGGGCCTGCAGATCGTCTGCGTGATCGCGCTCTCGATGCTGCGCCGCGAATACCGCGATCGCCTGTAGTTCGCGCGCTCACGGTGTCGTGGGCTCTGCGATCTTCAAGACGACCCTGTTTCGCGTCGGAGAATCCGGCTTCGTATCGATGACGGCGATCGTCTCCTCGAGGAAGTTGGTGACGTAGATGCGTCCGCGGCCGGGCGCTGCCACCAGGTCATAGGGGCCGCGACCGACCGTGATGATGTCCGTCAGCCACACCGAGTTGGCGGCCTCGACGACATACAGCTGTCCGTCCTGGAAGCAGGTCACGTAGATGATGTCGCTCGTAGCCGTGGGGACGAGAGCGATCTGTCCTGCGTTTCGGCAGATGTCTTCTGCGTCGAGCAGCGAGTTCCGGATCGCACCCGTCTCGTCCGTCGATGTATCGAACATCTGAACGCTCGGAGGATTGCGATTGAGCGTGTAGAAGCGATCGCCCGCTGCATTGAAGGTCACGCCGCGCGTGTCACTCGACAGGCCCGCATAGCCTCCAACTCCATCGAGAAAGAAATACGGTCCCGGGACGAGAAACGGCGGCGCCTCGTTGATCGAGCGGCCAACCGTCAGCGTCTGGATCCGGCTCTCGTACTGACTCCCCACGTACGCAACCGGTTCGCTGTCGAGTGCACTGCGAATCGCGACGCCGCTCGCCCCGACATAGCCGTTGTCGTCGTACGCGAAGAGCCCGGACGTGACGTCGGCGATCGTCGCGGCTCCGCCCCTCGGCGAGTCGACCAACGTGACGTAGCCGGTGGTGTGGTGCGTGACGATCGCAAAGTCCTGGTCCGAGCTCACCGCGACACCGAATGGCTCTTCGGGAAGTGTGCCGAGATCGGGATCGTCGTGGATCGCGGTCAAGCGATGCGCGTCGTCGCAAAGCGCGAAGGTCTCGTCGTCCTCGCTGCAATGCACGCGTGAGCCATCCCAATCCATCCAGGTGATCGAGGGATCGCCGCGCGTCGGAATGATCAAGCGCGCCCGACCGTCGCCGGTCGTCTGGACGGCGATCGTGGTGGCGAAGCTTCCGAATCGCGCGCCTGCATCTGGACGGATGAACTGCAGCTCGCGGCAGATCAACGTCTCTCGGTGATCGAGATCCTGGGTGCAATCCGCTGCGATCTCGTGGCCTTCACCGACCCAGCTCTCGACCACGCGATCGACCTGATCGAGATCGAGGACCGAGAGCGTCCCCGAGTTGTATCGAAGATCGGAATTGGCATTGACGACGAACAGCGCGGTCTCGTCCGGCGAGATCGCGATCGCTGTCGGAAAGAACAGATCATCGTCGGGAGGAAGCGCGCTGTCGGCTGAAGCGGTGCAACTCGCAACGAAGCAGAGCACGGCGCAGAGACTCGATCTCATCGGCGACTTCGACGAGAACCTCTGCGCACCCGTTGCCCAGGACGAGCACCTGAAACATTTGCAAACGTCTGACCGGGCCGATGCGACTGATACGTCTGGTCAGCGATTCGCGTCCCAGAAGTCGCAGAGCGCTGACTTGTAGCTCGTACCAGTCGCCACGGGCTCGTCGAGCACGACATGCGCGTCGGTCGCCGCGTCGTAGCGTGGCCAGCCTGTGCCGGGATCGCCGGTCTTCGCGAACGTCGTCCAGAACGCCTGCATCGCCTCGGCGAGCACGGTCGCGCTGCCGACGTGACCGAGCGGATACGCGTCGACGCCGAACACGAACGGGATCTCCGAGCTGTGAAACGCGCCGAGCTCGGGGAACGACGCGCCGTCGAGCAGGCGCTGGAACACGTAGCGATAGACGGGCACGCCGGCGGCGGTGAGCGCGCGGGCGTTGCGGCGCGCGGGACAGACGAAGAACGAATCGCCGGACACAGCGGCGAGCGCATCGTTCGGCGACGGATACGACGCGACCGGATAGCGCGCGACGATCTCGTCGACGAGCCCGGGGAACCGGCGCGCGAGCGCATCGCGGTACTCCTGCTCGTCCTTCACCTTGTTCGACAGGATGCTCGAGTGAAACAGCGTGCCCTCGTCGCGGTTCGTACCGAGGATGATCGGCCGCTTCGGATAGTCACCCGCCGCGAGCGTCACCTCGATCGGCGCGGGGATCACGACGCCATCGATGTTCGGCAGCGTGTTCGGCGGAAAGCTCTCGTAGAGGAAGCCGCCCGGCCTCTGCATGTCGATCGGCGGCAGCGAGGTCGCGTCGAGCACGTCGAAGTCGGCGACGTCGCGCATGCACGCGAGCGCGGCGGCATCGCTGCCGGGACAGCCGACCTTGTCGCCGAACGCGAGGCCGTCGGATTCCGCCTGCTCGCGCGTCTGGGCGAGGCCGTTGTCGAGGCACGCCCCGCTCTCCACGATCGCGCGTTCGAACAGGTTCGCGGTCGAGGGATTCGCGTAGTGCACGCAGGTCGAGAACCCGCCGGCGGACTCGCCGAACAGCGTGACGTGCGCCGGATCGCCGCCGAAGCCGCCGATGTTGCGCTGCACCCACTCGAGCGCGGCGAGCTGGTCGAGCAGACCGTAGTTGCCGCTCGTGTGATCCGGATCCTCGGCGGCGAGCGCGGGATGCGCGAGGAAACCGAGCCCGCCGAGGCGGTAGTTGATCGAGACGACGACGACACCGCGCGTGCGCGCGAGCTCGGCACCGGAGTAGAACGGATCGCCGCCGCTGCCGAACACGAACGCGCCGCCGTGGATCCACACCATCACGGGCAGGCCCTTGCTGCCGTGCGGCGACGACGGCGTCCACACGTTCAGCGACAGACAATCCTCGGTGCCGCCGCCGGGCGTGATCACGGTGTTCTGCGGGCACTTCGCGCCGACGTGGGTCGCATCCCGCGTGCCGTCCCACGGCGCGGGCCGCTGCGGCGGCTTCCAGCGCAGCGGCCCGACGGGCGGCGCCGCGTATGGAATGCCGAGCCAGCTCCGCACGCCGTTGCCATCGTCCGCGCCGCGGACGATACCGGTATCGAGCTCGACATCGAGAGGACCCATCTGCTCGCCGCACGCCGCGAGCACGCACACCAGAGCCAACCAGCGCATCGAGCGCAGCTTACACGCGCGTCATCGTCGCGAACAAAGATCTCGGCGAGGCGCCGACGAGCGCGTCGCGGATCTCGGCTGTTACGACGATGTGACGCCCCGCCTCTTGGCCGGCGCCGCGGAAGCCCTGCTCGACGCGCGCGACGACGGCGCCGAAGATCGTGTCGAGGCGCTGCCATGTCGCTGCCGGCGCGAGGCCCTGCCCCATCACGGTCGCCATCTCGAATGCGAGGTCGCGCAGCGGCAGGTCGCTCGCGTCGGGCGCGATCGGCACGACGAGGTCGGCGAGCGTCTTGAACCAACCGAGCCGCTGCGCGGGGATCACGTCGGCGGCATCGGCGGGCTCGACGATGAAGAAGTCGCGCGGCTCGACGGGACAGTCGCGCAGCTCGGCAAGCGCGGCGCTGTCGCCACCGGCCGCCACGAGGTCCGCGTAGATGAAGCGGCGCGCGAGGTAGTAGATCCACACGAGCAGCTTGAAGTTCGCGTAGTGCGCACCGAACCGCAGCACCGCCGCGGGATCCGCGTCGATCCGGCCGGGCGCGGGCGTCTTCGTCACGAGCACGTCGAAGAACTTGAGCAGCATCTTGTCGCCGCCGCTGCACACCTCGGTCTCGCCGATCAGCGTGCCGCTCGCCTCGGCGAGCTCGAGGATCGACTCCGCGGTCAGCGGCGGCGGCGTGAAGCCCTTCGTGATCGTGTCGACGAACATCCGCTGCGCCCAGATGCCCATGCCGAGCGTCGCCTTCGCGAGCGCGGCCGCATACGCGGGCACCGGCTTACCGTCGAAGATGTAGAACCACGGCAGCGCGCTGCCGAGCTGGCTGACACGCCAGATGTCGAGGATGCCCGGCTCGTCGACGGGGCACACGCGCTCGTACGCCGCGCGCAACAGGGCGAGCGCGTCGCACAGCTCGTCCCAGTGCGCGCCCGTCTGGCGCAGCGCCGACGCGTTCATCGGGTTCTCGTGCTGAAAGCGCGAGCCCGCGTACGGGCACGTCTTGTACTCGATGTCGCCGTCGCGCAGGAACTCGGCCGGCGTCCTGCCCTCGCGGATCGGCCGTCCCTCGACGTCGCGATGGAACTGCTCCTCGACCATGCGCACCACACGAAGCGTCATTGCGTCTCCAGGTACACCGCGAACGATGCGAGCCAGTGCTCGCCCATGTAGTCGCCGGTCGCGACGTGCGCGAGACCTTCACGCGCGTGCTGGTCGGCGGCCGCGACGAGCTGATCGGCGAGCAGATCGTGAAACGACAGCGCCGCCGCGATCCTGCGCATGCACCACGCGCGCGACAGGTTCAGCCCGTCGAGGTGCGCGAGCTTGCCGTCGCTGCGATCGCTGACGATCGCCGGCTCGGCGAGGCCGGCGGGCAGGCGCGGCAAGAACGCGTGCAGCCAGCCCGAGAACCGGCTCGGCTCGAGCACGCGCGCCATCAGGTCGGCCTCGACGAGCGACGGCGACAAGAAGTCGTCACCGCTCGGCTCCCACTCCGCGGGCGCGTCGACGTCGCCGCCGTAGTAGCTGCGCGCACGGTTCTCGATCAGCTCGGCGAGCTGCGTATGGCCGTCCGACCTCGCGTAGTCGTGCGCGAACGCGAGCCCGAACGCCGTGTTGTTGTGCGTGCCGGTGCGGATCGGATACGTCTGCTTCGGCAGGAACGCGAGGTAGCTCTCGACGATGACGTCGGCGAGCGGCTGGATCGCAGCGCCCCACGCCGTGCCCTGCAGCTCGCGCGCGAGCTCGAGGAGCCATGCCCAGCCGTACATCCGCTCGAACCCGCGATGCGCGCGGCAGTACGCGGCCTCGACCGCGAGGTTCTCGGCGCTGAGATTGCCATCGAGCGCGGCGCGGATCTCGCCGGCCTCGGGCAGCTCGGGATACAGCCGCAGCAGGCGCGCGAGCGTCCAGTGCGAGTGCACCGCCGAGTGCCAGTCGTAGCAGCCGTAGAACGCCGGATGCAGCTCGCGCGGCCGGGGCACCGGCTGGTCGTCGAGCACGACGTGGTCGAGCTTGTGCGGCACCTCGCGCGTGACGCCGGCGAGCGCGAGCCTCGCGTAGCGCGACGCCAGGTCCACGTCGATCACGGGACCCCGAGGATCTTGTGAAGCTGAACTGAAAGCCGCCAGCGCGGGCGCGCCTGGACGAGCGCGATCGTCTTCGCGAGGTGCTCCTCGTAGCGGTCGTCCATGCACGGCTGCGCGAAGTAGTGATCGCACGCATAGCGCGCGGCGTAGCGATCGAGCGTCACCTCGTCGACGGTGCCGTCGATGATGACCTTCACTTCGCTGACCCGCAGATCGTTTGCGAGCGCCAGCGAACCCGTGTGAAACCGCGGCTTGGGCGAGACCGTCAGCCAATCGACGTGTCCTCCGGGCACACGCGTACCGTTGCTCTCCATGTGAATCCGAAATCCCGCGGCCTTCACGGCGTCGGCGAGTGGCGCATCCCATTGAAGTGTCGGCTCGCCGCCTGTCACGACCACCATCCGCGAAGCATTACTGTCGAGCTCGAGCAGCCGCTGCACGATCTCGTCTGCCGCGTATCGACGCGAACCCTCGACCGAGAAATCGGTGTCGCAGAACGTGCACTCGAGATTGCACGCGGCGAACCGCAAGAACACGCACGGTCGTCCCGCGTGTGCGCCCTCGCCTTGCAGCGTCGGGCCGAACATTTCCTTGACGAGGTAGCGACGACCCTCGGGCATGGTGACTCGGCGAATGCTATAGCGCGGGCGTGCGGCGCTGCGAAGTCCTGGTTCTCGTCCTCGCTGCCTGCAGCGCCAAGCAGGAGCC
>JABFXX010000504.1 GCA_013368795.1 Kofleriaceae bacterium
GGACGTCAACGGCGACCCGTACGGCAAGGGCTGGATGATCGAGCTCGAGGCCAACGACAAGGCCGAGATCGACGAGCTGATGGACGCCGACGCGTACACCAAGCACGTCGCCGCGCAGTAGCTCCTAGCGAGCCGCCTCGACGGGGTGGCCCGCCTTCACCCAATCCTCGAAGCCGCCGTCGAGCGCGACGGCGCGCGTGTAACCCATCGCGCGCAGCGTCGCCGCGGCGAGCGTCGAGATGCGGCCGAGCTGGCAGTACGCGAGGATGCGCGCGCCCGGATCGGGCAGCTCCTTGTCGACGCGCAGCTCGAGCTGGCCGCGCGGCAGGTGCTTCGCGCCCGGCAGGTGGCCCTTCTCGAACGCCTCCTTCTCGCGCACGTCGAGCAGCACGATGTCGCGGTCGCCGCGCTCGAGGCGGTGGCGCACCTCGGTCATGCTCATGAACGCGATCTCGCGCGACGCCTCGGCGAGGAGCTGCGCGACGGTCTTGCCGCCGGAGCGATTGGTGCGCAGCGCCTCGGTCAGGTGATCGGGCATCTTGATGTCGAGGCCGCGCATGAGCGCGACGAAGTCGGCGCGCTCCTTCTTCTGGAGGCGCGGGTTCGACTGCTTCTCGGCACCGATCGTCGACGACGAGCGGTCCTTGTAGTCGTGCGCCGGGTAGACCCTGAGCGAATCGGGGAGCTGCAGGACCTTGCCGAACAGCGAGTCGTAGAGCGCGTCCGGATCGCCGGTCGGCAGATCGGTGCGGCCGGTGCCGCCGATGAGGAGCGTGTCGCCCGTGAGGACGCGATCGTCGAACACGAGGCACGTCGAGTCGTTGGTGTGACCCGGCGTGTGGATGATGTTGACGCGCAGCTTGCCGACGACGAGCGACTCGCCATCGTCGACGCGGACGTCGGCGAACGGCGCGGCCGAGAGGCGGTGCATGACGACGCGCGCACCGAGCTGACGGCCGAGCTCGCGCGCGGCGGAGAAGTGATCGGCGTGCGTGTGCGTTTCGGCGATGTAGTGGATGCGCATGCCCCGCTCGGCGGCGAGCGCGAGATAGCGATCGAGCTGATCGAGGTGCGGATCGACGATCATCGCGGCGCACGAGTCGTCGCAACCAATGAGGTAAGACAGGCATCCGCCCGAACGGATCTGCTCGAAGAGCATGCGCGCACTCTACCCCGACGGGTTCGACGAACGCACGAGCTGGAGCGAGTGCGTGTGTGCTTGTTCGCGCTCGCGTTCACAACGCGGTGAGTCGGCGGCGCAGGAGATGCGGAGCTCGGCAGCGTTGTCGGGCGAGCGAAAGCGATCGTATGCGGCGAGCGCGGCGGCAGCCTCGGGGCGACGGAGTGCGGCGAGCGCGGTCGCCTGGCTGCGAAGGAGATCGGGATCGCGGGGCGACAGCGCGAGGCCGGCTGTCGCGGCGGCGAGTGCCGCCTCGTTGTCGGCGACCGAGCCGAAGCAGCGTGCGGCGAGGACCCACGTCTGCGAGTTTTGCTTGGCCTTGGTCGCGACGGTGCGCGCCGGCATCAGGGCCTCGTTCCAGCGCCACACGCGGGCGAGCGCATCGGCCTCGATCGCCTCGAGGACGGGCGGACCGGGCGGCGGAAGCAGCGCGCGGGCGCGGGCGACGAGCGCGAGCGCGTCATCGGCGCGGCCTTGCTTCGCGGCGACCTGCGCGAGCTGGACGAGCGCCATCGCGCGCGACCGATCGTCGGGCGCTGCGGCGAGCGCGCGATCGAGGACGGTGCGCGCCTCGTCGAGACGCTCGCTGACGACCGACGTCAGGGCCATGCCGTGCTCGTAGAGACGGGTGAAGGACGCAGGTGCACCGAGCACGACCTGCGTGTGCGCGACGAGCGTGATCGGCTGCGCGCGGCACGGATCGAGCTCGGCGTAGCGCGCGCCCTCGGCACCGGCGAGGAACGCGCGGCCTTCGGCCGTCTTCGCGGCGCGACAGACCTCGTCCTGCATCGCGAGCGTGCGGCTGCGATGGCGAAGCCGCGCGGTGATGGTGAGCGGGCCGTCCGGCGCGAGCGGCAGGTCGTAGCGGATCGCCTGCGCCTCGCGCGGCGCGAGCGTCTGCGTCGCGATCTGCGTGCGGAAGCGTGGCATCTCGTGCTGCTCGAGCACGTTGCCGCGCTCGTCGACGACGAGCGTGCGCAGGACGTGCGTCTCGGTGTCGGCGGCGTTCGTCGCGTGATCGAGGCCCGAGGTCGCGAGCGTGCGGCCGCGTGCGCCTCTGACCTCGACCTCGATCCACGTGTCCTGGATGTCGAGCACACCGCCGGGGAAGCGATGACCGACGAGCAGGTTGCGCACGACGATGTCGAACGTGGTGTGACCGGCGGGCGCCGCGACCGGCGCCGGCATGACATCGATCGAGGCGACGCCCTCGAGCTTGGCCTGCAGCCGACGCAGGTGTTCGGCATCGCCGCGCATCGCCGCCATCCAGGTGTGGCCGCCGAGGAAACGATGCGACGCGAGCGTGCCGTCCTTCGCGCTGACCTCGCCGGCGGTCGCCACCTCGCGCTCCATGTGACAGTCGATGCACGTCTTCGGCTCGACCTGATCGACGCGACCGATGCCGTTGCCGGTCCACGCGCTGTTGCGCCACGCGCCCGGCTCGTCGAGGCCGGAGAGGTGAACGGGCATGCCCTGCCCCATGTCCGGCGACAGGAAGCCGCGATGACAGCCGACGCACAGCTCGGTGCCGAGCGACTTCACGCTGACCTCTGCGCGATGCTTTGCGATCGATGCCGCATCGCCGAGCGTCGGTGCGTCGAGCGGCGCGCGCGACCACGTGTAGCTACCGTTGCCGTCCTTGTCGACGCGCTCGATGCCGTGGCACAGCCGACACGTGACGCCCGAGTGCGAGCGCAGATCGTCGGCGGGGACGTCGCCGGCCATCAGGCCATCGACGGCGAGCGGCATGTCGTGACAGCCGCCGCAGTGCAGACTCGCGGGGCGGCCGAGCTCGGCGCGCGCGAGCTCGACGTTGACGCGATAGATCGGGTTGCCAAACGACGCGAACGAGTGCGGGCTTGTCGCCCACTGCGCGGCGGCATCGGGATGACAGCTCGCACAGCTGTCGACGTCCGACAGCATCGCGCCGTCGCTGACCTCGCCCGCGCCGGCGAACGTGCGATCGATCTCGACGAGGCTCGGCGCGAGCTCGCCGGGGACGCGCGGCAAGCGCGCCGGCGTGACGTGCGGCGGGCGCACGACGTCGTCGCTGCCACACGCGGCGAGCAGCACGAGTGCGAGCGCCGCCTTCATCCCCGACGACGACGACGGCGCGCGAGCACGCCGAGCCCCAGCACCGCGCCGACACCGACGACGTCACCGGGCGCGGTCGACTGGCAACCGCAGCCGGACTTTCGCTTCTCCTTGGTCGCCGTCTGGCCGTCGCTGCCCGAGCCCGCGGGCACCTGTGGCGGCGCCGGCGGTGGCGACGTGTCTGCGCCGCCGGCCTTCACCTCGATCTCCGGGACGTCGCGCGTGACCGCGCTCGCGAGCTTCACCGCATCGCGCGGCGCGAACGCGAGATCGAGCGCCGGCTTCGTGCCGATCGGCTGAAATCCAGGGGCCCTCGCGATCTCCATCGGCGGTCCGCCCCAGATGCCGCGCCGCGGGCTCTCACACCGGATCGGTCCCGTCCATGGATGGCGAATCGCGTAGCGCCCCTGGAAGTTGTTGTAGCCGTCGGGGTGCGCGCCTTCCTCGAGCTTGCCGCCGGGACCGGGAACCTCGCGACCGCCGGCGATCGGCGACGCCTGCTTGAACACGAGGTCGTTCTGGATGTCCTTGCCGTAGCGCGCGTGCAGGCGCGTCAGCACGAAGTCGGTGTCGGGGTAACGCTGCGGCTGCTCGCGCGTGCCGAGCAGCACGTCGCCACCGAGCGTCTGGAATTCCTCGGGCCCGAGCGTCGGTCCCGGGCACGGATCGCACGTCGTCGCCTGCCACGCGTACTCGGTGACGACCGCGCCCTTGTGCGTCTCGAGCGTGCGATCGAACAGCGCCGCGTAGAACGAGCCGAACTTGTCTTTCATGTCCGGCTTCACGTCGATGTTCGTCGGGATCGTGACGTTGTTGTAGTTCGCGACCTCGTAGCGCTGGTTGGGCGCGAGGATGTTGACGATCAGATCCTGCGTGCCGCTCGAGTTCGCGAGCCCGAGGCGGATCGGCAGCGAGAACTCGTCGGCGTCGTAGTGGAATCGGATCGGCGACAGCTCGGCGCGGCCGTCGACGAACTGCACCTTCTTCGGATCGACCTTCGCGACGAAGAACTTCATCCCGCTCTCGACGTACGGCCGCAGCAGCGGCTCCGCGCCCTCGGGAATGTTGTACTTCTCCTGACGCAGCCAGGTGTCGAGACCGGTCGAGTCCTTCGCGCTCAGGATCACGATCTGGTACTCACCGACGACGAACTGCGCCTCGATCTTCACGCCGAGGTCGGCCTTCGCCAGCTCGGGCCTGCCGGCGCCGGCGGCCGCGCTGGTCGGCACCGCCATCGTCTCGTACTCGACCGGCGGCGCACACGGGTCCTGCTCCCAGTACTCGACGAGCCTCGGCGCGCCCATCTGCTCGACGTGCTCGAACACGTCCTTCGTCAGCGTCTTGACGTCCTGCTCCTTCAGCACGACGGGCACGGGGACGACCATCGCGAACGCCTCGGGCGGCCCCTTGTAGTGGTTCTGCATCGCGAGCACGGTGCGCGTCCCCTTGCGCATCAGCACGACCTGCGTCGCGTCGTTGACCAGCTGCTGGTTGCTGCCGGCGACATAGAAGCCGCAGAACGCGCGCGCGGCGCGAGGTGCAGCAACGAGGCCGGCGCTCAAGGCCGCGGCGATCGCAGCCCACGAAGTCCCTCTTCCCATCGTGGGAGCTTAGACGACGCGGCGCGAAGAATCCTTGGGGGTGTCAGCGCGTTCGATCAACCGAGAAGCGCGGCGAGCGCCGGGACGGCGAGTGCCGTGACGATCAACAGATACGCGACACACGGCCGCCACAGCTCGAGCGCGAGGCTCGCAAAGCCGCCGCGCTCGCCGCACACCGGCGCGATCCAGATCGCCTCCGCCGACGGACCGGCGAGCGTGCGGAACGGATCGCCCGCCCCGGGCTCGACCGACGGCGTCGCGACGTGACCCGCGATCTCGACGGTATCGCCCGGGCGCACGACGCCAAGCGCCTCGCCCGTCTCGAGCTGCGTCGACGCCGCCGGGATCGCGGCAACGAGGTTCGCGCCGCTGACCGGGATCATGCCGTGCGCGGTCGCGACCGAGAACGAGCGCTGGACGACGCGAGGCCCGCGCAGCCAGCTCGAGATCTCGACGCCGAGCGCGAGCTCGGTGCCGTCGGCGGTGACGACGCCGCGCACCCTCTCGCGCGAGGAGAACCGGCGATGGATGACGAGCGCGCGCGTCGCGAGCACGCCGGCGAGCGACACGATCGCGGCGATCGCGACGACCGCGGCGACGAGCAGGACCGGCACGAAGTGCGCGTAGAGGATCATCGCGTCGGCATCTGCGCTGAGCCGCGCGAGGCATGCGAGACAGAACAGCGTCGTGACCGTGTTGACCGCGAGCCGCTTGCGCGCGGCGAGCCAGCGCGAGCGACGCAGGACGAGCACGGTGTACGCGATCGCGGCGAGCGTCGGCGGCACGACGACCCACGCGACGAGCTTCGGGAGCTGGGCGAGCCACCCGGGCTCCGTGACCATGTAGCTCGGGGTCGGCGCGTCCCACACCGCGGCGACCGTGGGGAGCCACAGTCCGACGAGCAACAGCTCGGAGAGTGCGAGCACCGCGAAGCCGTGCACCCACTCGCCACTGCGCCGCTTCGCCACGAGCAGCGCGACGAGCACGAACACGAGCGATGCGACGAGCGCGAGCTTGGCGAGCGGCAGTTCCGCCGCGAGCGGCGACCGCGCGTCGAGCGTGACGTGGGTCGCGACGCGCGACCACAGCGTCCAGCCGATCGCGATCGCGCCCGCGTGAGCGACCGGCAGGAGCACGGCGAGCCGGATGAACGGCGAGTTTCTCGCCGGGATCACGAAGCTCAGCGCGATCCAGCCGACGACGAGGAGCGCGACGCCCTCGCGCAGCCACCACTGCCCCGACGAGTGCGCCCAGTCGAGCTGCCCGTACAGGAGCTGCCCGCCGAGGCCGACCATCGCGACCGTGAGGAGCGCCGCGGCCGCGACCACGCCGCGGATCCAGGACCGGAGCGCGCCGGGCGCACCGCGCAGCGCGAGGTTGGGCTCGTTCGGGCTCATGGTTGGAACGACAACGGTCCTGTCGATCCGGTTGCGATTTCCACGACGCGCTTGCCCCCCACTACGCGCTTGCACCGAACGACACGCCATCGCGGCCCTCCTTCTCGTCGCTAGTTGTGACTCGGCTCTTCAGGGCGGGCAACCGGCCTGCTGGGCCACGGTGACCAACTTCTCGCGGGTCCGCCGGCATTCCGCGTCGACGACCGGGAGCGATTCCTTGTCGGCGCCCTGTGCCGCGGCGAGGAGGACGACCACCTCGCGCGCCAGCGCCTCGCGCAGATCGAACGGCACGCTGCTGCACCGCGACAGCCGCGCCCCGGCACCGCGGAGCGCCTGACACTCCGCGCCACGCATGCCGATCGCCGGGTCGGGATGCGGCGCACAACCGGCGTCGACGAGCTCGGCCTCGACCTTCGCGCTCCGTGCGGTGCACTGGTCGGCGAGCTTGGCCCTCGCCTCGCCGCTCGACTTCGTCCAGGTCCGGCGCTGTCGCGCGAGCCGTGCCGGGTTCTCGAGCGGCGGCCGCGCGAGCTTGCTGCACTGCGACTCGATCCGCGCCCATGCGGCGAGCCGATCGCAGGCCGGGATGCCGGTCGTCGCCCGCGACAGCGTGCCCTTCACCTCGCAGCCCGAGTCGAGCCTGACCGCGACGTCGAGGTCGGTCTTGCCGCGTGCAAGGCGGACGTTCACGTCGCCCTGCTGGCCGGTCCAGCCTCCGTTGTCCTCGACGAGCGACAGCTTGCCGAGCGCGCCGCCGGCCGGCGTCAGGTCGATCGAGACCGCGCCGTCGGTCGCATCGACCGACAGCGACGCGCTCGGCTCGCCCTCGACGGCGCAGCTCTGCCACTTGAGCTTGCCGTTCCAGTCGCCGACCCAGTCAGCCCAGCCGAGCAGCTGTTGCGCGGGAGGCGCGGCGAGCGCGGCGCTCGCAGTTGCCAGGCCGAGCGCGAGCAGCCAGCGCATGCGCGAAGCGTATCACTCGTCGACGACGCGCGCTTCTGGGAGTTTGGGAGGGGTCGGCAGGCTCGGCGGTGGCAGCGGCGGTACCGCGAACCGATACACGAGGCCACCGACGAGCAGCACGCCTGCGACGACGAGGCACTCGAACGGGTTCTGCTTGATCTGCGCGTACGCGATCCACGCCGACATGAGGATGAACACCAGCGGCGTGAGCGGATAGCCAAACGTGCGATACGCGCCGCGGAGCCCCCGCGCGCGCAGGATGAACAGCGCGCCGACGGTGAGCGCCGCGAAGATCGCGAGCGTGAACCCAGCAAATCGCATCAGCCAGTCGATGTGACCGACGAGCACGCCGACGATACCGAGCGCGCCCTGAACGACGACCGCGACGGTCGGCACGCCGCGCTTGGAGTACCAGCCGAGCTGGTGCGGCAGCGCGCGATCTGCTGCCATCGCGGCGTAGACGCGCGGGCCCGCCATCACCATCGCGCTCACTGCGGACACGAGCGCGAGGGTGATCAGCGTGGTGATCAGATTGCCCGCGCTCGAGCCAAACAGCTGCGTGGCGGCCGCGGCACCGACCTCCTCGATCGGCGCGAACGTGTTCGTCGGTCCCGCGAGCGTCGCCGACGGCAGCGCGTAGAAGTAGACGACGTTGAGCAGCACGTAGAGCGCCATCACGATGCCCGTGCCGAGGAGCAGCGATCGCGGCAGGTTCCGCTCCGGCTTCTCGACCTCGCCCGCGATGTACGCGGCGGCGTTCCAGCCCGAGTACGCGAACGAGATGTACATGAGCGAGATCGCGAACCCCATCGTGCCCATGTTGCTGAAGCCGCCGCCCTGGCTCGCGAAGTGTCCCCAGTCGCCCTTGCCGACGAGCAGGCCCGCGCCGATGAACACGACGATCAGCAGGACCTTCAGGATCGTGAACACCTCCTGGACGCGGCCGCCGACCTTCGTGTCGAACGCGTGCAGGCATGTGACCGCGACGATGAGGCCGATCGCGATCAGCTTCACCGTCGTCGGATCGCCGACGCCATCGACCAGCGTCCCGAGGTACTTCGCGAACAGCAGCGATGACGTCGCGATCGCGGCAGAGAACCCCGCGGTCAGCGACACCCAGCCGCTCATGAAGCCCAAGGCCGGGTGATACGCCTCGCGCAAGTAGACGTACTCGCCGCCGGCCTTCGGCATCAACGTGCCGAGCTCGGCGTAGCAAGCGGCGCCGCACAGCGCGATGACGCCGCCGATCACCCACGCGATGAGGATCGTCATCGGGTCGTGGAGGTCGTGCGCCTGATAGCCGGTGCTCGTGAACACACCGGTGCCGATCATGTTCGCGACGACGATCGCGGCCGTGATCCCGAGGCCGAGCTGTCGCTTTGGTGGAGTCACTCGTGCCTACCGGAGGTGTCGATCGAGGAACGCGAGTGCATCGCGCCAGCATCGGCGCGCGGCGGGGTCCCAGACCATCGCGTGAAACGCATGAATCCCGCCCGGGTAATAACGCGCCTCGCAGGGCACGTTGAGCGCGGCGAGCGCCTTTTCGAGGCGCCGCGTGTCGTCGAGCAGCGGATCGCGCGTGCCGACCGGCGCGAAGAACGGCGGCAGGCCGCGCGGGAACCGGTCCTCGTGCGGCACGCCGGCGGCCTCCTCGAACACGCGCAGCGGATCGGCGAGCTCGGTGTCCGGGCCCGGCTCGAACGAGTGACCATGGAGGTACGACGTCGACGCGTCGCGCAGCATTCCATCGATCCAGCGCGGCAGCTTCCTGCGCGCGCTGAACCGCTCGGGACGCGATACCTCGAGCAGCGCGCAGAACGGCAGCGATGCGCGCGGCAGCACGCCGCAGTCGTGAACCGCACGTGCCCACGGCTCGGGACGCTGCTGATACGCGGCGAGCGTCAACGCGGTGACGAGGTTGCCGCCCGCGCTCTCGCCGGCGACCGCGACGCGCGTCGGATCGCCGCCGAGTCGCTCGAGGTTCTTCACCATCCACAGATAGGCGGCGCACGTATCCTCGATCGCCGCTGGATATGGATGCTTCGGCGCGAGCCGGTAGCTGATGTTGACGACGAGATAGCCGAAGCGCGCGAACACGAGGCCCATGAGCCAGTGCGTGTCCTTCGACAGCAGGTGGAACGCGCCGCCGTGCACGTAGAACACGACCGGCCACGGCTTGGGCCGCGTCACCGGCTTGTAGATATCGAGCAGGTTCCACTCGGCGTGCGGCCCGTAGACGAGGTCGCGCTCGACCTCGATGCCGTGGCTCTTGGGATTCGCCATCGGCGTGATCCGACCGGCGAACGAGAGACCCTCGAAGAACGCCTCCGCGACGAGCGAGCGGACACGGCGAAGCAGCGTGTCGCGGTACAGATGCGGCGCTGGCGTGGCCGGCGCTGGCGGAGCGGAGCGCTCGGTACGGGCTTCAGCGCGGGCGCGACGACTCACTGGATTGGTTGCAATGTTACCTTGACCGCGCGCTTGTCGCCCTGGTTCATGACCGTAACCTCGACGGTGTCGCCCACCTTGTGCGTGTCGAGCGCCTTGTAGAGGTCGGTAGACTTGTGAATTGCCGTACCGTCGACGGAGACGATGACGTCGCCGAGGACGTTCTGATCGATTCCTTTGAGGCCCGCTCGATCAGCGGCGCCACCGGGCACGACCTGGAGGATCACGACACCGTCGATGTTGTTCCGCTCGGCGACCTGGTCGTTGAGGATGTTGAGGCCGAGGCCCGGGCGCACGATCTTGCCGTGCTTGAGCAGCTCGGGGACGATCAGGTTCACCGTGTCGACGGGAACCGCGAAGCCGATGCCCGCATTCGCGCCGGTCGGACTGTAGATCGCGGTGTTGATGCCGATGAGGCGGCCCGAGCTGTCGAGCAGCTGACCACCCGAGTTGCCCGGGTTAATCGACGCGTCGGTCTGGATCACGTCGGTGATCGGCCGTCCCGACACGCTCTTGATCTCGCGACCGAGGCCCGAGATCACGCCGGTCGTCAGCGTCTGATCGAGACCGAACGGGTTACCGATCGCGAGCACCTTCATGCCGACCTTGAGGTTCCCGCTCTGCCCGATCGGCAGCGCGAGCAGCTTCTGGGCGGGCGCGTCGATGTGGAGCACCGCGATGTCCTTGTCGGGCGCGGTGCCGACGATCGTCGCGGGATACGTCGTGCCGTCGTTGAGCGTCACGCTCGCCTTGTCGCCGCCCTGGACGACATGGAAGTTCGTGACGATGTGGCCCTGCGAGTCCCATACGAAGCCCGTACCGGTGCCCTGTGGGATCTCGCTCATGTCGAGCGTCATCCGGTTGCGACGCGACGCGAGGCTCGTGACGTGGACGACCGAGCTTGAAAACTTCTGGAACACCTCGATGGTGCTCTGCTCGTCGGCACCGAGCTTGTCGTCGGGCCGCTGCGCGATCGGCCGCGGCTCGTAGTTCACCACTTGCTGCGTCTGCCGCTTCTGCTGCACCACGGTGAACACGAGCGCACCGGCGACGATCAGCAAAAGGACCGCGAGGATCTTCGTCAGCGCAGACTCGCGATAAGGGGTATGAGGCTCTCGCGTCACGGGATACACCGATTGTGACATGGCACCGTCCCGGCTGGGATCACGGGAGGGAAACCAGGAGGTCGGCGGAGCCTATTCCCCGCGCGCGCACGCTCTGCGTGCGGCACGTGACAATCCGTTAACGCGCCTGTGCTTGCAGGCGCTTGGTGCTAGTGGTGCGACGACAGGAAGTGCTCGGCCTCGAGCGCGGCCATGCAGCCCGAGCCGGCCGCGGTGATCGCCTGGCGATACTTCTTGTCCTGGCAATCTCCGGCAGCGAACACGCCCGGCACGTTCGTCTGCGTCGTGCCCGGCACCGTGATGACGTAGCCCTGCTCGTCGGTCTCGATCTGGCCGCCCAGGAACCCGGTGTTCGGCACGTGGCCGATCGCGAAGAACAGGCCCGCCGCGGGGAACGTCTTCTGCTCTTGCGACTTCAGATCCTCGACGCGCACCTGCTCGACCGAGTTGCCGCCGTCGACGGAGACGACCTTGTGCGAGTAGAGGAACTCGATCTTCGGGTTCGCCCTCGCGCGGTCCTGCATGATCTTGCTGGCGCGCAGCTCGTCGCGGCGATGAACGATGTACACCTTCGACGCGAACTTCGTGAGGAAGTGCGCCTCCTCCATCGCCGAGTCACCGCCGCCGACGACGAACAGCGGCTTGTTGCGGAACATCGGCAGCGCGCCATCACACACGGCGCACGCGCTCACGCCCTTCTGCCACAGCTCCTTGTCGCCGGTGCCCGGGACGTTGTCGCGCTTCGCGGTCGCGCCGGTCGCGATGATGATCGTCTTCGCCAGGCCCTCGCGCTCGTCGGTCTTGAACTTGAACGGGCGCTGCGACAGGTCGACCGAATTCACGGTCTCCGAGTAGATGCGCGTGCCGAAGCGCTCCGACTGCTTGCGCATGCGCTCCATGAGGTCCGGGCCCTCGATGCCCTCGGGGAAGCCCGGGAAGTTCTCGACGTCGGTCGTCGTCGTCAGCTGGCCGCCGGCAGCGATCCCGCCCGCCATGAAGCCCTCGAATAGCACCGGCATCAGATCCGCTCGAGCCGCGTAGATCGCAGCCGTATGGGCCGCAGGACCGCTTCCGATGATGACGACGTTCTCGACCATGGGCCTGGTGTGTACCAGCGTTTTTCCGCCGAGGACAGTGGCTCGACCTGCGAGTCCTGTAGATCATGGGGACATGGACCTTGCCAGCCTCGCGCAGCTCGATCGCTCGCACCGTCGCCACGACGACGTGATGAGCCAGCTGCTCGATGCGGCGCGGCGTCTCGCCGCAGGCCGTCCCCACGACACCGACGTCGACGTCGTGCGCGAGGCCGTCGCCTACTTCGAGCGAGCCGTCACGCGCCATTTTCTCGACGAGGAAGGCTCGGTCTTCCCGCGCCTCTCGACGCGCCGCCCCGACCTCGCCGAAGCGCTAGCTGCCCTCTCGGCCGAGCACCCCGCGCAGATCGCGCTGCAGAACGCGGTCGCCGAGTGCGCGAAGCAGCTCGACGGCGACGCGCGCTTCGGCGTCGGCAAGCAGCTGCTCGAGGTCTCCGAGCGGCTCGCAGAGCTGCATCGCAGCCACGTCGCGAAGGAGGACGAGATCTTCTCGTCGGCAGGCAATGCGCTGACCGTCCTCGACGACGCGGACATCGTCGCGGAGATGGAGACGCGCCGCGGTCGCGATTCGGAGAACGGGCGCGGCGACGGAGAAGGCGGCGGCCACATCGGCAACGGCGGTGGTGGCGGTGGCGGTGGCGGTGGCGGTGGCGGTGGTGGCCGTGGTCGTGGAATGGGCGGTGGCGGTGGCGGTGGTGGGCGACGCGCCTTCGAGCGCGCCCCGACCGTGATCGCGTCGCCGTCCGCTCGCGCGAA
>JABFXX010000186.1 GCA_013368795.1 Kofleriaceae bacterium
CTAGAAGCGGCCCGACGCCGCGATGCCCATCGACTCGGGCGTCGCCACCGGCGCGAACACGACGCCGGTCTCGGTCTGCTTCTTCGGCGCGGTGAGGAAGAACAGCGCGGTGCCGGCGACGAACGCCGCGCCGCCGCCGACCATGAAGATGATCCCCTTCTTGTTGGAGTCCTTGCCCTCTTGCTCGAGCTCCTTGATGTTGCCTTCCCACGGCTCGTTCATCGGGTGGTTCGAGATGTCGTCGCTGATCGACTTCGCGTGGAGGCCGTAATAGACGCCGACGCCGAACACCGCGGCGCCCGCGACGCCGAGGCCAAGGCCGACGTAGCGCATCGGGCTCGTCTTGGGTCCTGAATCGACCGGGCCGGGCACAGGGGTCGGCTCGATCGGCGTCGGATCGACCGGAGGGGTCGGCGCCGCCTCGGGCTGCGGCTTCACGATCGGCTTGCAGACGTCCTCGTCCTTGACGTCGTTGACGCCGCCGAGCTCGATGTAGAGCGTCTTGGCCTGCGCCGTCGCGTAGCCGGCATTCTGGCCCTGCGGGCCGTCGGCATCGAGGTACTTGCAGAAGTACTTCAATGCCTCGACCGGCTTCTTCATCTGCTGGTACTCGGAGCCGATGTTCGACAGGAGCAGCGGCTGCGGAATGATCTCGTACGCGTCGAGATAGAGGTCGACGGCGGACTCGTGGTCGCCTGCCTGGCTCTTGGCGATCGCCTTCTTCACGAGGTCGCTCGCCTGCTGTTTCTGCTGCGCCGTCGGCTGAGCAGCCGCGATGGCGGGCGCGAACAAGAGGGCTAGCGCGAGCGCACGAGTGCTCCCCATGGGAGCGAGCGTATCACGGTGACTTGCTGAACAGCAGCGGGGCCATTTTGGCGATGACCTCGTCGTGGACGCGCCCGTTGGACGCGACCAGGCCGCGCAGCTGGCGCAGCTCCTTGTAGTCGATAGGCGCACCATAGAGGTCGCTCAGGCGGCCGCCCGCGCCGTCGAGGATCGCCTCGGGCGCACAGGTGTCCCAGACCTTCGTCTTGGCGGCCGGGTTCACGTAGAGGTCGCGCTCGCCCATCGCGATCAGGCACAGCTTCACGCCGACCGAGCCGACGTTCTGCTCGTTGGCGATGCCGAGCGTTTGCTTCACGCGATCGATATCGGGGCTGCGATGCGACGCCGACGCGACGAGCCGGACCTCGGCGGCCTTGTCGACCTTCGACACCGCGAGCTTGGTGGTGGTGCCATCGGGCTGCCACAGCTGGGCGCCGCCGTCGGGCGTCGCGAAGAACGTGCGCGACACCGAGGGCTGATGGACGACGCCGACGGCAGGGCGGCCGCCGCGCAAGAGGCCGATCATCACCGCGAAGCCATCGCTGCCGCGGATGAAGTCCTTCGTGCCGTCGATCGGATCGACGAGCCACAGCCGCTCGGCCGACAGCAGCGCCTCGGCGGCCGGTAGCTCCTCGGAGATCACCGGGTCGTTCGGAAACCGCTCGCGCAGGCCCGCGACGATGAGATCGCTCGCGCGCTTGTCGGCAAGGGTGACGGGCTCGTCGCCGGGCTTGAGCTCGACGCCGAGCTCGCCGCCGCGCAGCTTCATCACCTCGACGCCAGCGGCCAGCGCGAGCTCGATCGCGGCGAGCAGCTCCATGCCGAGCTCGCCGGTGGCGCCGGGGAGACTAGTTGTGATCACCGGCCGGCCAGAGCAGCTGCTTGGTTTCGTCGAGGGATGCGACGCTGCGGCCCGAAAGCGCGACGAGCTTCGCCGCCGCGGCGACGAGCTCTCCGTTGCTCTTCGCCATCGTGCCGTCGGGCAGGTAGAAGTTGTCCTCGAGGCCGACGCGGACATCGCCGCCGAGCGACAGCGCCGCCATCGCGAGCTGCCACTGATCGCGGCTGATGCCGATCACCTTCCAGCGCGAGCCGGCCGGCACCTGCTCGGCCTGGAACGCGAGGTGGCGCGCAGACGCCGGGATGCCGCCGAGCACGCCCATGATGAACGAGAAGTGAAACGGCGCGGTGATGACACCGAGGTCCGCGAGCACGCGGTGGCTGTTCGTGTGCCCGACGTCGAAGCACTCCATCTCCGGCTTGACGTTGTGCTCCTTCATCGCCTTGGCGAACGCGACGATGTCGTCGAACGAGTTCTGGAAGACGAAGTTGAACGCGAACTGCTTCTTCTCGCTGTTCCACTTCGCGTAGTTCATCGAGCCCATGTTGAGCGCGGCGATCGCGGGACGCTGCGCGAGATGCGCGACGCGGTCCTGCATCGGTCCCATGCCGCCCGTCGACCAGTTGATGAGGACGGGGCAGCGCGCCTTCGTCTCGTTCATGATCTGCTGGAACGTGTCCTTGCTCCAGGTCGGCGAGCCGTCGTCGTTGCGCGCGTGGATGTGCACGATCGACGCGCCCGCCTCGTAGGCCCGCTGCGCTTCCTCCGCGATCTCGACCGGCGTGTACGGGATCGCGGGGCAGTGCTTCTTCGTCGTCACCGCGCCGGTGAGCGCGCACGAGATGATGACCTTGTCGGTGGACACGGGCGGAGCATCAGCCCTGAGCCGCAGTCCCGCAATACGGGGCTGGTCACACGTTCGAGACCGCAGGATGTGAAGGTTGTTCGGAATCTTTTCGTGCGACCGGGTCCGCCCACATGGCTCGTCCGTTCGGCATGTTGACCCACGCGCCCGAGATCGCCCCTGCTTGCCGTCCGGTCCGTCCAAATCGGCCTCACAAAATTGTGATGTCAGGCGTGGGCAGTTCGTGTAAGAAGCCGCGCACAATGCGCAAAGTGGTTGGTGTCGTGGTGCTGGGCCTCGTGGCGGTGGCGTGTGTTCCCAAGAAGTACGCGGTGCCGAAGCCGTCTGCTCCGACGGCCCGACCATTCGAATCAGGCCCGTCGGTCGCTCTCGTCGATGCGGTGCAGGACGGTCCGATGTACCGCGTGCAGATCCAGGCCGACATCACGCGCGACGTGATGCCGACCGACGATCTGGCGATCGTCGTCTCGGTCGATGACCACGAGGTCGGCCGCTATCCGATCGTCGGCAAGTTCGAGCGCGGGCCGACGCGGATCAAGCAGGAGATCGAGCTGCCGCTCGGCGACTACGAGATCGATTATCAGTATCAGGGCGTCAAGTTCGCGGGCATGCCGTTCCGGCTCGCGCAGGTCCCGGTGTGGGGCGGCCACGTCGGCCTCCAGCTGCGCGCGCATCCGGGCACGCGCGTGAGCCTTCGCGAGAAGAAGCTGTGGGTCGGTCGGTGGTGGGCGAACGACGGCCCGCCGCAGGCGTGGATCGTCGAGTGGGTGCGCGATGGCCAGGTCATGACGACGACGTCGGGCCGCGAGGAAGTCGGCATCCCGCCGCGCGCCCAGGGTCTCGTTGGCGGTGCGTACGCGACGTTCCGCGACGAGCGCGTCGTCCCGAACACGATCTGGACGTACGGCGAGGAGTATCCGCTTCCGGACGTTGTCGTGCAGACGCCGGGTGCGTGGGCGGCGCGCGTCGTCCACGGCGGATCGGCACCGGTCGCCGTCGTGTTCACCGTGCAGCCGGGCGGCAACCTGCTCGAGCTGGCGAATCGCAATATCGCGTCGGCGGGCTGGCAGCCGAGCTGGTCGAAGCGGCTCGACGCGCTCTCGCTGTCGGTGACCGAGGTCGACCGCATCACCGAGAAGATGCCGCACATCAGCAGCACGCAGCCGTTCGACGATGGCGACGGCCGCACCGACGCGCCCGAGCCGGCGATCCGCGTGTCGACCGCCGCCGTGCGCGCGCTGTTCCGCTCGAAGGAGCTCGCCGAGGCGTGGCACGACTACCTCGCGCTGAACACGAACACGCTCTACGCCCAGCCGGCGGCGCTGTCGAAGACCGCGAAGAAGAGCGAGGCGCCGGGCGCGAAGCAGGAGGCCGCCAGGCGGACGAAGCTGCGCCAGCTCCGCTCGCAGATCGAGCAGCTGATCAAGACCAACGGCGGGCCGTGGCGGCCCGACGAGCACCCGCACAGCTAGTCCGACGTCCGGCGGTTTGCGGACAGCGCGTCCGCGATGCGAGCGAGCTGGCGGGTGCGGTGATGTCGTCGCGCGGAGTTAGCGCGTGCTGCGAATCGGCGCGCGACTTGCTGTGCTCGGCCCGCATGCAGGTGGAAGAGCTCGAACGAAGCGCGGCACTCGCGGCCGCACAGCGCGCGCACGAGGAGATCATTCGCGCGTCGATCCAGTGGCCGGTCGATATCGCGAAGGAGGCGAGGCGGCGCGCCGAGGACGTCATCTCGACGATCTCGTCGGCGCTCGAGCACGACGCGACGTCGGTCGCGAGGCGGCGCAGCCTGCGCGGCGCGCTGGTGTACGCGCTCGAGCTCGCGACGATCTGCGATGTCGCGCAGGCGCACGGCGTCCTCGTGCTCGACTCGCTGCGCTGCACGAGCCGCATGCTGTCGATGCTGAGCCTGACGTATCACGCCGCCGCGATCGGCGACGACACCTAGCCGAACGCGAACCCGGGGATCTGCGAGAGGTCTTCGATCAGCGTCGCGCGCGGGTGCGCCATCACGAACGCCTTCTCGTAGTCGGGCGTCCGCGGCGACGTGACGAGACCGACGCGCGCACCGAGTGCGAGCGGCATCGCGAGATCGAGCTCGAAGATGTCGCCGATGACGACGAGCTCCTCGAACGACGAGCCCGCCTCGGCGAGCACCTCGGACAGGATGTCGAAGTACGAGCGCCGACGCAGCAGCACGGCGCGCTCGAGGCCGGGCAGGGCCAGCTCGCTCGGCGCGCCGCCCCAGGCTTCGTCGACGTCGAACTTGCGCGCGAACCCGCGGACGCGCGACGTCAGCCACGCGACGCCGGGTGCCTCGCGATCGAGCGCGGCGACCTTGCCGGCGACCGCGTGGGTGTCGGAGTTCGTGACGATCCACGTCGACGTGCCGCCGAGGCTCGCGAGCATCGCGCCTGCACCGGAGCGGAACACCGGGTGGCCGAGCGTCTTGGCGTAGTTGTACTTGTAGAGGACGCTGCCGAGCAGGCGGCCGCGATCGGTCGCGTCGGGGATGACGCCGAACCGATCGAGGATGCGATGCGCGATCGGCACCATGCGCAGGTACGGATCGACGGTCGCCGGCGCGACCGCGCGACCCATCCACAGGAACGGGTACTTCGCGGGTGTCTCGGCGATCTCTGCTTCGACCTGTTCGGCGATGCCGAGGATGTCCGGATCGCCGGGCTTCACCCCGACGAGCATCGCGAGATCCTCGAGGTATCCGTCGCGAAACGGACGCCCCTCGGCTTCGGCATCGGTCATCGTGCCGTCGAAGTCGAGGACGAGTGCTACTGCCATGGGCGTCGGACCCTAGCACGACCCGACAGCGCGCTCGCCTCGAGCGTCGTCGGAACGAGACTGTGCAAGTTTTGTAAGTGCAGCTGCCGACTTTGCGCGCCGCTCGCTTGCTGCAACGCGGCTCGGGCATACTCGCGCCGTGCGGCTTGCACTGGCATGCGCGGTGATCCTCCTCGGGTGTGAAATCGAGGCACCGAAGTCGGCATGCGGCGTCCGCTGCAGCGCGAGTGGCGAGTGTCCGGAGGACTATGCGTGTCGACTCGATGGCCGCTGCTACCTGATCGGCGCGCCCGCGGAGCAGTCGTGCGTCCCCGCCGGGGACGGCGATCCGCCGCCGAGGATCGTCAACGTGAGGCCGGGCCGGGACGAGATCGCGGTGGCGACGAATGCGTTCGTCAGCGTCGTGTTCAGCGAGGGAGTGGCTGGCGTCGACGCCACGACGATGCGGCTGGCCTCGAGTGGCATCCCGGTGAGCGCCACCGTGCATTACGACACGTCCGGAAGCCTCGGCACGCTCGTGCCATCGACGCCGCTGCGCGAGAGCACGGTCTACGAGGTGAGCGTCGGCCCGGGCATCTCGGATTACGCGAACAATCCGATCGAGCCGGTGCAGTGGAGCTTCATGACGGTCACCGACCTGGGACCGCCGGAGATCACGGCGATGACGCCCGTCGATGACGCCGTCGGCGTCGACATCACGACGCCGATCTCCATCAGATTTTCCGAGGCGGTGGAAGGCATCTCGCCGGCGAGCTTCTACGTCACCGATGCCAATGGCGTGGTGCCCGGCACCATCGACTTCTTCCCTCAGAACGCGGTGCGCCTCACGTCGATGACCCGCACGCCGTACACGACGTACACGTTTCACCTCACCCGTGCGATCGTGGACTCCACGGGCAATCCGCTGGTCGGCGCGCCGCTCGCGTTCAAGTTCACGACCGGCGCCGACACCGTGGCGCCGACGATCATCGCGCAGACGCCGGCGCCCAACGACAGCAACATCCCGCTCTCGATCTCGATCAGCGTCCGGTTCTCCGAGCCCATGATCGGCGCGTCGGCGTCGACGCTGATCCTCGACCGCGCGGGCACGGCAATCTCGGGCACCGTCGAGTACTTCCCGGAGACGAGGGTCGCGCGGCTGACGCCAAGCGCTCCGCTCATGCCTCACACGGCCTATGCGGTGAAGGTGACGTCGGGAATCACCGACACCACGGGCAATCCCGTGACCTCTGGCACGATCGTGTGGGCATTCACGACCGGCACGTGAGCTTCGTTGACACCTTGACGCTCTGGTCGAAGAATCAGGCCATGCCGAGGGTAGGCGCGGTCGTATTCGTCGCCTTGGCGAGTGCCGCCTGTCGGCCTGATCCTGCGGCGCGCGAGGTCTGCGGCTACCGGTGCGGACCGAACGCAGCATGCCCGGACAACTTCGCCTGCTACGCCGACGGTCGCTGCCATCGCGAGGGCTCGCCGGAGGACGGCTGCATCGTCGACAGCGGACCTGACAGCGCACCGTCGATCATCGAGGCGCATCCATCGGACAACGAACAGGACTGGCCGACCGACAAGGCGATCGAGATCGTCTTCGACGAGCCCGTGTTCGGTGTCGACGATGTCGCGATCACGCTGCGTCCGACCAGCCAGTTCGATCCCGTGCCGGCGACCGTCACCTACAGCTCTCAGTTCCGCACCGCGTTCGTGGTGCCGGTAAAGCCGCTCTTCGAGGACGGTCTCTACGTCATCACGGTCGCGCCGACGATCACCGATGCGAGCGGCCAGACATTCGGCGGGCGGAGCTGGAACTTCTCGACGACGAGCGACACGATGCCTCCGTCGCTCACGTCGATGTCGCCCGCCCCCGGCGCGACGAACGTCGGCGTCGAGACGCCCGTCGTCATCGGGTTCAGCGAGCACGTCTTCGACATCACGCCGGCGAGCTTCACGGTGCAGGATCTGCAGGGCAACAGCGCCGGCACCATCACCTATCTCGCGCCGGCGCTCGCGAAGCGAGAAGGGCCGTGGCAGTCGAACACGACGTACCGCGTGACGGTGACGTCGGCGATCACCGACTTGCGGCTCAACCCGCTCGTGGGCGCGCCGTATGTGTGGGCGTTCACGACGGGGCCCGATACGGTGCCGCCACGGATCCTGTTCCAGTTTCCTCGCGTCGATGCCCTCGGGATGTCGGTGCAGACCATGGTGCGCGTGAGATTCTCGGAGCCGGTGATCGGAGTGTCGTCGGAAAGCGTGTTCCTCGAGCGTGATGGTGCCGTGGTGCCGTCGACGGTGATGTACGACAGCGCGAGCAACATGCTGTCGCTCGTTCCGGTCGGCGATCTGGCGCCGGCCACGGCGTATGTGGTGACCATCCTGCCGACGCTCACGGATCTGGCCGGCAACCCCGTCGTTCCCGGTGTGATGAGCTGGACGTTCACGACGCAGTAGTCGCGATGTTAAGCGCGTTGACAGGTCTGGACTGCCCGTCGAAGAATGGGGCGATGTCGTCGAGGGCCGGTGTACTCGCGCTCGTCGTTTCGGCGAGCACGCTGGTCGGCTGCGGGCCGCACGATGGCGCTGCAGCGGGCGAGGTCTGCGGCTTCCGCTGTGGCCCGGACGGCGAATGCGCGTCGGGCTTTGTCTGCTACCCGGACCGCCGCTGTCATCGCGAAGGCTCGCCGCTCGCTCGTGGATGCACGATCGATGGAGGACCCGACGTGGCTCCCTCGATCATCGCCAGCGTCCCTGACGATCGCGCGACCGAAGTGCCGACGAACATCACGCTCTCGCTGATGTTCAGCGAGCCCGTCCAGGGCGTGTCCGACTCGACGTTCGCGTTGCGGCGTCGTGGCGTGTTCGATCCGATTGCTGCGACCGTGCGATACGACGACGCAGAGCGGACCGCGAGGCTCCATCCCGTCGAGCCGCTCGCCGAGAACACGTCATACATCGCGACGATCGAGCCGAAGGTCGTCGATGCGGGCGGCAACCCGATTGCCGGCCTGAGCTGGGAGTTCACGACGGTGCACGACGTGGCGCCGCCGACCGGAATGATCGCGACGCCGCCGAACGGCGCGACGAGCGTCGGTGTCGACGCGAAGATCCTCGCAGCGTTCTCGGAGCCGGTCACGGGGATCACGCTGTCGAGCCTCCTCGTGACAGGCCCGAATGGACCGGTCGCGGGCACGCTCGGCTTCATCACGCAGACGGCGATGCGCTTCACGCCGACGGCGCTCGCGCCGGATACAACGTACACGGTGACGCTCACGTCCGCGATCAGCGACTTCGCGGGCAACCCACTCGCCGGTGCCCCGGTGACGTCGACGTTCACGACCGGGCCAGACACCGTGCCGCCACGGATCGAGACGACCATCCCGTGGCTTGGTGAGCCCATCCCGACGAGCTCGATCGTCGAGGTGCATTTCTCCGAATCGATGCGCGGCCTGTCTCCTGACAGTGTGACCCTCGATCGCGATGGCGAGAGCGTTTCGGCCACGTTGACGTATCAGAACGGCACGAAGTGGATCCGTCTCTCGCCCGACGTGCCGCTCGAGCCGAGCACGACCTACAGCTTCCGGATCTTTCCCGATCTCACCGACGAGGCCGGCAATCCGGCCTCGCCGGGCGTGCTGAGCTGGACGATCACCACGCAGCCGTGACCGCTACTTCGAGCGCTGCTCGTAGACCCCGTCCCAGTCCTCGGGCGGCGGTGCGGCGGCAAGCTCCGCGCAGCGCTTCGCCATGATCTCGGCGGTCGCATCGCCGGCGAGCGCGGTGAACGTCTCGCGCGCGACGGAAAATTCGCGGCGACGATACGCGGCGAGCGCGGCCTGAAACCGGTCGTCGACCTTCACGCCGACGCGGCCGACGAGCTCGAACACGGGCGCGGCGCCGGCGCGGCCCTTGACCCGCACGACGTCGACCTCGCGGAACACGTAGGCAGGCCCGGCGGCCTTCGCGGTCGCCTCGCCGACGAGGATGTCGACGCCGTACTCCTTCGTGAGTGCCTCGAGGCGCGCGCCGAGGTTCACCTGATCGCCGAGCACGGTGTAGTCGAAGCGGGCGTGCGTGCCCATGTTGCCGACGGACATCGGGCCGGTGTTGATGCCGATGCCGATCGCGACCTCGGGCTTGCCCTCGGCCTTCCACTTCTTGTTCAGCCCGACGAGCGCCTCCTGCATGCGCAGCGCGACCTCGCACGCGCGTGCCGCGTGATCCGGCAGGTCGACGGGCGCTGCCCAGATCGCCATCACGGCGTCGCCGATGTACTTGTCGAGCGTGCCGCCCGACTCGAGCACGAGGTCGGTCATCGGCGTCAGGTACTCGCCGAGGAAGCTCGCCAGTGCCTCGGGCCCCATGCCCTCGGCGAACGCCGAGAACCCGCGGATGTCGGAGAACAGGACCGTGAGCTCCTTGCGCTCGCCGCCGAGCCTCGCGCGCGCGGGGTCGGCGAGCACCTTGTCGACGACCGTCTTGCTCACGTACTGCGAGAACACCGCGCGCAGGTGCGCCTTCTCGCGGCCCTCGGTCGCGAGCCCGCCGATCGTCGCGGCGGCAAGCACGAGCACCGTCATCACGATCGGTGCGGCGATCGCGAGGATGAGCCCGCTGCCGAACGCGAGCTGCGCGACGACGACGTAGCCGCCCATCGCAGCGAGCGCGACGAGCGGCGGCACGTACGCGCGCCGCCGAACGCGCCGCAGCTGCGCGGCGATCACGATGCCGCACAGCGCGAGCGTCGCGAGCACGGTCGCGAGCGGTCCCGCGAGATGCAGCGTCCGGCGCGCGAGTACGTTCTCGGCGAGAGTCGCGTGGAGCTCGACACCATCGGCAACGGGATCGAGTGGCGTCTGCACCTTGTCGTAGGCCGAGTACGTCATGCCGACAAACACGAGCTTGCCGGCGAGCGCGCTCGGCGGCGCGGTGCCCGCGAGCACCTGTGCCGCAGACACGCGGGGCAGCTTGCCGCGGCCGAGCATGTCGAGCGAGACCGATGCCGCGATACCGACCGGCAACCGCATCCCCGCGGCGGTGACGCCGCCGTCTCCTGCGAGATACCGCGTGTCGCCGGGCTTGCCGAGATCGTAGAGCGCGACCGCGAGGCCGAGCGGCATGTAGTGGCGACCGCCGAGCTCGATCGCGAGCGGCACGCGCCTCGTCACGCCGTCGGGATCGCGAAACGCGTTGAGTGCACCGGCGCCGATCGCGCCGCCGCCGATCGAGTCGAGCGTCGTGTCGACCGCCACCGCGTGCACGGGCCTCCTCGATCCGCCGCCGCCCGCATCGGCACTCTCGCCGTGCCGCGCCGGCACCAGCGTCTTCGGCTCGGCCTCGCGCGGCGCGCCCACGCCCGGCCGAAAGAACGCGCCGAGGAACACGCGCTTGCTCTCGGCGATCGCCTGCGCGAGCACCTCGTCGCCGCGGAGCTCGTTCGCGATGCGATGCACGAGGCCGGCGAGCTTCTGCGCGACCGGATCCGTCGCCGCGGTCACCTCGGCATCCGCCGCTCGCACCTCCGCATCGAGGTCCGCTGGCAAAAACACCTCGGGTGCGCTGAAGAACAGGTCGAGCGCGATGACCTTCACCTCGTACTTCGTCAGCGCGCGAATCAGCTGCGCCCAGCCGCGTCGCGTCTGGAACACCTCCGGGTACGCACGCCGCGTCTCGTCGTCGAGCCCGACGATCACGACGCGATCCGACTCCGGTGCGCGTGGCCCGCGGATCTTGAACCGCGCGTCGATCGACAGCCCGTCGAGCGCGTCGAGGCCGGGCAGGGGCCTCACCCACAGATGCATCGCGAGCAACCCGATCGCCGCCACCGTCGCGACGATCGCCGTCCACAGCGGTACGTTGCGTCCCCGACTCACGCGCCGACTACTCTACGCCAGCTACGTCGTCGGCTGCGGAATCCGCACGCAGAACGACGCGCCGCCGCGGTCCGCCCGATCCTCGACCCAGATCCGTCCGCCCTGGGCCTCCGCCGCGAGCCGACAGAACGCCAGCCCCAACCCGTGGCTGCCACTGCGCGCCGGATCATCGTCGAGAGTCACGTAGCGCTCGAAGATCCTCTCGACTGCATCCGGCGGCACGCCGGGGCCGTCGTCGACGACGCGCATCACGAGCCCGTCGCCGTCGACGCTCGCCTCGATCCTCACGGTCGTCCCGTGCGGCGCGTACTTCACCGCGTTGTGGACGAGGTTCTGCAACAACCGCCTCGTCAGCTCGCGGTCCGCGACGACGCGATCCGCCTCCAGCTCCACGTCCACCGCGATCGCGATGCCGGTCCACCGGGCCATGCCGCGCATCGTCGTCGCGACTTCGGCCGCGAGCTCCGTCATCGAGAACTTCTCGAGCCGCGCCGTCAGCTCGGCATCCTCCGCCCTCGACAGATCCAGCAGATCGCGCGAGGTCTGATCGAGCTGCCGGATCGCGACGAGCATGTCGTCGAGCATCTCGGCCTGTTCGCCGACCGCGCTCTGCCGCGCGAGCTCGGCGTTCGCCAGGCAGGCGCCCAGGGGCCCGCGCAGGTCGTGCACGATCAGCTGGCTCATCTTGCGCTTGTCGACCTCGAGCCGGCGCAGCTGCTCGTTCTGCGCCGCCAACGCCTGCAGCGTCGCCTCGAGCTTCGCGGTCGTCTTCCTCTGCCGGATCAGCGCCCGTGCCCGCAACAGCAGCTCCGCCCGGTGCATCGGCTTCGGCAGCAGATCATCGCCGCCCACCTCGAGCGCCGCCGCGGTCGCCTCGCGATCTCCCATCGCGGTCAGAAACAGGACGGGCAGGTGCGCGATCGTCGGCGTCGCCCGGATCCGCCGGCACGTCTCGAAGCCGCCGATCCCCGGCATCACGACATCGAGCACGACGAGATCGATCGGCTCTGTGGCGAGCACCTCGAGCGCCTCTTCGCCGCTCGTGACGGCAACGACCTCGTACCCCGCGTTCTTCAAGTGCCCGGTCGCGATCGTCCGGTTCTCCGGCGAGTCATCCGCGACGAGAACTCGCTCCCTCTCACCAACCTTCGGTCGCTCGGCAATGGCTAGTTGTGGCGTCATGGTCCCTTCGAGCGAGAGCCCAACGTCACCGACCACCCGCGATTCAAGTCGCCGCGCTTACTGCCCCCACAGCTCGCGCGAGCACCCATGATACAGACGAAGCGCCTCGCTGATCGAGGACCTTTCACCGTCGGTCGTGTGCTGAGAGATGAAAGCTGATGGCGATCAGCTCTTGACGCGGAGCGGGCCTGGTGGCACAAACACCCAGCCTGACAACTTGATGCGGGGTGGAGCAGCCTGGTAGCTCGTCGGGCTCATAACCCGAAGGTCGCAGGTTCA
>JABFXX010000365.1 GCA_013368795.1 Kofleriaceae bacterium
GCTGCTCGAGGGCTGGCGCGCCGGCGACCCGGCCGCGGGCGAGGCGCTCGTCGCGCGGCACTGGACGAGCGTGTCGCGGTTCTTCCGCAGCAAGATCGGCGACGACGGGGCCGATCTGATCTCGCAGACGTTCCTCGCGTGCGTCGAGGGCCGCGACCGGATCGAGGGCGACAACGTGAAGGCGTACCTGTTCGCGGTCGCGCGGCGCCGGCTCGCCGACATGTTCCGGTCGCGGGCGCGCCGGCCGGAGGTCGACTTCTCGGTGTCGTCGGTGATCGACCTCGGAACCGGGCCGGTCACGTTCGTGTCGCGTCGCGAGCAGAGCGAGATCCTGCGCGACGGCCTCGCGCGCATTCCGCTCGACGATCAGATCGCGCTCGAGCTCGCGTACTTCGAAGGGCTGTCGACGCGCGAGATCGCCGGCGTGCTCGAGATTCCCGAGAACACGGTGCGGAGCCGCCTGTCGCGCGCGAGAGAGAAGCTGCGCGCGGCGCTCCGGCTCGTCGCGACCGAGACAGAGGCCGCGCTCGC
Organism: Kofleriaceae bacterium; assembly: GCA_013368795.1. GTDB lineage: Bacteria > Myxococcota_A > Polyangia > Haliangiales > Haliangiaceae > JABFXX01. Next base: position 532 of record JABFXX010000365.1, read on the forward strand.
CGAGTCGACGCTGCCGGCGGAATGATCAGAGCGGCGGCTGCGCCATGCAGTCGTTCTGGCAATACGTGTCGCCGGTCGCGCACGTCGGCGTCACCATCGCGCTCGCGCTGACGATCGGCATGCCCGACATCGTCGCGAGCGCCACCTCGAGCAGGTACGGATGACCGTAGATGTTCTGCGTGGCCGCGGCGGACGGGCAGACCGCGACGTTCGGCATCGCGTCGAGGCCCTGGCGCGGCGCCGCCCAGCCGTTCGCGTGCATCTCGAGGAGCAACGCGCGCTGCTCGAGGCCGATCACGCGCGACGTCGTCGTATCGCGCAGCGACGCGGTCGCCTGCAGCTGGCAATCGCCGGATGCCTTCACGCGCGCGCCGACGAGCAGGATGTGGCCGCCCTGTGGCGCGCCGATCAGATCGACCGTCGAGCCGTCCATGATGTCGCGCATCGAGCTCGTGGCCGTCGACGCGACGAGCATCATGCTCTGATCGTCGACCATGCTGCACTCGGGCAGGTTGGCCGCGTCGTCGCCACCTCCGAACGGGCAACCCGCGAGGAAGACGAGGAGGGCAGAGGCTCTCAGAAGCACGTCACCGACTCCGTGACCTTGGGGTAGTAGTAGAGGAACACGTTGCAGTGCTCGCTCGTCTCGACCGTCGGGCCGAACGTGTAGCAGCAATCATCCGCGTGCTGCGGATCGCGCGCATTGACGGCGTCGCAGCCACCGGGCGGCTCTCGCCACTGGTAGTCGCACGTCCACCACACGCCGCCGGTCGTCGGCAGCGCGAGGTGGAGGTTCGTCTCCATCTCCGGCTCGTCCCACATCGTGCTCTCGTAGAACTTCGCGCTGTCGTCAGGGCGCGTCGTCGAGATGCCGTCCCATGCCCAGATGCGGAACTTCGTGCCGCGCGAGTGAAAGTGACCGTTGGCCGCGACGACGGTGTGCGTGCCCGCGGGCATCGCGCAGGTTCCCGAATAGCTCGGCTTGGGATTGGAGCGACACACGCGGATGTTCTGCTGCGTCGCGAACAGCGTGCCGAGCTCCTGCGTGTCGCCGTCCTTGCTGCGATAGAAGTTCGCGCCCGCGCGCGCGGTCCATGGCGTGACCTGGTCCGACGCGTTGACGTAGTGGACCTGGAGCATCAGCTTCTCGCCCGGAGTGAAGCGCGTCGCGACGTCGGGCGGCAGCTGCCAGTCGACGATCGGATTCTCCGCGAGCGACTGCTGCGTGTTCGCGACGAGCGGCCAGTCCGCCCAGTTCGCGCTCTTCCAGCATTCCATGTTGGCGTCGGTGCCGTGGATGACCGTGCCGTGCACGCCGCCGAGATCGAACGGCGCACCGGCCGCGGGGTCGAGGCCGACGATCGTCTTCACGCGGAACAGGTTCATGTGGTGGCTGCCGACGTTGAGCGCGAGCTGCGCGCGGTCGATCCAGATGTCCGCGCCGTTCGCGATGTCGGGGACCTCGAAGAAGTAGCAGTCCTGGATCTCCTGACCGGCGGCGACCTCGAACTCCGGCGTGCGGATCCAGAAGCCATCGGCGGGACCCAGCTCGTCGAGGAGCCACGGCTGATACTCGCCGCCATTGTCGCCGCACGCGGCGAGAGAGCCGGCCACCACCAGGCCGATCACGAGGGAACGCATGCGCTCGCCGATATACAACGGGTGTGCCATGGCAACTCCATGATTTCGCGCACGCTGCCGCCGGAAATCTGAGGCGCGCGACCGCGAACGTCCGGACATTGTTGTCGCGATCAGCGGCGGGTCGCCGCATGCACGAACGGCTGCGCGGCCTCGAGCTGCGACGCGACCCGGAACAGCAGGTCCTCGCGGCCGTACGCTGCGACGAGCTGGGTGCCGATCGGGAGGCCGGCCGCGTTGCGGTAGAGCGGCAGCGAGCACGCGGGCTGCCCCGTCGAGTTGAACGGCGCGGTGAACGGCGCGAAGTCCGCGGCGACGAAGATGCCCTTGAGGATGTCGTCGGACGGCGAGTGGAACGTGCCGAGCGGCGGCGGCGGCGCGGTCACCGTCGGCGTGAGCCAGAGGTCGTACTTCTCGAAGTACTTCGCGATCCGGCGGGCGGCGCCGTGCAGCCACTCCCACGCGGCGGTGTAGGCGGAGCCGCTGACGAGCCGACCGAGCTCGCCGAGGCCATACGTCAGCGGCTCGATCTCGTGCATCTCGATCTGCCGGCCGATCACGCGCGACGCCCACTCGAGGTCGTGCGCCACGCCGACGGCCCACACCGTGAGGAAGTTCGGCACCCACGCGGGGTCGCGCAGGTCATCGATCTCGACGGGCTCGACGTGGTGGCCGAGCGACTCGAGCAGCTTCGCGGTGTGCGCGACCGCGGCGACGCAATCGGGATGCGACTCGATCAGCGTGCCCTCGGGCGTGATGTGACGCGTCGCGAAGCCGATCTCGAGCCGGCCCGTCGGCGCGCCGAGCTCCGCGAGGTACGGGCCCTGCTGCGGCGGCGCGGTGTACGGATCGCCGGCCTGCACGCCGGCGAGGATGTCGAGGATCGCCGCCGAGTCGCGCACGGAGCGCGCGACGACGTGCTCGTTGACGAGGCCGCCGTTGATCGCGCCGTGGTTCGGTGCAAACGACACGCGGCCGCGGCTCGGCTTCAGGCCGAACAGGCCGCAGCAGCTCGCCGGGATGCGGATCGATCCGCCGCCGTCGTTCGCATGCGCGACCGGAACCATGCCCGTCGCGACCGCGGCCGCCGAGCCGCCGCTCGAGCCGCCGGTCGACCGCGTGCGGTCGTATGGATTGCGCGCCGGCGGCCACGCGGGAGGCTCCGCCGACGGCAGGATGCCGAGCTCGCTCGTGTTCGTCTTGCCGACGATGACAAACCCGGCGCGACGCAGCGCGGTGACGAGGTAGCTGTCGACGGGAGCCAGGTAGTTCGCGCGGCGCAGCGGCTCGAGGCCCGCCGTGTAGAGGACGCCGCCGACCGTCGCGATGATGTCCTTGATGAGGATCGGAACGCCTCGGAACGGGCCAGCGGGCGCGCCATCGGCCTTGCCGCGCGCATCGTCGAACAGCGGGATGATGACGGCGCCGAGATCGGCGTTGTGAGCCTCGATACGTGTGATCGCCGCGTCGACGAGGTCTCGAGGCGATGCCTCGCCTGTCCGGACGAGGTCGGCCTGTGCCGTGGCATCGAGGTCGGCGAGGTGCATGAGAGCCGGAGGGTAACCGTGATATGCCCGGCACATGCAACAGCTCGCCGGAAAGCTGGCGCTCGTGACCGGCGGAGGCCGAGGGATCGGCGCCGCCTGCGCCAAGGCTCTCGCCCAGGCCGGAGCCAACGTCATCGTCTGCGGTCGCACGCAGGCGGAGCTCGAAGCGACCGCCAAGGAGATCGGCGGCACCGCGATCGTATGCGACGTCTCCGACCGCGCGCAGGCCGACAAGCTCGTCGGCTCGCTGCCGGGCCGCATCGACATCCTCGTCAACAACGCGGGCATCGCCGAGAGCGCGTCACTCGAGAAGACGAGCGACGAGCTGTGGGACCGCATCCTCGAGATCGACGCGACCGCGCCGTTTCGCCTCGTCCGCGCGCTCGCGCCGGCGATGGTGAAGGCGGGGTGGGGACGCATCGTCAACATCGCGTCGAACGCCGGCGTGTCGGGCTACGGCTACTCGTCGGCGTACTGCGCGGCGAAGCACGCGATGGTCGGCTTCACGCGCGCGCTCGCGATCGACCTCGCGCGCACCGGCGTCACGATCAACGCGCTGTGCCCGGGCTGGGTGCACACGAAGATGTCCGACGAGGCCGTGTCGCGCATCGCCGCGAAGACCGGCCGCGGCATGGACGACGCGCGCGCCGCACTCGAGCAGATGAGCCCGCAGCGCCGCATGATCGAGCCCGACGAGGTCGCGCACGCCGCCGTCATGCTGTGCGCCGACGCGTCGCGCGGGATCCACGGTCAGACGCTCGTCATCGACGGAGGAGCGATTCTCAAATGAGCACCGAGGACGTCGTCATTCCGGGCCTGCGGCCCAAGGGCTACTCGAACGGCCGCATCGGCAACGGGCGCGTGCTGCACGTGGCAGGGCAGGTCGGCTGGAACGCCGAGGAGAAGTTCGAGTCCAAGGAGCTCGGGCCGCAGTTCGCCAAGGCGCTCGACAACGTGCTCGCCGTCGTGAAGGCGGCCGGCGGCACGGTGACCGACATCGCCGAGATGACGGTGTACGTCACCGACATGGATGCATACCGGGGCGCGCGCAAGGAGCTCGGCCCGGCGTGGCGCGAGCGGTTGGGGACGCACTATCCGGCGATGGCGCTCGTCGAGGTGAAGTCGCTGCTCGAGCGCGACGCCGTCGTCGAGATCCAGGCGATCGCATATCTGGAGACCACATGATTCCGAAGCCCGAAACGTTCTCGCTGACGCTCGACCGCGGCGTCGTCACGATCACGCTCGATCGCGAGGCGCGCCTCAACTCGCTGACGTTCGAGGTCTACCGCGAGCTCGCCGAGACGTTCGAGAAGCTCGACAGCTACGACGAGGTCCGCGCGATCGTCATCACCGGCCGCGGCAAGGGGTTCTGCTCCGGCGGCGACCAGGACGACATCATCAAGCACCTGCTCGGCAAGGACACGCCGACGCTCGTCGCGTTCACGCGCGCGACCGGCCGCCTGATCCAGGCGATGCGCGAGTGCAAGCGACCGATCGTCGGCGCGATCAACGGCGTCGCCGTCGGCGCAGGCGCGGTGATCGCGTGCGCGTGCGACATGCGCATCGTCGCCGCGAAGGCGAAGTTCGGCTTCATCTTCCCCGCGGTCGGCCTGTGCGGCGCCGACATGGGCGCGACGTATCTCCTGCCGCGGATCGTCGGCCTCGGCCATGCGAGCGAGCTGCTGTTCTTCGGCGACCTGATCGAAGCGGATCACGCGCTCCGGATCGGCCTGGCGAACCGCGTCGTCGAGAACGGTGAGGAGGCGGTGAGGGTCGCGACCGAATGGGCGAATCGGCTTGCCCAGGGCCCGGCGTTCGCGCATTCGATGACAAAGCAGATGATCGAGAGCGAGCACACGATGCCGCTGGCCGCCGCGATCGAAGCCGAGGCGCAGGCGCAGGCACTGTGCATGCAGCACCCGGACTTCGCCGAGGCGCACGCGGCGTTCAAGGCGAAGCGCCCGAAGAAGTTCGTCGGCGCGCCGGAGTAGTCGTGGCAGACGACCGCAGAAAGCCCAGGCCGCCCGTGAAGCTCGATGGCCCGTCGGAGCTCCCCACCATGCGTCTGTCCAGCGACGATCTGCCGATGTTCTTCGACGCCAAGCACGGCCAGCTTGCCGAGCGTCTGCACCGCGTCGCCGACGACCTCGCCGCACTCGAGCGGCCGGATGCTCATCCGAGCGAGGCGGCCCGCGATGCCGCCGCGGTCGCCGTGCTCGGCAAGGCCGGCCTGTTCGAGCTGGTCGCGCCCGCGGATGGCAAGGTCGATTCTCGGTCCTTGTGTCTGGCCCGCGAGATGCTCGGATACGTCTCACCGCGTGCCGATTCGATCTTTGCGGTCCAAGGTCTCGGGGTGCACTCGCTCCTGCTCGCAGGCAACGACGCCCAGCGCGCCCAGGTCGCCGCGTTCGCGCGCGGTGCCGGCGTCGCCGCGTTCGCGCTGACCGAGCCAGAGGCGGGTTCCGACGTCGCATCGATCCAGACGCGCGCTGCGCCGACGGCCGATGGCTATCGCCTCGACGGCGACAAGCTGTTCATCTCGAACCTCGGCATCGCCGATCACGCGACCGTCGTCGCGGCGACCGAGCCGGCGCTCGGCACCGGTGGCCTCACCGCGTTCTGGGTGCCGCTCGACACACCCGGCGTCACGGTCAAGCCGCTCGAGGCGACCGCGCCGCATCCGATCGGTGCGCTCGAGCTGCGCGGCGTCGTCGTGCCGGCGAGCGCGCGCATCGGCGACGTCGGCCAGGGCATGAAGCTCGCGATGCAGACGCTCGACGCGTTCCGCGTCTCTGTCGGCGCCGCTGCCGTCGGCATGGCACGTCGCGCGATGGACGAGGCGATCCGCTTCGTCACGCGGCGCATCCAGTTCGGCAAGCTGCTCTCCGAGCAGCAGCTCGTGCAGGCCCACATCGCCGACATGGCGGTCGATCTCGATTCCGCGCGCCTCCTCGTGCTGCGCGCCGCGCATCGCAAGGACACCGTCGGCGGTCGCGTGACGACCGAGGTCTCGATCGCGAAGCTCGGCGCTACCGAGGCCGCGCAGCGCGTGATCGATCGTGCGGTGCAGCTGTTCGGTGGCCGCGGCGTGATGGCGGGCCACGTCGTCGAGCACCTCTATCGCGCGATCCGGCCGCTGCGGATCTACGAGGGCACGAGCGAGATCCAGCGCACGATCATCGGTCGCGCGCTCACGTCGACGAAGGAACGCAAATGAGCGACGTCCGGTTTCCAGACGACTTCAACCTGGCCGACTACTGGTTGTTCGATCGGATCCGCGAAGACAAGGGCGGCAAGGTCGCGCTCAGGTTCGGCGATCGGTCGTGGACCTACGCCGAGGTCGCCGAGCGGTCGCGCGCGCTCGCGAACTTCCTCGTCGATTCGGGGCTGAAGCCCGAGCAGCGCGTCTATATCGTCCTGCCGGACACGCCGGCGTTCGTGTGGAGCATCTTCGGCACGCTCGCCGCCGGCGGCGTCATCGCGATGGGCAACCCGATCGCGCCGACCGAGGACCTCGCGTATGTCGTCGAGTACGTACGCGCGGCCGTCCTCGTCACGACGCCCGCGGTCGCCGAGGCGCTCGCCCCGCACATCAAGGGACTCTCGACGCTGAAGACCGTCCTCGTCGCGCCCGACGCGCCGACCGGCGCGGATCCCGAGGCGTGCGAGGTGCCGTCCGCGCTCGCGCGGCAGCACTACGAGGCGCTGACGCTGCGCGACGCGATCGAACGCGACTACGAGGTTTCGCCGACGCTGCCGCGGATCCAGCGCGACGATCCGGCGATCTGGCTGTTCACGTCGGGGTCGACGGGCCGGCCAAAGGCCGCGATGCACAGCCACCGCGACTTCGCGTTCAACACCGAGGTCTTCGCGAAGCGCACGATCGGGATGCGCGAGGACGACGTGTCGGTCTCGGTGCCCCGCCTGTTCTTCGGCTACGCGACCGGCACGAACCTGTGGTTCCCGTTCGCCGTCGGCGCGACCGTCGGCCTGTTCAGCGAGCGGCCGACCGCCGAGTCGATCACCGCGGCGATCCAGCGCTACAAGGCGACCGTCGTCACGAACGTGCCGACGATGCTCGGCAAGATTCTCGATCTCGACGACGAGCGCCGCGCCAAGGGCGAGCCCGCGCTCGATCTGTCGACGGTGCGCTTCCATTTCTCGGCGGGCGAGGCGCTGCCCGAGCCGCTCATGCGCCGGTTCGTCGAGCGATTCGGTGGCGAGATCTACGACGGCATCGGCTCGGCGGAGATGTTCCATATCTACTGCTCGAACCGCCCGGGCGACGTGAAGCCCGGCTCGCTCGGCCGCGTCGTCGAGGGCTACGAGCTGCGCATCCTCCCCGAGGAGGCCGACGCGCCCGGCGCGACCGAGCTGCCGCGCGGCGAGATCGGCGTGCTCTGGGTCAAGGGCGACAGCGTCGCTCACGGCTACTTCCGCGACCGCGAGAAGAGCTGGAAGACGTTCCACGGTCACTGGTGCCGCACCGGCGATCTGTTCTCGATCGACGAGCAGGGCTACCTCTACTTCTCGGGCCGGGCCGACGATCTGTTCAAGGTCGGCGGCATCTTCGTCGCGCCGCGCGAGGTCGAGGACTGCCTGCTCGCCCATCCAGCCGTCTCGGTCTGCGCGGTCATTCCCGCCGAGGACTCCGGCCTCACGAAACCGAAGGCGCTCGTCGTGCTGCGCCCCGATGCGCGCGACCGCGACCGCGGCGGCCTCGCCGACGAGCTCAAGGCGCACGTGCAGTCGCGCCTGTCCAAGCACAAGTATCCGCGCTGGGTGATCTTCGTCGATGACTTGCCGAAGAACGATCGAGGCAAGGTCGACAAGAAGTCGCTGATCGAGCGCGAGAAACGTGGAGAGCTCGCCGAATGACCGAGAAGTTCCTCGCGCGGCACACGACCGCATCTCTCGAAGCCCTGGTCGGCGGCAAGAAGGGTGTGATCGCGCTCGTTCCCGTCGGCTCGACGGAGCCGCACGGTCCCCACCTGGGCCTTGGCACCGACGTCATCATCTCGGCGGCCGCGTGCCTCCGTGCGTGCGAGCTGCTCGACAAGCGCGGCACGATGGTCGGCGTGATCGCGCCGGCGATCAGCTACGGCGTCACCGAGTGCGCGACCGGCTTCTCGGGCGCCATCTCGATTCCAGGTGAGGTCCTCACGAGCTACATCGCCGCGGTCTGCGACGGCCTGCTCGCGAGCGGCATCCGCCACGTCTGCCTCGTCAACAATCACCTCGAGCCCGCGCACGACGCCGCGGTCCGCGCGGTCCTCGCCGGACGCGAGAAGAAGGTCAGCTACGCGTGTCCGCTCGAGAAGAAGTGGGCGCGCACGCTGTCGGCCGAGTTCAAGAGCGGCGCGTGTCACGCGGGCCGCTACGAGACGTCGATCGTCATGGCCGCGGCGCCCGAGCTCGTCAACGAGCCGCTGCGCCAGCGCCTGTCGCCGGTGCCGATCAGCCTGTCGGAGAAGCTCAAGGCCGGCGTGAACACGTTCGAGGCGATGGGCATGGAGCTCGCGTACGCCGGCGATCCTGCAGCGGCGACGACGGAGGAGGGCGAGCAGATGATCCAGCGCCTCGGCGAGATGGTCGTCGGCGCCGTCCTCGAGTCGCTCGGCATCAAGCCCGCGACCTGAGCGCTCTGTCGCACACCCGGCGATCTCCGTCCGGAGCTTGCACATCGGCGCGCATCGCGACTTGGAGCTCGTGCGAGTGAGCTGCCATACGCGTTTGTCGCCGTGGCTCCAGTTGCGTACATCCGGCCTGCGTTGCGACCGCGATAGCCTTCTTGGATGCACTTCAATCTCGGCACCACGATGGTGGTCACGACGCTCGTCGCAGCGGTCTATCTCATGCTCCACAAGAGCGACCGCATGATCCCGACGATCGCGGTGATCGCCGCCGGCATCCAGTGCCTGATCCTGTTCGGCGTCATGTCGCTCTCGCTCGCGAAGTTCCGGATCGACGTGATCCTTCCCGCTGTCCTCGTCGTGTGCGGCGTGATTTGCTGGGGCAAGGTCTCGGAGAAGGGGACGACGACGGCGGCGACGCTGCTGACGGCCATCGCCGCGATCGAACTGTTGCTCGCCCTGCGCATTTTCAGCTGATAATGGCGGCGATGAAGAGCTGCCTCGTCCTCGCGGTCGCGCTCGCGGGTTGTGCCACGGACTTCGATCCGGACGTCCGCGTCGAGCGACAGGCCGCGACGGCCGCGACCGCTGCGGCGGACGGCTGGACCGAAGGCGGCGCGGTGCTCGTCGGCGAGCCGGGCACGTTCGTGTTTCCGCAGCCCCTGTCGCTGCGGATGTCGATCGTCGACTCGAAGGATGTTGTCGATGGCGTGAAGAAGCAGCTCACGATCGCATCGGCGTCCGTCGAGCTCGTCGGCTCGGGGACGGTCGAGGTCGTCGGAACCCCGTCGTGCCAGCAGAACTACTGCATCGCCGAGCTGCGGGTCCTTGCGGCAGGCGCGAGCATGCTTAAGGTGGCCGGCACGGGCCCCGATGGCACGCAGCGCGAGTGCATCTACTACGGCATCTACGAGGATGCCGACCCCGCCGTCGGGACCGTGCATCGCGACGAGCTCGAGACGCAGCAGTCGAAGTGTCGCGCCACCTTCTAGGTGGCGGTCGTGACCTACGAGGAGTGGGGCGCACGCGCCTCGTGGCGGAGGCGCAGCAAGGACTTTGGTGCGCTCGTGCCATACGACGACGGTCGGCCGATCGTCGCGATGGAGTACCGGCCCGATCCGACGCCGCGCTGGCATCGCCTTCGCGAGCTCTGGCTCGGCCTACCGCCGCATCCGCACATCCTCGACGCGCTCGAGCCGACGAGCAACGATGGTCTACTGCTCCGGTACGCGGCGCTCGACTGGATCCGACCGCGAATCTTCGACGACGGTCAGCACCACCTGCGAGCGAAGATCGCGCGCCGCTGCGCACAGATCGTCGACGTGTTCGAGTTCCTCTTCAAACATGTCGGCGACGAGATCGGTCTGTTCGCGAACCCGCGCATCAAGGTCGACCTCGATAACCAGATCCGCGTCGTGTTCTCGCCGGCCTCGCCGACGTACGAGCCACCGCGAGAGATCCTGGGAGACAAGCCACGCTGGGACGAGCAGACGCTCGTGTACATCGTCGGTGCGCAGCTCGATCAGATCGCGAGGTTCGAGACGCGCTCCTACATGGCGGAGCTCGCGGAGAAGTGTCGCGAGACGTTCGCGCGCAAGCGCTATCCGTCGCTCCACGATCTCCGCGAGGAGTGCGAGCGCTACGGCGCGGAGAAGGAATGGGACGTCTCTGACTCGGAGCGGATCGGCTGGGCGCTGATCGAAGAGGGATTTGGCTGGCTCGAGCTCGGTAAGTTCGACGAGGCACTCGCCGCGCTCGAAGCGGCTCGCGCGTACGCGCACCAGCTCGAGATTGTCCACTGGGCGCTCGACCACGTGCACGAGCGGCGCACCCTCGCCGAACATCCCACGGTCATCGTGGAACCGGAGTACGTCGCGCTCTCGACCCTGCTCGCGGAGCGACGGTGGCTCGAGGCGCTGCGACCGCGCGATGACGTCTCCCCCGAGGAGGCCGCCCTGTCGGCGGAGGACCGCGTGATCCGTCGGGCACGTGCGAGCCTCAAGGCCGGCGATGCGATCTACGCGCTCGAGATGACCGAGCGGCTCCTGCGCCGGTCGCCCGACAGTGTCGATGCCTCGTCGATCGCGATCGAAGCGCTGCTCCGGCTCGACCGGTTCTCCGAGGCGCTCGCGTATGCCGACGGTCTCGTCGCGCGCGCTGTCGATGTGGGCCGCTACCACTATCTGCGGGGCAAGGCGCTGTTCCGGCTGAGCCGTCTCGTCGATGCCCGTGACGCGTTCGAGCGCGCGCTGGCCCTCGACGGCAAGCTCGTCGAGGCGATGCTGCTGCGGCGCGAGGTCGATCGGGCGATGAAGGCGGCGCTCGTCGAGGCGGGCACGCAGCACGCGCCGGTGATCGAGTTGCCCGACTCGCTCGCGCCGCTGCGCGACGTCATCGTGACCGGCAAGCCGCGCGAGATCATCGAGGCGCTGTCCGCACCGGAGTACGCGGACAATGCCGACGCGCAGCTCCTGCTCGCACGCTACCTCGCGCTCGACGGCGAGCCCGATCGCGCGCAGGTGGTCTACGATCGCGTCACGCTCGCGCCGCCGCCGCACCGCCAGCAGGCGCTCGTCGGCAAGGCGGGGCTCATGCTCGCGGCAGGTGCGCTCGTGTCGGCGCTGTCGCTGTTCGACGTCGCCTGCGCCGAGGCGCCGACCGACCTCGACGCCAGCGAGGGCAGGGCACAGACGCTCGAACGGCTGGGCCGGCTCGGCGAAGCCGCAGCGGAATATCGGCGATTCGTGGGGCTTGCGAGCTCGCGCGCCGACCTGCGCGTTCGTGTCGCAAAGCAATGGCTCGACGACCACGTACTATGAGTGCCGTGGACTGGGGGGAGCGCGCTGACTGGAACCATCGCCGCGGTGAGCTTGGCGAGCTGAGGTACGAGGACGGCGAGGTCGTGGCGCCGTATTACTGGAAAGGCAGCGATCGGTTCGCCGAGGCCTGGGATCGGCTGCCACCACATCCGCACCTGCTCCGCCTGCGACCTGGGCGAATGAAGATGCCGGGTACCTCGAGGCTCCAGTACGCGGCGATCGACTGGCAGCCACGTGGACCGGCGACGGCGATGATGCTGGCCGCATGGACGATCCAGGTCGCCGACGTGTTCCGCGTGATCAAGCGCGAGGTGGTCGAGTCCGACCTGGCGCTGTTTGGCAAGCCGATGATCTACATCGACATCGGTGGCGCCGCGCGCGTCGGTTTCGCGCCGTCGGATTCGACGACCGAGCCGCGCGACGAACGCTCGCTGGCAGCTCTCGTCGCGTCGCGGAT
>JABFXX010000705.1 GCA_013368795.1 Kofleriaceae bacterium
GTCGCGACTGCTTCTACTGGGACGCGCGTACGTCGAAGTGTCGCCACGACTGGCCCGACGAGGGACAGCGCCGCTGGCCACTCGATGCGAAGGATCCGGACACCAAAGAAGTTCCGAGCCACGTCGCGTTCTGTAAAGAATTCGAGCTGCGCTAGCGTAAAAAACGACCGCACTGCGGAACTTTGCTGACGCGCGCGATCGGGCGCCGTGCTTATGCTCGCCGACGGTGCTCGATCTACTTCTGTCTTCCGAGGTCGCCGAGGCGCGTGTCGACCGACGCCCGGTGGTCGCGCTCGAGTCGACGATCATCGCGCACGGGCTGCCGTACCCGCAGAACCTCGAGGTCGCGCAGGAGCTCGAGGCAACCGTTCGCGATGCCGGCGCGGTGCCCGCGACGATCGCCGTCGTCGACGGTCGCCCGTGCATCGGCCTCGCCGCCGCGACGCTCGAGAAGCTCGCGAAGGACGGCCGCTCGTTCCGCAAGGCGGGCGCGACCGACCTCGGCGTCATGATGGCGACCGGCAAGAATGCCGCCACGACCGTCAGCGCGACAGCCGTGCTCGCCGCGCGCGCGGGCATTCGCGTGTTCGCGACCGGCGGCATCGGCGGCGTCCATCGCGGCGACTCGCTCGACGTCTCGAACGACCTCACGACGCTCGCGAAGACGCCGATCGCGATCGTCTCCGCGGGCGCCAAGGCGATCCTCGATCTGCCGCGCACGCTCGAGATGCTCGAGACGCTCGGCGTCCTCACCATCGGTTACCGCACCGACGAGTTCCCCGCGTTCTACACGGTGCGCTCCGGTCTCCGGCTCGAGCACTTCGCGGGCACGCCGACCGATCTCGCCAACATCCTCCACAAGCACTGGGACGACCTCGGCAACACCGGCGGCGTCCTCGTCGCGAACCCGATCCCGGCGGAGGCATCGCTCGACGAGCGCCTCATCACTCGCGCGATCGACGACGCGCTCGCGTCGGCTGTCTCGCACGGCATCACCGGCAAGGCGCTCACCCCACACTTGCTCGCGCATCTCGCCGAGGCGACCGGCGGTGGCTCCGTCCGCGCCAACCGCGCGCTCGCGAAGAACAACGCGAAGGTCGCCGCGGAGCTCGCGCTCGCGTACACGCCGACCGTCGAGGGCCGGCTCACCCAGCGCACGCTGCTCTCGCCCTACCCGAACTGAGGGTCACGCACCACTCCCCAGTCCGTCGTGCGAAGCTCGCGCGGTGAGTGTGTTCCTCGTCAACGCCTACTGTACGCATCGCAATCCGCCAGCGCTCGCGTTCGAGCATGATCTGAAAGCGCGGCGCGACACGAGCGACCCGGAGCTCGCGCGGCACCTCCGCGGTTTTCAGGGCTTTGTCATGGCTGGTGGCAAGCGCCAGATGACCGCGGTCCGCTATGGCGTGCTGCGCCACATCGAGCGCGTGCGGCATCACCTCGCCCTCGAAGTCGACGAATCTCAACTCGAGGAGCTCGCCTTGTGGGCGCTCGAGGCCAACGCACTCCTGTTTCTCGACGACGGCACCGTGCGGGGACCGAACGGCCTCGTGCTCGTGGATCCGGACACCGGTGATCCCGAGGACGGCGCGCAGGTCCCGTACCCCCTCGCGGCAGAGCGGCGCAAAGATGCAACGCGTGTGTTCCTCGAACAGCGCGGCATCCGCACACCGTCGCATCTGCCGCCGGTGATCGACGAGACCGAGGTCGAGTTTCGCTCGCCGAGCGATGTTCTGGGTCGCTGCTGCGCGCTGGTCGCCGTCGCTGCGCGTGCCGAGGGAGCACAGCAGAGCAATCAGCTACCCCTCGAGCAGATCGAACGCCGGCTCCCACTCGCGCTCGCGCACGCGAGCCCCGCCGAACGTGCATTCCTCGCCGAGGAGGCTCCCGGCGAGCAGGCGATCATCAACATGATGTGGCGATACGAAGCGCTTGGCGCACTCATGTGGTCGATCCAGCTGCTGCCAGAGCTGCCGCTACCGACCGCGCTCGTCGACGTTCCTCTCGTGACCCGGACGATGCTCGAGCTCGACACCAGCAAGCCGGTCCAGCTGCGGTCTACGTCCGAGATCCTCGACACCCTGGACATGACGTTCAGGTTGCACTGGTCGACGACAGACGCGCGGTTCAAGGGGGAGCCGTCGCCCGCCAAGATCGCTCCGGGAGTCGTGATGGAACGCCATCACGCACTCAACTGGCTTGTGCGGTTCGAGGGCGCAGAGTGGGACGACGTTCAAACACCGACCTGACATCCGCGGACGCGCGGACGTCATAGAGACCCGTTTCAGATCGCTACTGCGCGATCGTGTATGTCGCGAGCTTCGTGCCGCCGCGGTCGAAGCCGGGGCTGCGCTCGACGAGCCAGAACCCGTTGTCGCCGGCGACACCGAACCGGTGCTTGATGCTCTTCGCCAGCACGCGCGCCTTGCGCACGGCCTTGCCGTCGGTGCCCGCGTGGAACACGTCGAGATACTCCGGGTCGGCCTTCTGACGCGCGACCGCATCGGCGTTGACCGGATCGACCTTGAGCGCGAACCACGCGCTGCCATCGGCGAGTACGGTGCCCTGCAGCGAGCTCACGTCGTAGTTGCCGACCGGCTGGTCGAGCTCAAGCGTCTTGCCGACGCCCTGCTTCCACATCTGGATCGACTGGTTGTCCCATGCCATCCGCAGAAACGGCGTGCCATTGCCGGCGTCGGCGAGCACCTGGAACCGCTTGCGCTGCTCGAACAGGTCCGTGATCGGCTTCGTCTCGACGATCTTGCCGGCGACGAGGTCGTACACCGCCTCGACATCGGGTGACCGCTGGTTCTCCTTCTTGGACCACTCGCCGCCCTTGATGCCGCCGACCTTCGTGAAGCCCTCCATCCAGTGGTTCACCTTGAACTCGAGCTTCTTGTTCTGCGCGCCCTCGAGCTCGAATGCCTTGCCGCCGCCGACCTTGCGACCGGTCTCGATCG
>JABFXX010000306.1 GCA_013368795.1 Kofleriaceae bacterium
GGCCCGTTGCTCGCTCGTGATCGGCAGGTCCGCGCCGGCCTGTGCATCGTCGACGATGCTATTCCAGAGCTTCTGCACCAACTCGAGCCGCGTCTCGAGGTCGAGCGCGAGCAATTGTTGGAGCGTTGGCGCGGCCATGACCCACGATAGCATGGCCGACTCTCCGAGCACCGAGTCGTTCCGAGGCCGTCAGCGCTTGGTCACGGCGCGCGCCGTCTGCGCCCAGCGCCACATGAGCGTCGTCGCGAGGCCGAGATTGCCGCCGCTGACCGCGTACATGCGGTACTCGGGGAAGCGGGCCGCGATCAGGAACGCGATGAAGTAGGCCGCCGAGCTCGTGCCGAGCCACGGATCGGTGTGGACGGCGAACATGCCGCACGACGCGCCCCACAGGAGCAGATTCATCGTCAGCGTGAGGCCGACCGGCTGGCCCATCAGCCACACACCCACGGCGAGCACGGCCTGGCCGACGAAGATGAGCTTGCCCGCCTCGAAGAACCGCCGATTGATCGCGGTCAGGTTCTTGTGCCGCGCCCACAGCCACAGGATCCATGCGACCGCGGTGCAACCGAGCGCCCAGATCACGGCGCGTGAGTGCGATCGCAGGCCCATATCCGGACGGAACCCGGCGACCAGCGGGAGGACCACGAACGCGAACGTCATCACGCCGATCGCGGTACGCGTCCGCGGATCGAGCGTCTGGCTCGCGGCGTCTTCGAGCTCCTTGTGACGGCGCGCCTCGGCCTCCGCGGCCGCACGTGCTTTCGCGAGGAGCGGCGGGCTGTCGGGCAGCTCGGAGAGCAGCGTGACGGCAGCACGTGGATCGCCACACGCGAGCTCGTACTCGGCGACGGCCGTTGTCGCGCGGGCGAGCCCTTCGCGCGCCTCGCGGTTGTCACGCCACGTCGCGAGCGCCTCGTGGAATGCAAAGCGACAGATCGCGAGCCTGCGATAGATCGCCTCGCGATCGCCTCGCGATGCGCCTTTGGCCAGCGCCGTCAGCTCTGCGAGCTGCGTGGCTGCGCCGCGCGACAGGTGCGACGAGCCGCGATGATCGAGATAGCGCTGGAGTGCACGCTGCAGTGCCTCGACGGAGTCGTAGCGATCGGCCGGATCGGGCTGCATCGCACGCAGACAGATCTGCGCGAGCTCCGGCGGCGTGTCGGCCGGCAGCGTCGGCTTCGACAGGATCACGCTCGAGATGATCTCGATCGCGCTGTTGCCGCGATGGGGCGGGTGGCCGGTGATCAGCTCGAACAGCACCGCGCCTGCGAGGTAGAGGTCCGTGCGCTCGGAGAGCGGCGGGCCCTCGTCGCGGCCGAGCATCTCGGGCGCCATGTATGAAGGCGTGCCTGCGAGGTCACTCGACTCGGAGACGTGAGGGAAGCGACCAGCGGGATCCTCCTCGAGCGCCGCGGCGATGCCCCAGTCGAGGAGGTAGACCTCGCCGAAGTGGCCGATCATCACGTTCGACGGCTTGAGGTCGCGATGGATGATGCGGCGCGCGTGCGCGAAGCGCAGGGCGTTGAGGACCTGGATCAGGATGCCGAGGTTCCACGCGAGCAGGTCGGCGGCACCGAACCGGCGCTGGACCTCGGCGGCGTTGGAGTAGAGCTTGCTCCACTCGGTACCGTCGATGCGCTTGAGGATGAGGAGAGGGTTGAGATCGTCGTCGATCTCGAGGTGGTGGACCGGGACGACGTTGGGGTGCTCGAGCGCGCCGGTGATCCATGCCTCGCGCAGGAGGTCACCCGCGGCACCGGGTTCGTTGCGGCTGGGCTTGAGCGTCTTGATCGCGACGGGGCGGCCGAGCGCGACCTGCTCGGCCTCGCGCACGATGCCCATGCCACCTTCGCCGATGACCTCGCCGCGGCGGAGCTCGACGGCCGGGCCACCACGCGTGCGGAGCTGGGCGAGGAACTGATTCGCGCGGCGCACGCTCTCGTCGCGCTTGCCTTGGGGGACGATCGTCGCCGTAGGCACGGTCTGCAGCGTTTCACCGTCCGCAGCCACGGTCTCGAGCCAGGCTTGGACCTCGCGCTCCGCAGCGTTACCCACGACGCGATGGTAGCGCTACGACACGTCGACGTGCCACCGACAGCCGAGCTGGGTGAACAGCTCGCGGCGAGATTGCGCCGGGGCGCTACGACACGTCGAGGTGCCACCGACAGCCGAGCTGGCTGAACAGCTCGCGGGCGAGGACACGATGGGAGGCTTCGCCCGCCTCGGCGAGCCCGGCATGGGCGATTGCCTGGTCGTACGGCATCGCGAGTCGCTCGGCCGTTTTCAGCCCCCTGCGGAGCGATGCGACCGCCCGGCGGCGCGCGCCACGGCGGAGCAGGTAGACACCGGCAAGATTGTGCGCGGCCGGCGAGGCGATCGGGAAGATGCGCGCGAGCCGCGCGAGGTTGTCGACCGCAGTCTTGGCCGCGGATGCGACCGACTTGTCACCTTGCCGCCAGAGCTCGAGATAGGCATCGGCGGCACCGATGAAGCCCTCGGCGATCGTGAAGACCGGCGGGAGGCGCGAGCCGATGCGCTTGGTCGTGTCGTCCGCGGCCGCCTTCGCACGAGCAGCGTCACCGCGGCGAGCGAATGCGCTGGCCATCATGCCACCGCACAGAATATGCGACGCGTGATCGGACTGGCCGGCGAGCATCGCCATCGCGCGCTCGAAGTCGCGGACGGCGTCGTCGAGCTCGCCGAGATAGAGCGCGGCACGAGCCTGCGTGTAGACGCCCCACGTCTCGTGCTGGAGGTTCGCGCGCGCCTGCGCGGACTCGTAGAGCATGACGGCAGAGCGTCGCGACGCCTCGAACTGGCCCGTCGAGAACTCGACGTGACCGAGGATCGTGTACGCGACCTCGACCTCCTGCGGATTGCGGACACTCGTCGCGATCGACAGGCCCTGCTCGGCGGCCGTGCGCGCGAGCTGCCACGCGCCGGTGCCGACGTGGAACGCGGCCTCGGAATGGACCGCGCGGGCAAGGCCGATCGGATCGCGCGTCGACTCGGCGATGTCGCGAGCCTTGGCGAAGTAGGCGGCCGCGACGCCGTGCAGGCGACCGAGCCCCGCGATGTAGCCGAGCTGCGAGTAGATCTCTGCGATCGGCACGTCGGAGCCCGCGGTCTCGGCGAGGTTGGCCGCAGTCAGCGCCGAGCCGACGAGGCCGAGCGAGTCGTCGTTGAAGAAGTAGAGCGAGCTCATTCGCGCTGACGCGAGCGCGGCGTCGACGAGCTTGGGATCGGCGGCGTGCGTGCGACGGCGGCCGATCGTGCGCGACCACATCTGGCGCGCGATGCCGCCGGCGATGCGAGCCGACCAGCGGAGCTTGTTCGAGGGGACGGTCTGGCCGAGGCCGTCGAGCGATTGCGCGAGATGCGCGGCGCTGCCGCCGAGGTCACCGAGCGCGAAGCACGCCTCGCCGAGCAGGCGGTTCCAGCGCGCGCGTCGCTCGGGCGTGGCGTCGGGGGCGATCTGGATGAGATGGCGCAGCAGCGTGCGAGCCTCGCCGAACGCCGCCGTCGCGAGCGCGTGCTCGGCGGCCTTCTCGAGGTAGTTGGCGGCGAGCGCGAGCTGACCCGCGTGCTCGTGATGATGCGCGAGCTGCTCGAGATGGAGCGCGTCGCCGCGGTAATGCACTTCGAGCACGGCGGCGGCTCGCTGGTGGAATCGCCGACGGTGGAGCTCCGCCATTTCGGCGTACGCGTGCTCGCGCAGCTTGTCGTGGACGAAGCGCAGGTGCGTGTCGGGCAGCTCCTCGAGCACGTGGCGATGGATCAGCTCGTTGATCGCGGCGCGCGCGATCTCGCCGGTCATATCGGCGACCTCGGCGAGGAGCTCGGGCGAGGACGTGCGACCGAGGGTGGCGGCAGCGGAGGCCATGCCACGCGCGGTCGGGGAGAGGGATTCGAGCCGGCGCACGACGAGCTCGCGCACCGAGCCCGGTGTCGGGAGGCGGTCGTAGGTCTCGTCGTCGCGCGTGCCGACACGCCAGCGGCCGTGGATGTCGCGATGGAGGAGGCCCTCGTCGACGGCCGTGCGCACGTACTCGGCCGCGAACAGCGGGTTGCCTTCGGAGCGAGCGGTGACGAACTCGGTCAGCGTCGGGGCGTCGTCCTCGAGCGCGAGCATGTCGCGGACGATCGCGCCGATCGCGCGACGCTCGAGTCGCGGGACCTCGAACCAGCTGGCCGAGAGGGCATCGAGCGTCGTCGTGATCTCGGACGTGAGCTCGTCGACGCGCGCGGTCGCCAGCACGAAGATGCCGGCATCGGCGAGGAAGCCGCGCAGCGACTGGAGGAACGCGAGCGTCAGGTCGTCGGCGAGGTGGAGGTCGTCGAGCACGACGAGCAGGCGTCCGGCACGCGCGACCTCGACGAGGACGTCGCGCAGGACGGCGAGGACGCGGAACCGCATCGCGACCGGATCGATGTGCTCGGTGAGCGGCGGCGCCAGACCAGCGAGCGCGGGCTCGTAGGCGGCGAGCACGGAGACCGACGGGCCGAGAACGTCGATCGCGCTGCGCACGCCGTCGCGGCAGAGGTCGGCGAATGCGCGGAGGACGGGGCGGAGCGGATGGAGCGGCGAACCGTGCAGCTCGTCGGCGGTGGTGCCGATCGGCTCGCACTCGCACGTGATCACGCGGATGCCGTGGCCGCCGGCGAGCGTCGCGATTTCGGCTGCGAGCCGCGTCTTGCCGACACCGCTCTCGCCGATCAGGACGGCGCAGCCGCCCGTGCCGTCGGCGAGCTTGCGCATGAGCGCGTCGAGCGCCTGGATCTCGTCGGTGCGGCCGGCGAGGCTGGGGCGATAGGTGTACGAGCGAGGCGGCGTGAGATCGGGCGAGCTCGTGCCCTTTGCGCCGAGGCGCTCGAGGGCGGCGCCGACATCCTGCGCGTAACCGAGGCGATCGCGCGGCTGCTTCGCGAGGAGGCGCAGCACGAGCTCCTCGAATGCGAGCGGCAGCGCCGGCACCATCACGCGCGGCGGAATCGGCGGGGCGTCGATGTGCTGGAGCACGACGTCGAGCGGCGAGTTGCCGAGGAACGGCGGTCGACCGGTCAGCGCCTCGTAGAGCATGCAGCCGAGCGCGTAGATGTCGGCGCGCGCATCGACGACCTCGCCACGCGCCTGCTCGGGCGCCATGTAGTGGGCGGTGCCGCGGAGCACGCCGCCGATCTCGAGGACCTCGCGCGCGCTGCCGACGCGGAACTGTGCGGCGAGGCCGAAATCGAACAGCACCGGGCGCTCGGCACCGACGAGGAACACGTTGACCGGGCTGAGATCGCGGTGCACGACGCCCTGGCCGTGCACGTACGCGAGCGGCTCGCAGATGTTGCGGAAGATGGTCGCGATGTGCGCGAGCGAGTAGGGCGGGGCGTCGGGATTGGCTGCCTGCGCGGCGACCTCGGCGGCCTTGCGCGCGGGCTTGAGGAGGTCGCGCGTCGTCGAGTCGACGCGAAGGAGCTCGCGCGTCGCGTCGTCGGTCGACGGTGACTCGGGGAACCACGACCTCAGATGATCGCGGAGCGTGCTGCCGTGGAGCAGCTCCATCGCGTACCAGGGCACGCCCTCGGTGACGCCGTGATCGCGAATCGCGACGACGCCCGGATGCTTGAGCTCGCGCAGCGTCTGGATCTCGCGACGGATCGATTCGAGCGTCGACTCGTTCGCGACGCGGACGGTCTTGACCGCGGCCTCGGTGCCGTCGTCGCGCTCCGCGACGTACACGACGCCCATGCCACCGCGGCCCAGTACGTCGAGGATCTGGTAGGGACCGATCCGCTCGTGCAACATCAGACGTTCTCGGCGACCACCTTACCTGGTTGCATGACGAAATCCATCTGACACCAGAACCCAAGCTCGCTGCGGATCGCCTGACCCGCGAGCCCGCACTCACTGACGATCGGGTGGCTGTCGGCCGGCGTGATCGCGATGTCGTGAGGGTGCGTGAACCAGCCGCCGTAGAACTTCTCGAGGTGCGCGGGCGCCTCGATGACGGCCTGGTAGCACGCCTTCGACGCGTCGCCGGCGTCGCGGAACTGCTTGAGGAACACCATCGGCACGTCGCCGGTGACGAGGTCCTCGAGCATGTTCTTCATCACGTCCCACGCGCCGACCGCGAGATCGCGCGCGCCGTCGAAGAAGCGGCCCTTGAGCTCGTGCCACAGCGCGTCCGCGGCGTCGCGCACGCCTGACCACGCGCCGGCGGGTGCCGCGACGCGCTCGGTCGACGTCATCGTCAGCAGGCGAATCACCTGCGCCTCGGAGCTCGGCGAGTACTTCTGGATCGCGAGCGCATCGATCGAGAACGCGCCCGAGCCCGTCGGTGCAGGCGGCATGTCGAGCTGCGCGGTCTGCTTGAAGAAGCCGAACACCTCGCGGCCGGTCACCATCGCGGCGACGTTGTCGACGAACACGTACGGCAGGTACCAGCCGATGCGACCCGGCTTCCACGTGCCACCGCTCGTCGTGCCGGCGACGACGGGAATCCACACGCCGAAGTCGCGCTCGCCCATCCAGCCCTTCTCCGAGTCGGGTGGCGTCGTCGAGTACGACTTCGTGATGTTCGCGCACACGATCGCGGCCATCGGCAACAGCGGCTTGTACACGGTGCCGCTCGCTGCGGTGACCGCGTTCAGCTGCGCGTCGATCATCTTCGTCAGCGCGCCCATGTCAGCGCCGACGAGGAACGAGTACATCGTCGCGCCCTTCAGCTCGAGCGGTGGCGCCATCACGAGGTCGCCGCCGCGTGCAATGTAATCAGGTCGAGTCACCGATGATCTCCTCGGGGCGACCACAGATCGCCCTCGATGCATGCATGCCGCCCATCGTCGCCGCCTCGACGCATCCGACGTTCATGCCGGTGCGCAGGTAATCGCCCGCGAGGACGAGGTTGGTGAAGCCCGCGCCCGTCGCGCCGAGTCGCTTGTCGACGGTGTTCGGCAGCGCGAGCACGTAGCGATCCGATGGATTGAGCGTCGCGAGCCAGTACTGCGTGTCGAACCGGGCCGGCCCGACCGCGGGCGAACCCGGCGCGACGAGCAGGTTCCAGTCGAGGCAGTCCGATCCGGGCTCGCACGCCGACGGCCAC
Organism: Kofleriaceae bacterium; assembly: GCA_013368795.1. Taxonomy (GTDB): domain Bacteria; phylum Myxococcota_A; class Polyangia; order Haliangiales; family Haliangiaceae; genus JABFXX01. Next base: position 7,098 of record JABFXX010000306.1, read on the forward strand.
AGTCCGGCCGCCTTGCTCTTCAGCCACTCGATCGCGTTCTGCTTCACGCGCTCGGCCTGTGCCTGCGCGTAGCCGTACTCGCTACGTGGCGGTGGCTTGCCCTGGTCGGGCAGCGGGCTGCACAGGTACGCGAGGTTCTTCGGCGCGGCATCCGCCGGCCACATCTCGCGCGGCAACAGATGCGTCATGTCGGCCCACGTATCCATCGGCTCGGCGTAGCCGTCGAGGACCGGCGACGGCAGCGTCCAGCCAAGCCCCGCCAGATCACACGCGAGCCACAGCTGCGCGGCCTGCGTCTGCGTCGTGCCGAGGGCGTTCACCATCGTCGCAAACGGTGGGCTCGCCGCCATCAGGTCCGCCGCGATGTACGGGAACACCCCGACGGAGCAGCCGAGGATCACCTTGTCGAAGTCGACGCCGTTGCGCAGCACCTTCGGTGGCACCGGGTCCTTCCACGTCGTCCACCAGTCCTCGAGGTCGCAACCCGAGTCGCGAAGCTCGTCGCCCTGCACCAGCTGCTCGTAGCGCGGCTCGCTCGGCCAGCACGGCAGATCGAGCACGGGCACGAGCGGGTCGTACTCGCCCTTCACCTGGACCTGCTGGCCGATCGTGATGCGCTCGATCTCCGCCTTGTCCTCCGACAGCTCGAGCTTGTCGACGCGCGAGAAGAACTCGAACTTCACGCCGCGGTTCTTCAGGACGAGATAGAGCGGCGCGAAGATCGTGTCGCCCATGCCCGCCTGCATCTTCCACATGACGGCGCCCTTGTACGTCCAGCACATGCGGAGGATGCCGTTGAGCGCCGTCCCTGCGCCGACCTGACCCGGCAGCGAGAAGCCGAGGTCATACATGCCGCTGATGTAGGCCGAGTTCACCGAGATGTCGTGCGCGCCGTGCTTCGACAGCCACGCGCGGAAGTCCATCCCGTCGAGCTTGAAGTAGTCATACGGCGGAAAGATCACGCCGCCTTCGATCATTCCCTTGATCGCGGCGACGCCGAGGTCGACCGTCACGAAATCGCGGCGCCAGTCGATGTTGTTTTCGACGTTGTCGACCCGCGCGTGCAGCCACTCGTGCAGTTCCTCCAGCTCCTTCAGCACGCGCATGTGATCGCGCACCGTGGCGGCCGCGTGCGCGTCGTGGAGGTCCGACTGATTGTCGGGCAGCTGCTTCGAGCTCCCGAAGATGTTCTTCAGCCAGCCGAGGATCATCTCGATCATCGCCCACGGCGTCGGCATGACGCCGCCGGTGCCGGGCTCGTCGGTGTTCGGCGGGAAGTTCATCGCCCACGGCACGTAACCGCTCGCCGTCTGCTCCATCAGTACGACGTAGTCGTGGGGCTTGAATGCGTCCTGCCAGGTCGCGAGCGGCGCGCCGGGTGGCCGGCCGAGCTCGTTGTAGCAGGCCTTCAGGACCCTGAATGCGTTCTCGTAGAACCCGAGCAAGATGTGGAGGCCGTGCTCCTCGATGCGCTGGAAGTGGTCGGCGTTGCGGCCCGATGCACCCTTGCCGCCGAGACGCCAACCGAGCTGATAGATGGTGACGTCGAAGTCGTTCTGCCAGCCGCTGACGTTCGTGATCTCGAACGCAGCAGTCATGGCCGCCATTCCTCCCCCGAGGATAGCGATGCGTTGTTTCCCCATTTGGGCGCAGCATACAGCTGCCCACGTGTATCGCGCGGGTAGCGCTGGGAGAACGGTCGGGTCTCACGCGATCGCCGCGACCATTTGTTGCGGTCGGCGACGACCTTTCAGAGCACAAAGCATACCCTAGAGAGTTGTGAAGCTTGTCGCCGGCCTCTACGAGTCGCCGATCACGCACGAGCTCGCGAGCGCGCTTCGCGACCTGGCCGATGCGATCGCGTCGAACGAGCCGATCACGGTCGACACCGCACCGCAGGTGTTCGCGCGCGTGGTTCACGACGCGACGGTGCGCGCGCTTCGCAACCTGCCGGCCGAGAAGCGGCTCGAGCTTCAGGTCGAGGTCACGAACCGCGTCCTCCAGCTGCTCGGCGAGGCCGCACCGCGCTCCGGTATCGACGCCGACGAGGCCCTCACGGTCCCGCCCGAACTGCTGATGGCGGTACGGTCGCCGGACGATGTTCGCCTCGGTACCGCGAACGTCGATCGGCCAACGCTGCCGCTTCGCCACAGCGACCTCCTCGTCAATGGTCCGCGCGACCTCCGGATCGGCCACGAGGTGCGACTCGAGCTGGCGTCTGCCGATCGTGTCGACATGCTGGTCTCGTTCATCAAGTGGGAGGGCCTGCGCCTCCTGCGCTCGGAGCTCGCGGCCTTCCTCGCACGTCGACCGGGTCAGCTCCGCGTGCTGACGACGACGTATCTCTCGGCGACGCATCCCGAGGCGCTCGAGGCGCTCCTCGACCTCGGCGCGCAGGTCAAAGTCTCGTACGACGCGCGCCGTACGCGCCTGCATGCGAAGGCCTGGCTGTTTCACCGGGACTCGGGATTCCACACCGGCATCATCGGGTCCTCGAACCTGTCGGTGAACGCGATGCTTGACGGGTGCGAATGGAACGTCCGCCTCTCGAACGTCGACAACGCGCCGATTCTCACCAAGTTCATCACGACGTTCGACCAGTACTGGGACGACCCGGAGTTCGAGCCGTACGACCGGTCCCGCTTCGACCAGGCGACGCGGCGGCGCGACGAGCATCGCGACGCGCTCGCGAAGGCGGTGCAGCTGCGGCCGTATCCGCATCAGCAAGGCGTGCTCGACGCCCTCGAGGTCGAGCGCCAGCACGGTCACACGCGCAACCTCGTCGTCGCGGCGACGGGCACGGGCAAGACCGTCATCGCCGCACTCGACTACGCGCGCCTGCGAAAGGGCGGGGCCGATCCGACGCTGCTCTTCGTCGCGCACCGGCGCGAGATCCTGAAGCAGAGCCTCGCGACGTTCCGCGCCGCAGTCCGCGACGGCCACTTCGGCGAGCTGCTCGTCGGTGACGACCGGCCGACGATCGGTCGACACGTGTTCGCCTCGATCCAGGCGCTGCACGACAAGCGCCTCGCGACGCTCGCACCCGACGCGTACGACGTGGTCGTCGTCGACGAGTTCCACCACGCCGAGGGCGACACCTACCAGGCGCTCCTCAACCACCTGAAACCGCGCATCCTGGTCGGCCTGACCGCGACGCCCGAACGCTCCGACGGCAAATCGATCCTGCAGTGGTTCGAGCACCGTGTCGCCGCCGAGATCCGGCTGTGGGACGCGCTCGATCAAGGCCTCGTCGTCCCGTTCCAGTACTTCGGCGTCCACGACGGCACCGACCTCTCGTCGGTCGCGTTCTCGAGCGGCCGCTATGACACGAGCACGCTCGAGCAGCTCTACACGGGCGATCACGTGCGCGCGAACCACGTGCTGCGCGCGCTCCACGCGCACGTCAACGACGTCGTCGGCATGCGTGCGCTCGGCTTCTGTGTCTCGGTCAAACACGCGGAGTTCATGGCCGCGTTCTTCGCAACGAAGGGTATCCCCGCGCTCGCGGTCTCTGCCGAGACGCCCGCGCACGCGCGCGCCGACGCCCTCCGCAAGCTCGCGACCGGCGAGGTCAAGGCGGTGTTCTCGCGAGACCTCCTCAACGAAGGTGTCGACGTGCCGTCGGTCAACACGGTGCTGTTCTTGCGCCCGACGGAGAGTGCGACCGTGTTCCTCCAGCAGCTCGGCCGCGGTCTGCGTCACGAGGACAACAAGGCCTGCCTGACCGTCCTCGACTTCATCGGTGACGCGAACCGGCGCTTCCGCTTCATCGATCGCTATCGCGCGATGGTCGGTGGCACGCACGCCGCCGTACGCCGTGCCGTCGAGGAGGGGTTCCCGTTCCTGCCGTCGGGCTGCGAGATCAAGCTCGACCGCGACAGCCAGCGCGCGGTGCTCGACAACATTCGCGCGAGCATCGGCAGCTCGACCGACAGCCTCGTCGACGATCTGCGCCAGCTCGGTGACGTACCGCTCGCGCAGTTCCTCGCGTCGTGCGAGCTCGATCTCGAGGACCTCTACAAGAACGGTCGCTGCCTCACCAACCTCAAGCGCGCGGCCGGCGTGCGAACCGGGCCGCAGCTCGACAACGAGGTCACGCGCGCATTCGGTCGCATGCTCCACCTCGACGATGACGAGCGCATCGGCACCTGGCGTGATCTGCTGAGCGCGAAGCGCCCATTCCGTGCCGATCCGCAGGATCCGCTGCACCTGATGCTGTTCGTGATCCTCGGCCACGCCCGCACGCCGGTCGCCGAGATGGATGCGGTCATCTCGTCGCTCTGGAACGAGCCAGACCTTCGCGACGAGCTCGTGCAGCTCCTCGATGTGCTCGCCGATCAGCAGCGGCGACCGTCGTATCCGCTCGAGGGGCTGCCGTTCCGCGTCCACGCGACCTACACGCGCGACGAGATCAGCGCGGGCCTGCGCGAGGTGCGAAAGGGCAAGCTGCTGCGCACGCAGGGCGGTGTGTTCAATGCCGAGGACCATCGCGCCGACGTCCTGTACGTCACGCTGAACAAGGACCCGGACCACTTCTCGCCGACGACGCTCTACAACGACTACCCGATCTCGCCGACGCGGTTTCACTGGGAGTCGCAGGGCAACACGCGCGCGGACTCCAAGACGGGCCGCCGCTACCGTGGTCTCGTCGACCAGCCGTGGCGAATTCTGCTGTTCGTGCGGCGCGAGATGCACGAGGCGCGTGGCACGCGGTCGCCGTATCTGTTCCTCGGGCCCGTGCACTACGTCTCGCACGAGTCCGAGAAGCCGATGCGGATCGTGTGGGACCTCGAGCGTGCGATGCCAGCGACGTTCTTCAACGAGGTGAAGGTCGCGGCGGGTTGATTTCCGCAGTAATCGACGGAGGACTCATGGCGTCGGGAACGTCACCGAGCCGATCGCCGCGTCGCAGCAGTCGCTCATGAACGAGCCCTCGTCCAGCCGCGGCGAATTCTCCTGTTCGCGCGGCGCGAGATGCACGAGGCGCGTGGCACGCGTTCGCCGTATCTGTCTTGCACGAGGCCAAGAAGCCGATGCTGATCGTGTGGGACCTCTAGATGCCAGCGACCGTCGCGCCCGTTGGTTTCCGCAGAAATCGGTCAGGGCGTCGAGAACGTCACCGAGCTGATCGTCGCGTCGCAGCCATCGCTCATGAACGAGCCGTTGTTGATGTCCACCGCGCGGAGACGGAGGTTCGACGCCGACCCGGCGATTGGGCCCGCCGTCGAGGTCAGCGTCACTGTGCCACTGTCGGCGAAGTAGAACTTCGACGGTCCCTGGCCGGTCATGATGTCCGCGATGATGTGCACGCAGAGGCCGCAGTCGAGGTAGCTCGCGTCGGCACCCGCGATCGTGTACGTGCCCGGAGCGACGCCGCCTGCGAACGCGCCTTTTCCCGCGACGAGCTTCACGAAGAACGTGTCGCGCGGCGGGCCGGCATCGAGCGTCGCGGTGATGCCGCCCATGCTCGCGGTGACGCTGAGCGGGCCGACGTCGCCGTAGTTGCCCT